>JBDZUZ010000150.1:0-9443 GCA_040255445.1 Planctomycetaceae bacterium | reverse complement strand
CCGTTCCCGCCGCGGGCGGGGCGGGCGGGGCCGAGCCGGCGACGATCGAAACGACGCCCGGTGCGCCCGCCTCGAACGCGGCATCAGGGTCGCGGCCGTGAGTTTCTCCACCCGCCGCGCGACCCCGATCGCCGCGGCGTTCTTCGGGTTCTGGGCCGGGCTGACATTCACGGTGACGCACTGGCCGCGCCTGAAGATCGTGACGCCGATCGAGCGTCCGGACCTGGTCGCGCACATGATCGCCTTCGGGACCTGGACCTTCGCAGCAACGATGTGCGCGTTTTTCGGGCCGCGGTTCTCGGTGCGGAATGTGCTGGTGTCGGCGCTGGTCGCGGCGGTGTACGCATCGTTCGATGAGGCCTCGCAGTTCCCGGCGTTTCTCGGGCGCACCGTGGGCTGGGACGACTGGGCGTTCAATCAGGCGGGCGTGTGGACCGCGGCCGCGGTGTGTCTGGTGATCGGAGTGACGCGGCGCGGTTCGGCCGATTCCAGCCTCGCCGCGCGGCGGGCCGATGAAACAGGCGACGCATGCAGCCCGACGCTCCAGCAGAACCAGTGACGGCGAGCTCTCAAGGGAGCGCGCGGCCGGGCGACCGAGCGGCGGACACGACCGGCGCGCTCGCATCGGCGGTGCGCGTGGTCTCCGGTCTCACATTGGTGTCCCGTTTCAGCGGGCTGGCGCGGGATGTCGTGACCGCGCGGATCTTCGGCGACTCGGCGCTGGGGTCGGCGTTCCGGGCCGCGTACGCCGCGCCCAACCTCTTCCGCAGGCTCTTTGGCGAGGGCGCGCTCTCCGCGGCGTTCATCCCGCAGTACACGACGATCCAGCGTGATGACCCGGCGATGGCCGCGAAGCTCGCGAACCTGGTGATCGCGGCGCTCACGCTTGGCTCGGGGCTGATCACGCTACTCATAGAGATCGTGCTTGGGCTGCGGCTGTGGCTGCTCCCGGCCGATGCCGACACGGCGACATCGATCCGGCTGATCATGCTGATGCTGCCGATGATGCCGGCGGTGTGCATCACGGCGATCCTGGGCGGGGTGCTTCAGGTCCACGGAAGGTTCGCCGTTCCCGCGGCGGCGCCGATCATCCTGAACCTCTTCCAGATCGCCGCGGGGCTGGCCTTCTACATCGGTCTCACCGGCGATGAGCTGACAACGGCGTACATCATCGGCGGGGCCGCGCTGCTGGCAAGCGTGGCGCAGGTTGTGTGGTCGATCCTCGCGCTCCGCGGCGTCCTCAAGTGGTCCGCGGCATTCCGCGATGCCGTCCCCGCGGGCCGCACGGTGCTGAGCAAGTTCGTCCCGGTGCTGCTGGGGCTGGGCACGCTGCAACTGAACACGATGATGGACACGGTCATCGCGATGTGGCCGCTGTGGGTGGGGCCGACGATGTTCGGCCGCCCCGTGCCGCTCGATGCATCTTCAAATGCCATCATCAGCTACACGCAGACGCTGTATCAGTTCCCGCTGGGGGTCTTCGGCATCGCGGTCGCGACGGCGGTGTTCCCGCTGCTGGCCCGCACCGCGAACGATGCGGGCGCTTTCACCGACACGCTGAGACGCGGCCTGCGGCTGTCGCTGTTCATCGGGCTGCCGGCCTCGGTCGGGCTGTTCCTGGTGCGCGAGGACCTTCTGGCGGTGATCTTCGGGGGTGGGCGTGAGGCGTTCTCGGCGGACGGGCTCGAGCGGGCGCAGATGGTGCTCGCGGGCTTCTCGATCGCGGTGTGGGCCTATTCACTCAATCATGTCTTTACACGCGCCTTCTACGCGCAGGGCGACACGAAGACGCCGATGCGGATCGCGATGAGCATGGTCGCGCTCAACATCGGCCTCAACTTCACGCTCATCTGGCCGCTTAGGGAAGCCGGGCTGGCGTGGTCGACCGCGGCGACGGCGATGCTGCAGACGGTGATTCTGCTCATCCTGTGCCGCCGCCGGCTGAGGGTTCAGCCCTTCGGCGGCGTGACCGCGGGCGCGTTCGCCCGCATCGCCGCGGTGACGGGCGTGATGGGCGCGGGCGTGATCGGCGTGCTGATCCTGCTGCCCGCCGCGGAGTCGTGGTCGATGCACCTGGTGCGGCTGGCCGCGGCGGTGGGCGCGGGCGGCATCATCTACCTCGCCGCGGCGGTCGTACTGAAGTTGCCCGAACTCCGCTGGCTGATGACGCGGGCGCCGCGTGGGCCAGGCGGGTCCGGCGGCCCCGGCGCGGCTTCAATCCCGCTCGACTGAGGTTCGACTGTTCCACCCGCCGCAACGGAGACAACGCCTGTGATCGACCTGAAAGGCAAACCCATCGCCATCACCGGCGCGAGCAGCGGCATCGGTCTCGCAACCGCGCTCGCCTGCGCCAAGGCGGGCATGCCAGTGGCCCTCGCCGCACGGCGGATCGAGCGGCTCGAAGAGGCCGCGGAACGCATCCGGACTGGCGGGGGCAAGGCGATCGCCGTGCAGTGCGATGTCAACTCGAAGGATGACTGCAAACGGCTGATCGAGAAGTCGTCAGACGCCTTCGGCCCGATCTACAGCGTGTTCGCGAATGCCGGGTATGGGGTCGAGTCGCCGGTCGAGACGATGGAAGAGGAGAAGATCCGCGCGATCTTCGAGACCAACTTCTACGGAACGCTGTACACGATCTGGCCCGCGGCCGAGCAGATGCGTCGGCACGGGCGGGGCCACATCCTGATCTGCTCGAGCTGCGCTTCCAAGATCGCGATCCCCAACTTCGCCGCGTACTCCGCGACGAAGGCGGCCCAGGACCACTTCGGCCGCGCCATGCGGCTGGAGATGCGTAAGACCGGGATCCACGTCTCAACGGTGCACCCGATCGGCACCGATACCGAATTCTCCGAGCAAGTGGAGCAGCGCTCGCAGCGGCCGCGGGGCGCGACGCGGACACCGCTGATGTTTCGCCAGTCGGCGGACACGGTCGCCAAGGCCGTCGTCAAGTGTCTGCACAAGCCCAAGGGCGAGGTCTGGACAAGCCTGCCCATGCGGACGCTGCTCGCCACGGGCACGCTCTTCCCGGGGTTCGCCGATGTCATGATGGCGCGGCTGATGAAGGACGCCAAGCCGGGCGAGTGACCGGCAGCGCTACGACCGCATCACTCCGCCGCGATCAGCAGCACCACCGCGTGCGTCTCGATCGCGCGCCCCTCGCCCACCGCATCGACTCGCTCGTGGGTCTTGCCCTTGATGTTCACGAATGCGGGTTCGATCCCCAGGATCCTCGCGATCGCCGTCCGCATCGCTTCCTTGTGGGGCCCGATCTTCGGCCGTTCGAGGATCACCGTGGCATCGACATTGCCGATGCGGTACCCCGAGGTGCGGGCGTGCTTCGCCGCGGCCTCGAGGAAGATCGCGGAATCTGCGGACTCGTTGGCCGGGTCATTGTCCGGGAAGAGCTGGCCGATATCCGGACCTGCCAGGGCCCCCAGGATCGCATCGGTGATCGCGTGGAGCAGGGCATCGCCGTCTGAATGGC
Source organism: Planctomycetaceae bacterium (assembly GCA_040255445.1). Classification (GTDB taxonomy): domain Bacteria; phylum Planctomycetota; class Phycisphaerae; order Phycisphaerales; family UBA1924; genus JBDZUZ01. The sequence continues at coordinate 5,959 of JBDZUZ010000150.1, read as the reverse complement.
TGATCGGGCCGCGGTCGTGGTCGAGCCGCACGCCCCCCACCACCAGCGGCCGCCCGGCCCCGGCGGGCGGGCGGGGTTCGAGGCGGTGGAGGTCGTAACCGTGCCCGATCCGGAACGGCGGGCGGGATGCGGGCTGGCCGGGGTCGCTCATGCGGCGAGTGTACTCCCCGCCGGGCGGCCCTCATGCGGGTGCCCGTGCAGGCGGCCCCCGTCCCGGGCCGATACAGTGGGGGCAATCCGCGGCAACGGCCGCGGCCCGGCGGCGGCAGCCCCGGGGCTGGTTCTGTGGTACTGGTGCAGGGAGTCGGTCAACATGGTCAACACGAACGCTCGGCGGGTGCTCACGGTTTCGGTCGGCGCCGCCCTCATGCTCGCCACCTCGTTCCTTGGCGCCTGCGCCTTCAAGCCGGGCGGCAGCGGTTCTTCGAACGACACCTTCACTTACCAGTCATTCGCACACGCGCCTCAGACGATCTCGGTCGTCGACACGCGGACCGGGCAGCCTGTGTGGACCGGCGAGGTGCCGGTCGGCCAGCAGTTGGTTGTCCGGTTCGTCGACAGGACCGGCGAGTCGGAGTCGGAGAACAACGCGCTGATGCGTTGGGCCTACATGCCGATCAACTCGCAGCAGGTCAGCCTGCCCAACACCGTAACGGTGCCGCCGGCCTCGGCGCGGCGGATCGATATGGAGCTGCGTGAGGGCCCCGAGGGCCACATGAGCAGCGCCGGCGGGAACTGACCGACCGTGATGACGCGGCCGTCCGAGCCGCGGCCCGGTCTCGAACATCGACACAGCGGATGACTCAGCCCGGCCGGATGCCGCGGTAGAGCTGCTGCACGCGGTCGCTTTCCTGCTTCTGGACAGTCTGCAGGACATGCCGCGGGATGCGCCAGGCGTTCTCGCCGGCGGTGACCGATGAGCAGTGCTCGGTGAGCACGCGGTACATAAGCTTGAAGGCATCGCGGGGCTGGTGCATGCGGTCGAGGGCATCGATGACATCCTGCCGCGAGACGTCTTCATCGAAGATCGCCATGAGATCGATCGGCTCGGTGCTGGCGGGGCGGCAGGCGCGGAGGCGTGCCTCGCAGAGGTCGAAGAGCATCGCGCCGGTCCAGGTCAGCCGCTCGACGAGCGACTGCTTGTCGAGGCGGGCTTCCTGGAAGAACGCGCTCGATTCGCGGAAGAGCGCGTGGCGGAGCTCGACGGGGAGCAGGAGCTTGACGCCCAGGCCGTCCTGCTGCAGGAACTTGTTGTTGAGCATCGGCCAGGTCAGGGCCTTCATGCGCTCGGGGTCACCGCTCACCAGCGTGGGCTCATCGACGCGGTCGACGATGAGGATGACGCCGCTGTAACCCAGCGGGCGGAGCACGCGCTTGAAGCGGTCGAGCAGGACGTAGCGGGCCTCGTCCGAGTCCGTGACCGGCAGCACGCCCGGCTCGCGGAGCACGGGGTCGAGCTGGCGGAGCGAGCGCGCGTAGGACTCGAGGCCGCGGGCGGTGACGCGGATCTGCTTGCGGATGGAGCGGGCGAGGCGGAGCAGGACGAAGCGGTCCCAGAGGAGGAGCTTGAGCGCTGCGAGCACCCAGACCGCCGCGAGTCCGAGGATGACATACATCACCCACTCGTTCGCGAGGACTCCTTCCGCGAAGAAGTAGTGGAAGACGAACGCCGCGGCGAGGAGGACCGGCACGATCCAGATGACCGCGCGAGCGAGCCACGCCGTCATGGGCAGGCCGATGCCCAGTCGCTTCCTGAGTTTGCCGGTGCGCAGGTCCGCGGCATCGGCCTTGTCGTAGAGCGCCTGGAGCAGCAGCAGATCACGCTTGGCGACGGGGTCGAGCCCGCGGACGAGCTTTCGGGGGTGCTCGCCCAGACTGATCGCCTCGGGCCCGGCCTTCTCCGCGCCGACCCGCTCGCTGTCCTTCTGACCCAGGACAGCATCGATCAGGCGCGGCGTGACCTGCGAGAGCACGCCATCGATGTGATCGACCAGGCGGATCTGCTGCAGGCTGTCGAGCGGCGACTTACCGCCGACGCGTTCGTGGAGGCGGTCGAGCACACCATTGAGGTCGTCGTAGGCGACGAGCAGCACGCGGCCGCCGCGGCCGGCGACGTTGAACTCGTGGATGCGCTGCGCGAGTTGGAGGCGGATCGCGGTCTTGCCGCTGCCCTTCTCGCCGAAGACGACGCTGCTGCTGGGACGCTTGAGATCGCCCAGGATCTTGTCGAAGTCGGAGTGGTAGACGGCGGGCGCGCCGGGCGACTCGGCGATGGCGGTCCGCGGGCCGGCCGGGCCCATGCGGGCGAAGACATCGTCGGCCCGGGCCTCCTCGCCGCGGAACGGGTTCTGCGTGAGCGACCAGTGTTGGAGGAAATCGGCGACTGTCATGCGTCATCCGTTCGCGTTGGACATCCGCTGATCCCCGCGCGATCCATCGCGCGGGGCTGCCTGGGCCCGCGGCGTCAGTGATCGACGCGCCGGCCCAGGATCGGGGAGATCTCGCGGATCATCCGCTCGAGGATCTCCTTGTTCTTCGCCTCGAGGTTGAGGCGGAGGAGCGGCTCGGTGTTGCTCTTGCGGACGTTGCACCACCAGCCGCCCTTGTCGCCGGCGTCGTCGAAGCAGTCGATGGTCACGCCGTCGAGCTCGTCGACATGAGCGTCGTACCCGGCCTCTTCGGAGAACTTCTCCTTGAGGGCGGCGATCGCGGCGTCCTTCTCTTCGATCTGGAAGTTGATCTCGCCGGACTGCGAGTAGCGGGCGATCGGCTTGATCAGCTCGCTCATCTTCTGGCCGGTCTGTGCCATCATCGTGAACACGATGCACATGGCGATCGCGCCCGAGTCGGCGTTGAAGTTGTCCTGGAAGTAGAAGTGGCCGGAGAGCTCGCCGCCGAAGCAGGCGTTCTGGCGGGCCATGGCTTCTTTCATGAACACGTGCCCGACGCGGGAGCGGAGCGGGATGCCGCCGGCCTTCTCGACTTCCTCGGCGACGGCCTTGGTCGAGCGGAGGTCATAGACCACCGCCGCGCCCTTGCGCTTCTCGAGGAAGTAGCGGGCGAGGAGCGCGGTGAGGTGATCGCAGCCGACGGGGTGGCCCTTCTCATCGATGATCACGCAGCGGTCGGCATCACCGTCGAAGCAGACGCCCAGATCGGCCTTCTCGGTGAGGACCATCTCGCGGACCTGCGAGAGGTTCGACTTCACGAGCGGGTTGGGCTCGTGGGCGAAGGTGCCCTTGGTGTTGTCGAAATTGAGTTCCAGCACCTCGAGCCCGGGCACAGCGCCCATGCTGCTCTCCTTGCCGAAGATCTTGGGGAACATCGTCCCGGCCATGCCGTTGCTGGCGTCGATCGCGACCTTGAGCTTGACGCCGCCCATGTCGAGGAAGGAGCGGACGTGGCGCGTGTACGCGGGCCACAGATCGCGCTGCTCGTGCCGGCCGCCGGACTTGGCGACCGACGACTTATCGACCATGGCGGCGTGCTTGCGGATCTCCGCGAGACCGGTCGACTCGCCGACGGGCTTGGCCTTGCGCTTGGAGATTTTGAAGCCGTTGTACTGCGGGGGGTTGTGACTGGCGGTGACCATGACGCCGCCGGCGCAGTCGAGGTGGTTGACGGCGAAGTAGATCATCGAGGTGTCGCAGAGGCCGACATCGATGACATCGCCGCCCTGGTCGTTGATGCCCTGGATCAGCTGCTTGGAGAGGGCGGGGCTGCTGGTCCGCATGTCGCGACCGACGACGACGTTCTTCATCATCGGGGTGGTCTCCCCCGCGGCCTGGGCATCGGCGAGCAGAAACTTGCTCGCGCCGAAGCCGATCTGCCAGCCCATCGTGTCGTTGAGTAGATCCGGGTAGGTACCACGGATGTCGTAGGCCTTAAAGACGCGTCCGAGCATGCAGAATCTCCCTCGCCGCCCGCCATGGGCGGAATCGTGCCAACGGTAGCCGCCCACTGTACCGAACTTCGCCCGGACGGCGGGAATACCCGGCCGCGGCGGCGGTTTGCGACGGGTTTCGGGCGAGCCCGCTCAGAACGGGAGGTCGTCCATGCCCGGGTCGGGCCGCTCTTCCTCGGCCCCCACCACCCGCGGCTCGACGCCCTCGGGGAGCGCCTGCAGGAACAGCCGGCCATAGCGGGCGGTCAGGATCCGCGAGTCCATCACCACCACGCGGCCGCTGTCCTCCTGCGACCGGATCAGCCGGCCGAAGCCCTGCTTGAAGCGGATCACGGCGCGGGGGATCGAGTCCTCCATGAAGGGGTTGCCGCCGCGTTCCTCGATGAGCTCGCAGCGGGCTTGCGTGAGGGGACGGTCGGGGGGGTCGAAGGGGAGCTTGGTGATGATGACATTGCGGAGGCCGCGGCCGCGGACATCGACGCCCTGCCAAAAGCTCGCCGCGCCCAGGAGCACGCTGTGCTCGTTCTCGCGGAAGCGCTGGAGGATGAGCGTGCGTGAGCCGTCGCGACCCTGTGCCAGGAGCGGCCAGCCGCGGTGCGCGAGCGGGCCGGCGAGGGCGGAAGCGACGGAGTTGAGCGTGGCGAAACTGGTGAAGAGGACGAATGCGCCGCCCTCGGTGGCTTCGAGGTGGTGGAGGATGCGCTCGGCGAGTTTGCCGCGGCCGGGCGAATTGCGCGCGTTGCCGCCGCGAGCGTGATCGACAGTGGTGTCGATGTAGAACTCGACCTGACGGGCGTAATCGAAGGGGCTGCCGAGCTGGAGGGTCTTGGCGCCCTCGCAGCCGAGGCGGGCGAGCGTGTGCGCGAAGGCGGTCTCGGCGGTCTCGGTCGGTTCATCGTCCTTGATGCGCCGCGTGGCGAGCGTGGCGCTGGTGAGGACGACGGAGTAGTCCTGGCGGAAGAGGTGCTCCTTGAGGAGAGGCCCCACTTCGATCGGGGCGCAGGCCATGCCGACGCTGCGCTGCCGCGAGGTCTCGCCGCCGCCGTGTTCGACCCAGTACACGCTCTTGGGCACCGTCTGCGAAACAAGGGCCTCGGCGGCATCTGCGACCATCGCCGCGCGCTGGCTGTACGCGTTGAGCTCGAAGCGGTCGGCATCGCCGGGCATGATGTCCTTGAGGCCGGCGAGGCGCAGGGAGAGCTCGCGGAACGCGGGGGTGATGGTGTTGGCAACCGTGCCGGCTTCGCGGACGCGGACGGTGCCGGGTGCGACACTCGCCGCGCCGAAGACGCCGGTATTGGAGCCCTCGGGCTTTGGGAGGCTGTCGAAGAACGCTCGGGCCGCGGCCCCCGCCTGCTCCACCAGCACAATCGCCTTCTGCACGCGGTCGGGCTCGGTCGAGAGGAGCATCGCGTGGGCGAGGTAACCCTTGCCGTTGCGCGCGTGCAGCGTCGAGAGCAGGTGCTGAATGCGCCCCTCGGTGAGTGAAACGCCGAAGTGCTCGGAGGCGACATCCTCGACGCCGTGGGCCTCATCGAGGATGACGTGGTCGTACTTGGGGAGGAAGCCGACATCCTGCGCCCGCAGCGCGAGGTCGCTGAAGAAGAGTGCATGGTTGCAGATCAGGAGGTTCGCGTTCTCCATCTCGCGGCGTGCGCTCTGATAGAAGCACGATTCGTAGTGCGGGCAGCGGCGGCCCATGCAGTTGCCCGAATCGGACTGCACACGGTCCCACACGCCCGGCCGCTCGATGGGCGGGAGCGTCGAGAGCGTGCCGTCCTCGGTCTCGTAGGCCCACTCTTCGATGACGTGCAGGCTCCGCCGCGCGGCGGGGTCCGCGAATAAGCGGTCCTGCCGCTGGCTGGCGAGCTTGAGGCGGCGGATGCTCATGTAGTTGCCGCGGCCCTTGACGAGCACCGGCCGGACCTCACGCGGCAGCCCATCGGGCGCGAGCTCGGCGAAGGGCTCGAGCGTCTCGCGGAGCAGCGGCACATCCTTGGTGACGAGTTGCTCCTGCAGCGCGATCGTGTTGGTCGCGACGACCACCGTCTCGCC
>JBDZUZ010000286.1:0-1998 GCA_040255445.1 Planctomycetaceae bacterium | reverse complement strand
GCCCCGGCGGTCGCGGCACGCGGGTTGCACCACTCGGGTCGAGTCGGGTTCTCGGACCGCGGCGGGGCCGCGGGTGAACGCGATCACGAGGTTCACCGTATAAAGGGTGAACAGAATTGGGCGGCCCAACATTCTCGGACCCGGCAACGCCGGAGCCGGTTCGGGCGTCCAAGGTACGACGGGTGGAGGGGTTACAGACCCCTGTCCGAGAAATGGGCGGTTCGGCGACGCTGGGGCCCTCTCTCGGACGAAATAGATGGGTGATACGCCGCGGCGAATGCCGCGGAAGGAGAGCTTTGATGTTTGAACGATTCACGGACCGGGCTCGTCGGGTCATGGCTCTGGCCAACCAGGAGGCCCAGCGTCTCAACCACGAGTACATCGGGACCGAGCACATACTGCTCGGCCTCGTGAAGGAAGGCTCCGGCGTCGGCGCCAACGTCCTCAAGAACCTCGATGTCGACCTGCGCAAGGTCCGCCTCGAGGTCGAGAAGCTCGTCAAGGCCGGCCCCGAGATGGTGACCATGGGGAAGCTCCCCCAGACGCCCCGGGCCAAGAAGGTCATCGAGTACGCCATCGAGGAAGCCCGCAACCTCAACCACAATTACGTCGGCACCGAGCACCTCCTGCTCGGCCTGCTGCGTGAGCACGACGGCGTCGCCGCGCAGGTCCTGATGAACCTGGGCCTCAAGCTCGAGGAAGTCCGCGAGGAGGTCCTCAATCTCCTGGGCGCGGGCAACGAGCAGGGCGAGGGCGGCATCGAGCAGGGCCTGGCCGGAGCCGGCGCCGCCGGCGGCGCGGCCGCCTCGGGCGGCGGCGCTGCCCAGGGCAAGCGCAAGAGCCAGACCCCCGCGCTGGATTCCTTCGGCCGCGACCTCACCGAGCTCGCCCGCGAGAGCACGCTCGACCCGGTCATCGGCCGCGCCAACGAGATCGAGCGCGTCGTGCAGGTCCTCTGCCGCCGCACCAAGAACAACCCGGTGCTGCTGGGCGAAGCCGGCGTCGGCAAGACCGCGATCGTCGAAGGACTCGCGCAGCGCATCATCAGCGGCGATGTCCCCGAGATCCTCCACGAGAAGCGGATCGTGGTGCTCGACCTGGCGATGATGGTCGCCGGCACGAAGTACCGCGGCCAGTTCGAGGAGCGAATCAAGGCCGTCATGAACGAGGTCCGCCGCGCCAAGAACGTGGTCCTCTTCATCGACGAGCTGCACACCCTGGTCGGCGCCGGCGGTGCGGAGGGCGCGATCGACGCCTCCAACGTGCTCAAGCCGGCGCTCGCCCGCGGCGAGATCCAGTGCATCGGCGCCACCACCTTCGATGAGTACCGCAAGTACATCGAGAAGGACGCCGCGCTGGCGCGGCGCTTCCAGGCGATCACCGTCGACCCGCCCACCGGCGAGCAGACGATCGAGATCCTCAAGGGCCTCCGCGATCGGTACGAACAGCACCACCGCGTTCAGATCACCGACGATGCGCTCAAGGCCGCGGTAGAGCTCTCGGGCCGGTACATCACCGGCCGCGTGCAGCCCGACAAGTCGATCGACGTGATCGATGAGGCCGGCGCCCGCGTCCGGATCAAGAGCATGACCAAGCCGCCGAACCTCGCCGAGATCGAGGGCGATATCGAGCGGCTCAGCGTCGAGAAGGACGAGGCCGTCAAGGCCGCGGACTACGAGCGTGCTGCCGAGCTCCGCGACAAGGCCGAGCAGCTCCGCAAGAAGCGCGAAGAGATCCAGAAGGAGTGGCGCGCCAAGGCCCAGGAGGTCGACGGCGTCGTCGATGAGGAGATCATCGCCGAGGTCGTCAGCCGTATGACCGGCGTGCCGCTCAAGCGGCTCGAGAAGGAAGAGGCCCAGCGTCTGCTCCAGCTCGAGGCGGAGCTGCACAAGCGCGTCGTCAGCCAGGACGAGGCCATCAAGGCCGTCGCCAAGGCGATCCGCCGCGCCCGCGCGGGCCTCAAGGACCCCAAGCGTCCGATGGGCTCGTTCATCTTCG
>JBDZUZ010000149.1:0-9435 GCA_040255445.1 Planctomycetaceae bacterium | reverse complement strand
TGCGGACGGGGGAGAGGTCGGTGTTGAAGTGTGATTCGAAGGCGGCGCGGAGCGGGTCGGGGAGTGGGGCGCCGGGGGTGCTCGCGATGTTGCGGGCCTGGGCGAGGGCGTTGGGTGATGGTGTGTTGGGAGCGGTCGCGCAGCGCTGGAGGCTTTGTTCTTCCTCGGCACGGCAGTGGGGGCAGGTTCCGCCGCACGAGCAGGTGCGTTGGACGGCGAGGAGGCGCTGGAGGGCGCGGTTGCCGTAGCGGTCGGCGAGGTGTTCGAGGTCGTGGGTGGGCGGGGTTGGTGTGGTGGAGACGGGGGCGTGGCCGCGGTTGGTGGTGCGGGCTTTGGCGGCGGCGGGTGTGTGGGCCGGGTCGCGCGAGGGAGCGGGTTGTTTCGCGGCGGTCTTCATGGGACGCGGGTCGGGGCGTGCGCGATGGGGCGTGCGTGGCGGTGTGGTCAGGGCTCGAGGTGCTGGGACATGTCGAAGCGGAGGGTGCGCTGGAGCCAGGGGACCCAGCCGGGGTCGCGGTCGAGGCCGGCGCGGCGGAGGGGGAGCGACGCATCCTCGGCGTCGATGCGGATGGTGAGTTCTTCGTGTCGGTAGAGAAACTCGCCGCGGGTTGCGAGGGCGGCGCGGAGCGTCGCGTTGGGATCGGTATCGCCTGCGGCAATCAGTCGGGAGCGGGCGTAGAGCGCGAGCGTGCCGGCGATCGTGAGGGTGAGCATCGCCGCGGGGAGGGATGCGGGTTCGCTGCTGGTGAGGAGCGTCTCGGCGGTGTCGAGGGTCAGGAGCGGATCAGAGAGAGCAGACGCGTCGTCGTGGGCTGATGCGGTCGGCCAGTCGGGCGCGGGCGCGGCGGCGGGGAAGACGGCGATGATCGATTCATCGGCATCGGCGGTGATGAAGATCGCGCGGAGGTCACCGATGCGGGCTTCGCGGCGGCTTGCTGTGGGGAGCGTGGAGGTGTGCCGGGCGGTGGCATCGCGGAGTGATCGGAGGATCGCCGCGGCGGCGTCGCCCGCGGGGTTTGTTGCGAGCGTGGGCGTTCCTTCCGTGTCGCCGCCGGCGAGCGCGGTGAGCGCGGCGTCATCGGCGCGGGGGAGCAGGAGACGGGCGGCCGCGGCGAGCGTCGGACCCTCTGGGATCTGGCGCCGCCAGAGGATCTCGCCGATCTTCAGTTCCAGGATGGGTAGGAGAAGGTAGAAGAGGCCGGCGGCGTTGGTTGATGTTGGTGCTGCGGCACGAGCCGAGCGGCGGGTAGGCGGTTGTGCTGGGGATGGGTTGGAGGGATCGACGGGAGCGTGGTTCTGGGCCGGGCGTTGCGGCGTCGAGCGGCGTGCTGTGGCTTTGTGCGCGAGGGAGCCGCGGCTCTCGATTGCGTTGTCGATTGCGTTGATGAGTTCGAGATGAGCTCCGGTGAGCGGTCGTGAGTGCGGAACAAGCGTCGTCGCTGCGCTGCCTTCTGCGGCGATGGTATTCGAGGACGCGGGTGGGTGTGGGCGCTGGGAGGATGCAGCAGCGGCGGTGTCGAGGGAGGCTCGGAGCGTGTGAAGTGTGGGGTTGTCGGCGGCGGCGAGGACGTCTTCGAGCGTGTTGTTGCGGGCGAGGGAATGCAGTACGGCCAGCAAACGTGCGGGCTCCGCCGCGGCCCAGCGGAGGGGGCCGTCGACATCGGTCCACTCGGGGGCGAACCAGGGTTGCACGCCGCGGGCGAAGGCGGCGGCGGCGATGGCGGCGCGGTGGGCGTGGTCATCGAAGATCGCGATGGGTGCATCGTCAGCGGGCGTGGTGGCGGCGTCCTGGATGAAGCGGCCGAGCGCGGCGGCGACATCCTCCGCGATCGTGTCCGCAGCGTCGTTGATTGAGGCTGGATTGCTGAGGTCTCCAGGTTCGAGCGCGATGCGGAGCGGCAGGCGGCGGATGGCGAGGGTGCGGCCGCGGAGGATGGGTTCCACGAGGTCGCAGGCGCGGTCGAGCACAGCGCGGGTGAAGTGTTCGGCCGCGGAGGTATCGGGCGCGGCGGCGTGGATGCTGAGCGTGTCGATGCGGTGGTCGGTCACGGTGATCCCCGCTGGGGAGTGTGCGTGGACCGCGCGGGCGGTCAGGTGGTGGGCGGGCGGATCGATGCGGACCAGTCGTCGAGGGCGCGGGTGAGGGTGGCCTCGTCGACGAGCATGCGGCGGTTCTCGCCGGTGCCGACGGTGAGGGCGCGGGTGAGGTCGCGCTCGAGGCGTTCGCGTGACTCTTCGGAGGCGAGGTCTTCGGGTTGGAGTGTGCCATCGCGGTCACGATTGGCGAAGACGCGGGCGACGCGGCCGGCGATCTCGGCGGGGAAGGCCTCCGCGGCGGTGCGGGAGGCGTTGACATCGCGGGTGCGCTCGGCGGTGGTGGCGCGGGAGAGGTCGCGCGGGGAGCGGGTAAGGAGATCGGCGACGGTGGTGACGCCGGCGCGGTTGAGGTCGTCGCGGATGGATTCGGATTCGGGGAGCGCGGTGACGGGCGCGCGGGCGACGATGAGTGCGGATAGTTCCGCGGAGGCATCGCGGAGGACGGGTTGGACGCCGGCCTCGGGCTCGCGGTTGGCAGCGCGGATGGTGTTGCGGGCGACATCGAGGCGGATGCCGTCCTGGGGTGTGAACTCGGTGCGGGCGCGGAGGTTGCAGAGGGGGTGGCAGAGGAAGCGGGAGACATTCTCGACGAGGGCTGCTGGCGAGACGGTTTCGATGGTGACGAGAAGGCGCAGCATCGCGGCCATGAAAGAGGAGGCGCAGGAGGAAGATGTGGTGGAGACGTTGGTGGTGAGTGAGTTCGTGGGCTGGCGCATCGCGGCCATGGGCTGGGCGAAGAGTTCGGCGTGGGGGAGGGCGCTGAAGGCGTTGGTTGCTTCGGGGCCGCCGGAGACGGTGGCGCGGCTGGTGAAGGCGCTCACGCGGGTGAGGCGGACGCTGGTGTCATCGCGCTCGGGGAGTTCGACCGAGTCGGCGATCGATGGGAGCGCGCTGATGCAGCAGAGGCGGGAGAAGAGGCCCATAGCGGCCTGGTCGAGGGCGGGGAAGCCGAAGGCGGAGGCCCAGTGCTGGAGGAGCGGGGGGTGGAGGACCCAGCGGCGGCCGTCGTAGGGGCTGACGCGGCAGATTTGCCCAGCGCGGAAGTAGGCGCAGCCGATGACGACGCCGCGGGATTCGTGTGATTCGGAGCAGCCGCAGCCGCAATCACAGGATGGGCCGGGGTAGATGGCGCGATGGCACCAGAGGTTGAGGAGCGCGTGCGCGGCTTCATCAAAGCGGCGGAGTGTGTCGACGGAGCTTTGCAGGCGGGCGGGGAGGAGAGTGCGGGAGAGGGACGCCGCGGCGGCGCGGAGGGCGGCGCTCTCGGTGTTGGTGTTGATAGTGCGGCGGGTGTTGGTCGAGAGCGTGGCCTGTGTGCGGGTGCGGGTGCGGATGGCCTCGAGTTCCTGCAGGATGCGGGCGTAATAGAGGATGAGGATGAGGACGAGGAGGCGGTCGTTGGGGTCGAGGGAGCGGGTGTGATCGCAGCAGAACCCGCCGCAGCAGGGCGGGGCCGCGGCGGTGGCGCCGGGGACCTCGACGATGGCGGGGCCGAAGGTGAGGCGGACGTGCATCGGCCGGATGATGGTGAGTTCCTGCGTGGGCGGCGGTGATGGGGGTGTGCCGTGCGCCTGGACGGTGACGCGGGTGGAGGCGCCTTCGGGGGTGACGGCGGTGATGCGCCACCAGGACGGCGGCGTGGTGCCCACGCCGCTCTGGATGCGGAGGTATTGGCCGACTTCGAGCGGGCTGGTGGGCTGCGCGGCGACGAGAAGGAGCTCGAGTTGTGTTGCGGATTGTGCGGTGGCAGCGCGGGCGCGGAACTGGGCGGTGGGATCGCGGACCTCGGCGATCAGGGGTGTGGGGGCATCGGGGTCGCGGGCGGAGCGCTGCGCGGGGTCATCGGTTTCCCAGGTGGTGAGATAGCGGCGGGGCGAGGCTTCTCCCGCCGCGGGCACGAGGTAATCGAAGGTGATGCGGGGGGTCTGTGTGCCGGTGGCGACGGAGTTGCCGTCCTGATCGACGATGTTGATGGCGGAGAATCTGGCGCCGGTGTCGGTCTGGTACGCGAAGTCGACGGTCTGGCCGTTGTCCTCGACGGGAATGAAGGCGGTCTGCTGCTGGTCGTGTCGCGCATCGAGGTTGACGGTGACGGGGCCGGCATCGCCGAGGGAGGGGCCGGTGGCTGCGAGCGACCAGGCGATGTTGAGGGGTTGCGATGGGTCGACGCGTTGCCAGTCGCCGGTTGATGTGTCGGGGGTCGTGCGGTCGGTCGGGCGGATGATTTCGAGGATCTCGGAGAAGGCGGCCGCGAGCGCATCCTCGTGATCATCGCAGGGCGGGCGGAGGCGGAGGCGGACGGTCTCGCGGATGCGGGACATCTCGCAGGCGGGTGTGGCCTGGCCGCAGGATTCGCCGTGGACGGGGCGCGGGTGTTCCGCGCACTCGGCGTATTCGAGGACGATCGAGGCGCAGCGGAGATCGGAGAGGCGGCCGCAGAGGTCGGGGTCGGAGAGGAGCGCATCGGTGCGGACGCTGTAGTCGCAGGTGACGGTGAGGTTGTTGCCGCAGCAGTCGACGGCGTAGCCGGCGCCGATGTGGATGCGTGAGGCATCGAGGGAGATGGGCAGGCCCCAGACGACGCCCTCGCCCATAGCGCGGTTCTGCAGGCGCTGTTTGATGCGGAAGTAGCGGAGCTGGGTCTCCATGTCTTCGCGGGTGATGAACATGCCGCTGAAGAAGCGGGGGCGGACGCAGCCGCCCTTGGCGACGGGGATGGGGACGACGGGTCCGCAGGATGGCGGTGTGCGGACGATGGTGGAGTCGCAGGGCTCGCAGGAGGGCGGGAAGATCCAGGTGTCCTCATCGAGCTCGGTCACGGCGAAGTCGCAGGGGAGGTCGCTGGTGAGCGTGGGGGTGTCGTCGACATCGTGCGCGGTGATGACGAGGCAGCCGGCGGGCTCGGGGCCGACGAGGTCGGTGTAGCTCACGCGGTACTGGTGCCCGCTGGGGACGAAGACTTCGCGGCGCCAGACTTCGATGTCGACGTTGCGCGCGCTGACATTGGTGCGTATGGCGCGCAGGTGCGCGCTGGTCGTGTAGGTGATGACGAGGCGGAGGGGGCCTGCGAAGCTGGCCTCGGCGCCGGGCTGTTCGAGGCGGAGGACTTGGCCGGCGCGGCCGGCGGTCCCGGCATTGACACCGATGAGGTCGCGGGCGCGGGAGAGGATCGGGATCTGGCGGGCTCTCACGGGGAGCTCCTCTCAAGAAGGTTGGATCAGTTCGGCAGCGGCGCGAGGGCGAGGTCGCCCGAATCGGTCTCGACGACGGTGAAGCCGCGTGAGGTAAAGAGCGGGGACACCGCGCGGCCGGCGGCATCGCTCCAGGGGTGGGCGGGGTCCTGGTCGATGGTGAGTCGGATCACGGTGTTGGCGGTGAGCGCATCATCGAGCTCGAGCTCGGCGGCATCGCCGTCGGTGTTCACGGTGATCGCGTTGACGGTGAGGTCGACCCAGCCGGTACCGCCCTCGAAGCGGGTGAGCTCGACGGCATCGGTGGTGACGGTCGATGGTTCGAGCGGCGTCGCGGGCGGGCCCGCGGCGGGCGTGACGAGGTGGACGGGGAGGCGGATGTGCGAGTCGTCGGTGAGTGTTGGGGTGAGGAGGCGCGGGCCGATCTCGAAGTTGCTGTCCGCGGCTGAGAAGGCGGCCTGGAGTGCGGAGGTTGAAAGCAGGACCCGGCGCAAGGGTGTGCCGATGTCGGGGGCGCCGACATCGATGATGGCGGAGCGGTCTGCGCTGAAGGTGACGGGGACGATGGCGAGAACGAGCCAGCCGCCTTTCTTTGGCGCCGGACAGGGGGCGGCCGCGGCCTCTCGCAGCGCGCGGCCGGATGGGTCTGCGAGCGCTGCGAGGGCGCGGCCTCGGGGCCCCCAGGGGAATGGGGCGTCGTCGTGGGTGTCGCTGAGCTCGGCGCGCGTGGCGAGGTCGAGGCGGAAGGTCTCGCGGATGCGTGCGTACTCACAGCCTTCATCGGCGCAGCCGCAGGGGTCGCGGGGCGCGAGGGTTGGTTCGCTGGGGCACTCCTGGTAGCGGATGACGACGACGATGCGGCCGGTGGTGGACTCGGTGGGTGTGGGGGAATCGGGCTCCGGGGGCGGCGGCGGATCGAGGATGTCATCGAGATCTGGTTGCTGGGTGCGGAACCAGGCGTTGACATCGATGCAGTAATCGCCGGGGACGACGATCTCGTTGCCGCAGCGATCGAGGGCTGCGCCGCGGCGGACGCGGAGAACGGTGGAGGTGGTGTCGGGGTCGTTCGTGCCGTTGGGAGGATCGTCGGGCGGGGGCGGGGCAGCGCGCTCGACGGCGAGGCCGCAGATGGTGCCCCAGCCGTGCAGGTAGCGGTTGTGGAAGCGCTGCTTGCCGGCGTGGTAGGCCTGTTCATCGGCGAGGTCGGTCGCGCCCAGGAGCTGGCCGTAGAAGTAGCGCATGCGGAGGAACTCGCCGGGGATGCAGCCGCAGGAGCAGTTGTGGTTTGCTGCGTGGTGCGCGGTGTTGGTGGGCGGCATGGCGTGGCCTCGTTGCGTGTGGGTGTGGCTCGTGTGTGTGGTGTTGTCTCTTACAGGCGGAACCCGCGGGGGCGCGGGAAGGCGGGGTTGGTGTCGGAGAGGACTAGGCCCTCGTCGAGTGTGGAGGTGGGCGTGGAGGGTTTCGCGCAGTCGCCGATGTGCGCAGCGTGGGGCGGGCGTGCGGTCAAGACGAAGTCCACACCGACGCGGGTGGCAGCGCCGACGCTGGCGCCGGGGTAGACGGGGATGATGCGGTGGACGGTGTGCGCGGGCTTATTGAACTGGACGATGCGGTCGACGACGCTCAACGCGCGTTCGTTGGCCGTGCCCCGCGTTACGGCCTCATCGGTGGGGAGGTAGATGCGGACATCGAAGCGGTGGGCGAACTGGCCGATGAGTTCTTCATCGGGGGGTCGATCGGGGTGCGCGGTCGTGATGAGAGAGCCGACGCCCAGGATGAAGCCGCCGGCCCCGGAGTGGGAGCCGCGTGCGCTGCCGCCCAGGTAGGTCGGGCGGCGGGGTCGGCGGAGGAAGTGCTCATCGATCGCGGCGTCGAGCCCGGTGTAGGCCTTGATGTATTCGCGGAGGCCGCGGGGCGTGCCTTTGAGCGCGTAGAGCTGGTTGATTCGGAGGAGGAGTGCGCGGCGGCGTGCTTCGGGCCATTGCGGGTCGAACGCGAGATCGAGCAGGCCGGCGAGCCAGTCGAGGAGCTGCGGCGGCGCTGCGCTGGGGTCGAGCTGGCGGGAGAAGTCTTCGTAGCGGTCTTCGAGGCGGGTGAGTGTGCGCTCGGGGATGGCGAGGAAGTCTTCGATGAAGCGGTCCGGGCCCATGGCGCGGCGGTAGATCGCGGGGAGGCTGTCGAGGTAGCTGTTGCGGGGGAAGAGGACGCGGATGGCGCGGATGGTGGGTGTGCCGCGGCCGTTGCCGGTGAGCGCGAGGCGGATGCGGAGGTAGCGTCCGGGGGGCGAGTGGATGAGGAGGCTGGGGTGATCGGTGTCGAGCGAGCGCGCATCGAGTCTGAAGGCGGGGTCTTCGGGTTCATCGGTGGGGGACCAGGCGGGGTCGGCGATGAGTTCATCGCGGTCGTTGGAGGTCGCGGTCTGGATGGTGATGGCGGTGTTGGCGGGGAGGTCGAGTTCGAACTCGAGGCGGTGCCAGGTGGTGTTGTGCTTGCGGCTGTCGAGGATGGCTGATTGCCACGCGCCGGTGGAGTTGAAAGAAGACTGGAGGTTCAGGCCGCGGAGGCGGTAGTCGCGGTGGGCGAAGAGGAGTGTGTCGACGGTGTCGAGGGGGCGGGCGCTGTTCGCGCAGGTGGGGCCGCTGCACGCGGGCGCGCGGGGCGGGCAGGTGTCGGAGGGAGCGTGTTGCGCGTGCGCTTCCCGCGCGGTGGAGATGTTGACATCGCCGCGGGGTTCGCCGGCGGGGGTGAAGCGGAGGAGGCGGGGGTGGCGGGCATCGGCGATGAGCAGGTTGCCATCGGGGTCGATGGTGATGGCGACGGGGCGGGGTGACTGTGGGAGGTTGTCGGCGTTGGCGGGAATGAAGGAGCCGGCGGGGTTGAAGCGGCTGTCGAAGATGAAGATGCGGCCGGCGCGGCGGTCGGCGATGTAGATGTGGCCGGCGCGGCTGACGACGACATCGACGGGCTCGGACATTGCGGGTTCGGACATCGCGGGCGCATCGCTGGCTTGGCGCGCGGGCGGTGTGGTGAGCCGCGCTTCGATGTGCCGGGTGGTGGGGTCGATGACGATGACAGCGCGCTGGCCAGCATCGGCGATGTAGAGGTAGCCGCGGCGGTCGAAGGCGAGGCCGGTGGGGCAGCGGAGGGTGGCGGTGTCGCAGGGGAAGGGGGCTTCCGAGCCGTCGCAGTAGCGGATGACAAGCTGGTTGGACTGCGGTGGGACGAGGTATGTCTCGCCGCGGCCGTCGGCGAGGTGCGCGGAGGCCCAGCCGCGGAGGGGGCGCTGCTGGTTGACGGGGAGCGTGGGGAGGAGTTCGAGGGCGCGGCGGTCATCGTCGAAGAACAGCGTGTCGTCTTCGAAGAGCGGGCCGAGGAGGTCGGAATCGGCGCCGGTGGTGCGCGGTTCGAAATCGACTCCTTCGCGGAGCATGAACCAGCGGGCGTTGTTGGCGTCGGTGCCGGGCATGGGTGACTCAGAGGACGATCGAGAGCGCTACCGCGCTGGGGATGATGCTGACGGTTTCTTCGGGGGCGAGATTGAGGCTGCTGAATTCGTCGTCGCCGTCGGGGCACATGCGGAGTGTGCCCTGGCGGGGCGAGGCATCGGACTTGGTGCGGATGAAGTGGCACTGGAAGCCGCGGACCGCGGCGATGCCCTCGACGGTGAAGATCTGCGCGATGAGATCGGGGGCGAGCAGCTGGCGGCCGAAGCCGAAGCCGTCGCCGTCCGCGCCGCCGGTGAGGACATGGAGATAGCGCTCGAGGTGCGCTGCGACGGCCTCCTGGAGCATGGCGCGGGTGAAGCCGCTCTTGCTGGTGACATCGACCTCGACATCACAGAGGCGGCAGTACTGGGGCGGGATGACGTAGATCTCGGTGGTGACGAGGCGGTGGCCATCGAGGTGGTCGCAGACAGCGCGGCGGAAGGAGGGCTTGGGTGTCGGTTCCGGGCCGTCTTCATCGGGGATGACGATGACGGAGACGACACCGGGGGCCTCGAAGGAGGCGAGGCCGGCGGGGCTGGTGGAGTCGGTGGGGACGGTGTCGCCGCAGATGGGCGCGGTGACGGGTGTGAGCGTTGCGCCGCTGGTGAGCGGCGAGCGGAGCGGCACCGTGACGGCCTTGGCGACGTTCACACCGGGAGTCT
>JBDZUZ010000148.1:0-9524 GCA_040255445.1 Planctomycetaceae bacterium | reverse complement strand
CAAGCGGATGCTCGAGGCCGAGGACTTCGACGGCATCGTGAGCCTCGCCCGCGAGCAGGTGCGGCACGACGGCGCCCATGTCCTCGATCTGAACGTCGATTACGCCGGCCGCGACAACGCCGCGGACATGGCGGAGATCGTGCGTAGGGTGGTCCGGCAGGTGAACATCCCGCTGATGCTCGACTCGACGCAGCCGGCGACGCTGGAGGCCGGCCTCAAGCACGCGGCGGGCAAGTGCATCATCAACAGCGCGAACTTCGAGGATGGCAACGAGAAGTTCGACCTGATCTGCGAGCTCGCGAAGAAGTACAACGCCGGGCTGGTGATCGGCTCGATCGATGAGGACCGCGAGGCGAGCATGGCCCGCACCGCGGACCGCAAGCTCTCGATCGCGGCGCGGGCGTACGAGCGTGCGGTCAATGTGCATGGCCTCGCGCCCGATGACCTGCTCTTCGATCCGCTGGTGCTGCCGGTGTCGACGGGCATGGAGAGCGACCGCCGCAGCGCGCTCGAGACGATCGAGGGCGTGCGGCGGATCATGGAGCGGTTCCCCCACTGCCAGACGACGGTGGGCCTGTCGAACGTGTCGTTCGGTCTGAAGCCGGCCGCGCGGGTGGTGCTCAACTCGGTCTTCCTGCACGAACTGACCGAGGCGGGGCTGACCAGCGCGATCCTGCACTTCAGCAAGATCCTGCCGCGGAACAAGATCGGCGATGCCGAGTGGGCAGCGGCCCTGGATCTCATCTACGACCGCCGGACAAGCGACACGCCCGAGGGCGACCCGCTGCAGAAGTTCATCGCCCTCTTCAAGGATGTCGAGTCTGCCGGCGCTGCGAAGAAGGAGACCCGCCAGCTCACGCTCGAAGAGCAGCTCCGAGCCCACATCATCGACGGCGAGAAAGAGGGCCTGCAGGCAACGCTCGACAGCGCGCTGCAGAAGTACCCCGCGCTCGCGATCATCAACGACCACCTGCTCGACGGCATGAAGACCGTCGGCGAGCTCTTCGGGAGCGGCAAGATGCAGCTCCCCTTCGTGCTGCAGAGCGCGGAGGTGATGAAGATGGCGGTGGCCGCGCTCGAGCCCCATATGGAGAAGGTCGATGGCGACCGCACCAAGGGCACGATCGTGCTCGCGACGGTCAAGGGTGATGTGCACGACATCGGCAAGAACCTCGTTGACATCATCCTGACCAACAACGGCTACACGGTGCACAACATCGGCATCAAGAAGACGCTGCCGGAGATCCTCGCCGCGTGGCGTGAGAAGAAGGCCGATGCCATCGGGCTCTCGGGCCTGCTCGTCAAGAGCGTCAACGTGATGGAAGACAACCTCAAGGAGATGAACGAGCAGGGCGTGAGCCCGCCGGTCATCCTCGGCGGCGCAGCGCTCACGCGGCAGTACTGCGAGAGCCACCTGCGCTCGCTCTACAAGGGCGAGTGCCTCTACGGCAAGGACGCCTTCGACGGCCTGCGGATCATGGACCACCTGGTGGGCGGCAAAGCCGATGTGCTCCGCACCGAGATCGATGAGCGGCTCGGCAAGCGCTCCGCCGCGGCGAAGGAGATCACCGAAACCCGCATCGAGCGGCTGGCGCGGGTGAACAAGGGCGTCGAGAAGACTGGCGCCGCGGAAGATGGGAGCGTGGCCGTTGCCGAGCGAGTCCGCTCCGCCGTGGCCGTCGATGTGCCCGTGCCGCACGCGCCCTTCTTCGGCTCTCGTGTGGTTGAGGGGCTCGACCTCGACGACATCTACCCCTTCATCAACCCCATCGCCCTCTTCCGCGGCCAATGGCAAATGAAGAAGGGCGCCCTGAGCGACCGCGAGTACGACGCGATGATCGAGGACAGGGTCATGCCCGTCTTCGAATCGCTCAAGGCCCGCTGCCGGGATGAGCAACTGCTGCGGCCCGCGGTCGTGTACGGCTACTTCCCCTGCAGCAGCGAAGGCGATGACCTGATCATCTGGGAGAACGACGCCGTCGATCACACTTCCCATGATGCGAACGGCTACACCATCCGCCCCGATGCCCGCGAGCGGCTCCGCTTCTCCTTCCCCCGCCAGACCGACAAGAAGCGGCTCTGCATCAGCGACTTCTTCCGCCCCCGCGATTCCGGCCGCGCCGATGTCATCGGCATGCACTGCGTCACCATGGGCCGCCGCGCCAGCGAGGCCGCGCAGGAACTCTTCGCCAGGAACGACTACACCAACTACCTGTACCTGCACGGCATCGGCGTCGAGACCGCCGAGGCCCTCGCCGAGTTCTGGCACAAACGCATGCGTCAGGAGCTCGGCATCGCCGGCGAAGATGCCCCGAAGATCAAGGACCTCTTCACCCAGAAGTACCGCGGCAGCCGCTACAGCTTCGGCTACCCCGCGTGCCCCGACATGTCCGACCAGGAAAAACTCTTCGCCCTCCTCGACCCATCACGAATCGGCTGCGAGCTCACCGAGAACTGGCAGATCGATCCGGAGCAGAGCACATCGGCCGTGGTGGTGCATCATCCGGAAGCGAAGTATTTTGTGGTTTGAGGGACAGAGGGAGAGGCACAGAGGCACGAAGGCACAGAGGCACAGAGGGGACCCTGAACAGTGCTGGCCAGCGGGTGATGAACCGCCACTTGTTCGATTCGGTTTCGGGTGATCGTCGCCGGTGGGATACGGTGCTTCAGCGCTGAGACGAAGTGTTGTTGCGGGAACGGTGGCTCCGAAACACTGGCGTTTCAGGACGGATCCCGGATGGGACTGGAGCGCGTATAGGGGCGATCTCGGTCCGAGATCCGGCGAGTCGCCTGCCTTCGGACATGCGTAACCCCGGTCGGTACAGACCCACCCGACGGCGGTCGATGCATCGGCATGCTCGTGCTTCTCACCATGCTGTTCTGCGTCGCGCTGTTGATTGCCCTCATGGTCTTCGGCGCGAGACGGATGCAGCATTCGGATGGAGAACGTTCCGCGCCGCCCGCCACCTCGGCCGACGCTGTCCCTGTTCCGACGGGGTACCGCATTCGTGCGGGCATTCTGACTCCGACAGAGCGATGCTTCTACGGCGTGCTCTGCGAAGCAACCGGGATCGCCGAGCGTGACCGCCCGCTGCTCGTACTGGCGAGCGTGCGTCTGGCTGAGATCATCGAGGTTGGGCACGCCGCAGGCAGAACGCGTTCCGACTGGCAAACCGCATTCAATCGCATCGCCTCCAAGCAGATCGACTTCATAGTCTGCGATGCCGACTCCACGCGTCCTCTCGTTGCGATCGAGCTCGATGATCGCAGCCACGATCGCCCGGACCGTCGCCGTCGCGACACGTTTCTCGCCGAGGCCTGCGGCGAGGCGGGGCTCCCGCTCCTGCGGATTCTGGTTACATCGAGCTACAACGCCCGCGAGATCGCCGCCTCCCTCACCCTGGCGATCAGCGGGTGCGCTTCGGGCCAAGCCGGCAGTAAAGCCGCCTGAGCGCGAGCGGCATGCCTCAGTCCGGGTGCGTATGCGGGTGTGCCGAGGCCGCGGCAGGTCTGCCCGTGCCCCAATCAGGTCCGAGAACCTCGGAATCGCTGCTGTGCCCTGTTCCGCCTTGCGATTCTGCGTGTTCGAGTTATGCTTGGCCGGTCCCGAGAGGAGAGAGACATGCAGAAGCTGTGCCTTGCGTTCGCCGCGGTCGCGGCGTGTGGTGGTCTGGCCGTTGGTCAGGTCGTGAACGGCGGGTTCGAGGATCCCGGCACCGGGTTCCGCTCTGTCGCCCCCGGCCAGAGCTGGGGCGGCTGGACCTGCGCCGGCCCGAACGACATCGAGTTCGTGCACGCGACGCCGACCGGACACCTGCCGGGCCTGGAGTTCTCCGCCTACGAGGGCGCGTATTGGATCGACCTGGTCGGCGTCGGCGCTCCCAGCGCGATCTACCAGGATGTCCCCACCGCCGCGGGCCAGGCCTACGAGGTCTCGTTCGCGCTGGCTGGCAATGTCTGGTCGGGCGCACAGATCATGAACATGGACGTGGTATGGAACGGCGCTGTCGCCGGCTCCTTCTCGCACAACACCGCAGGGCGCAGCGGCTCCGACATGGGCTGGACGGTCTACAGCGTGACGGTGATCGGCACCGGCGGCTCGGATCGGCTCATGTTCCGCGGCATGTCGGGCTCGGCCGCGGCCGGGCCCGCCCTGGATGCGGTGACGATGGCGCCGGTCCCGACGCCCGGTGTGATGGCCGTTGCGGGCATCGCCGCGGCGGGGCTGCTGCGGCGGCGCCGCTGAGCGGCAAGCCTCCTGACCTCGATCGAAGATCGTGAGAACGCACATCCAGCGTCGTGCGCTCTCGGTGCGTGCGCTCTGTGTGCGCGATATCCTGCAGTACGCATGTGGCGCAGAAGCGGAGCACGACTGAGCTCAAAGCAGCTCAGTCGTGGCACGTTCGAGCGATCGGGAGGGGCCTGCAATGGGACGTTTGGACGGCAAAGCATGCCTGATCACCGGCGCCGCCCGCGGCATCGGGCTGGCGTGCGCGCAGGCCTTCGCCGCGGAAGGGGCCTTCGTCCTCCTGACCGATTTCCGCGATGAGCTCGGCGCGGCGGAGGCATCCAGAATCGGCGAGCGGGCCCGGTACCGACGGCTTGATGTCCGGCGTGAATCCGACTGGGACGCCGCGGTCGCTGAGCTTGTAGCGTGGCGGGGCCGGGTCGATGTGCTCGTGAACAACGCCGCGATCACCGGCTTTGATCCCGGGCCGGATGGGGCCATCGCCGCGCACGACCCCGAGCACGCCACACTCGCCGCGTGGCGGGCGGTACACGAGACGAATCTCGACGGCGTCTTTCTGGGCTGCCGCGCGGCGATCCGCGCGATGCGGGCCGCGGGCACCGGCTCGATCATCAACATGTCGTCGCGCTCCGGCGTCGTCGGCATCCCGGGCGCCGCGGCGTACGCATCGAGCAAGGCCGCGGTGCGGAATCACAGCAAGACGGTGGCGCTCTACTGCGCCGAGCAGGGGCTGAAGATCCGCTGCAACTCGGTCCACCCGGGCGCGATCCTCACGCCGATGTGGGAGGCGATGCTCGGCGAGGGACCGGAGCGTGAACAGAACATGCGTGATTTCACAGCGGACACGCCGCTGGGCCGCTTCGGCACGCCGGCGGAGGTCGCCGCGCTGATGGTTTATCTCGCGAGCGACGAGTCGGCGTACACGACCGGCGCGGAGTTCACGATCGACGGCGGGATTCTGGCGGGGACGGCGGTGCGGCCGACGACAAAGTGACGGCCGATGTCAGCGGTTCGGCTCACCAACCCTTCTTGGGCCCGCCCTCCGAGCCGCCTCCCGCGCCCGATGCCGGAACCACATCGATCTGACGCAGCGCGTTGATCACCTCATCCGGATCCGCACGCTTCTTGTAATCCCAGTCGGCCCAGACGTACCGGATCGTGCCTTCGCGGTCGATCACATAGGTCGCCGGCGCGGGGAGTTCCCACGTGCCCGAGGCGTTGCTCGCCGCGAGGTCGATGCCGTAGCCCTTGTACTTCTTCCGGGTCTCCTCATCGAGCGTGAAGTGCACCTTGTAGGCCTTGGCCACATCCTGCGTGTTGTCGGAGTAGACGCTGTAGCTGAGCTCGTGCTTGCGGGCGGTGTCAACGGTGTGGTCGGGGCTCTCGGGCGTGATCGCCACGAAAGTGCCCCCGGCTTCCTTCACCTCGTCGAGCCGGTCCTGCCACTGGCTGAGGGCCTTGGTGCAGAAGGGGCACCACCCGCCGCGGTAGAACGTGACAATGACGGGGCCGTCTTTCCACAGGTCGGCGAGCTTCACGGCGCGGCCGCGGGCATCGAGCACCGTGGCGTTGGGCGCTTTGTCACCGACCTTCAGACCCGGCCTGGCCGGGGCCTTCATGTCCTTCTCCTGCTTGTCCTTGCCCTGCTTGTCCTTCGCCTGCTTGTCCTTTGCCGGCGATTCGGTCGCGGGCTGTGCGGACTTCTCCTGCTTCGCGGGCTTGGCCTTCTCCTGCTGGGCCTGGGCCAGACCGACACAGGCGACCGAGCAGATCAGCCCCGCGGCGTACGCGAGGCGGCGGGTGCGGGCGGCTTTGAAAACGGGGGTGGACAGCATGCGGTGACTCCTCGGGTTGGCCGACTGGCGGATTTGATGCCGGCTGCTCCGGGGTTGTGACATGAAAAAGAACGCCCCGCCGCGAATGCGCGGCGGGGCGTCTCCAAGCGGGATGCTGGGAAAGAGCGGCTCAGTTGGAGCGGCGGCGACGGATGTACCCGACGCCCGCAACTCCCGCGAGGGTGGCGAGACCCGCCCACGCCGCCGGCGGCAGCGGGATCACAGTCACCAGGTTGTCCCAATGGATGTCGTACGAAACGCCATCGGTCGTGTTGTGCCCCTGCAGGATCGTGTTCACGATGCCGGTTGATCCGGCGGCATCGACCGCGGTCACGAGCTCGCCGTTCACCGAGTAGACGAACTGGCTGCCGACGAGTTGGATGTCAAGGGTGTACCACGCGTCATACGCAAAGCCGGTCGGCAGCCCCATCGTGGTCCAGCCGGTGCCGTTCCAGCCGCGGAACATCGGGGTGGCGCTCTCGCTGGTGAACTCGATGATCGGGTAGGCCAGGATGGCGGCCCCGGCGCTTGCACTGCCCCAGAAGCCGGCCATGCGGCGGCCGGTCGTCTCCCAGTCCGCGGGCACATACAGATCGATGCTCATCGCCTGCGTGCCGGTGGCGACATCGAACTTCCGGCCCTGCGTGTTGTAGAACGCGCTGCTGAACGACGGCGCGCGGCTCGAGGCTCCGTCCGCGGCCGAGATCGATTGACGCAACCGGTTGTCACCGTCGAAGAACACCGGCGCGGTGAAACCCGCGGGGGCGTACCGGTCGGTGTACCACACACCGGCCGCCTGTGTACCGCCGGTCACGACGGGATCATCGAAAGTCATGTTGCCGGCGGAGGCAATGCTCCCGGCGGCGGCGAGGACGCACATGACAGCGATACGAGTTGTACGGATTCCCATCTCGACTCCTTTGCAAGATCGCGGCGCCGCCGAGAACGAAATGTCCTGGACCCACATAGAACCGACCTGATTCTCCGGGACTTTGCGAACGGCCCCCTCGAGCGGCTTCATCGCCGCGCGAGCGTCAGCGAAGCGACGCGAACCGGGCGAAAGTACCGGGTGAGGCACCACGCGCCAACCCGCTTCCGGGGATTCATCCAAAATTATTCAGATGGCGACAGTCAGCTTGGCAAGCTGGCGAAGCTGGGAAGTTATGGCAATGCCTCAGCTGAACATCTTGATCTGCGCCGGCTCGATCGTGTACTCCGCGAGCGGGTGCTCGGGGTCGAGGCGGTAATCGCCGCTGTAGCACGCGGTGCAGTAGTGCTCGCCGGGCTTGTTCATCGCGCCCAGCAGCCCCTCGAGCGAGAGGTAGTGGAGCGAATCAACGCCAAGGTACTTGCGGATGTCCTCGACGCTCCGACCGTTGGCGATGAGCTGCGACCGCTCGGCGAAGTCGACACCAAAGTAGCACGGGTGGCGGATCGGCGGGCACGAGATCCGCAAGTGGATCTCCTTCGCGCCGGCCTCGCGGATCTGGTCCATCTTCGCCTTGGTCGTCGTGCCGCGGACGATGGAGTCATCGACGATGATCAACCGCTTGCCGTTCACCAGGTCTCCGATGACATTCAGCTTGAGCCGCACCGCGGCGATCCGCTGGTCCTGCGACGGCTTGATGAATGTGCGGCCGACATAGCGGTTGGGCACGATCGCCTCGCGGTACGGCAGGCCGCTGGCCCGCGCGAAGCCCTGCGCCGCCGAGCGGCCCGAATCGGGCATCGGCACCACATAATCCGCCGCAACCGGCGCTTCCTTGGCCAGCACCTCGCCCAGCCGCTCGCGGGTGACCTGGACATTCTGCCCGAAGACCACACTCGACGGGTTGGCAAAGTACACGTGCTCGAAGACGCAATGCGCCGGGCGCTCCGCGACATCCGAGAACCGCCGCGATGACACGCCCTCGTTGCGGATCGTCACGATCTCGCCCGGCTCAACCTCGCGGATGAACTTGGCGCCGACTACGTCCAGCGCCACCGTCTCGCTCGCCACCACATGATGCCCTGTCGCGGTCACGCCCAGCACCAGCGGCCGCCAGCCCCAGGGGTCGCGCGCTGCCTCGATCCGATCCGGGAAGAGGAAGAGCAGGCTGAAGGCGCCCTGCAGGTGCCGCAATGTCTCGCAGAGCGGATCAACCGCCTTCTGCTGCCGCGGCGATGCCAGCAAGTGGATGATGACCTCGGTGTCGCTCGTCGTGTGAAACAGATGCCCGGCCTGCTCGAAGGCCGTCCGCAGCACATCGCTGTTGATCAGGTTGCCGTTGTGCGCCAGCGCCACCTGTCCGCCGATATAGCTCTCCAGGAGCGGCTGGGCGTTGCAGGCGAGCGACCCGCCCGCGGTCGAGTACCGGTTGTGACCGATCGCTCCCGCCCCGCCCGCGGCGGTCAGGCCCTCCAGATTCCGGTTGTTGAAGATCTCGGGGACCAGGCCCATGCCGGTCACGCCGGTCAGCCGCCGACCGTCGGAGACCGCGATCCCAGCGGACTCCTGCCCCCGGTGCTGCTGGGCGTACAGGCCCAGATAGCTGAGGCGGGCGGAATCAGGGTGGCCCCAGATCCCGAAGACGCCGCACTTTTCCTTCTTCTCGTACGAGGCCTGGAGGACCGGCAGGGAGAGTGGCTGGTGCATGGGGTCTCGCGGCGGGCGGTCTTGGGGGCGAATCGGAGCGGATCCGGCTGGTTGGCACGAGTGTAGAAGTAGGACTGGGATGCCGCGGCGGGGCGGCATGTTTTACGGGTCGTTGCGGGGTCGTGTTTGGATATTGGAAGGATAGCATCGTCGCGGTACAGCCGCGGTCCAGGTCCAGGCCTCTACCACCCGCCGCTGACCGCGGGCTTGCCCGCCGCGCTCCCCGAAAACCCGCTTCCTTGATTGTGGGTGGCTCCCGGTCTTTGATAGGGGCCCGTCGCGGATTGGCCGCGACGTGTGACCGGATCACCAAGCCGGGCCGCAGACGCGGGACCCCGGCGGATCGTCCCCCCACTGTCCACACAGGACGGATTCGGGTGCGGACACCCCGGCATCGGCCTCGGCCGCTGACCGGGAGACGGAGATATCGATGGCTCGTTACATCGGACCGAAGGTCAAGCTGTCCCGCCGCGTCGGTGTGCCGATCGCGGACATCCCCAAGCACACGTCGAAGCGTCAGCTCGTGTTCCCCGGCATGCACGGGTACCGCGGCCGTCGTCTGCGTGACTACGGCGTGCGCTTGAACGAGAAGCAGAAGCTCAAGTACCACTACTGCGTGCAGGAGAAGCAGTTCCGCAAGTACATCGCGGAAGCCGCCCGTCGCCCCGGCAACACCGGCGACGTGCTCCTGCAGCTGCTCGAGCGTCGCCTCGACAACGTCGTCCGCCGCGCGGGCCTGGCCCGCACGATCTGGGCCGCGCGCCAGCTGGTCGTCCACGGCCATGTGCTCGTAAACGGCGAGAAG
>JBDZUZ010000147.1:0-9527 GCA_040255445.1 Planctomycetaceae bacterium | reverse complement strand
GGCGGATCGATTCGCGGCGGGCGCGGCGGCCTTCTTCGCCCGGCAGGTTCGCGCCCTTGTAGACCTTGGCGATGCGCGCCAGGTGCACGATCTCGACGGCGGTGAAGGCTTTTACGTGCAGCGCGCTGCCGAGCGCAGCGGCTTCATCGCGGATGGTCGAAACGAGGTCGGTGTAGTAGCTGAAGGGCAGGTACGGGTGCAGCCCGCCGACGACGTGCATCTCTGTCGCGCCCGACTCGACCGCCTTGCGGGTCTCGGCGCGGATGTAGTCCATGTCGCGGGTGTACGCCTTGGCATCGTCCTTCTTGGCGTAGAACTCGCAGAACTTGCAGGAGAGGGCGCAGACGTTGGAGTAGTTGAGGTGGCGGTTGATGTTGTAGTACGCGGCATCGCCGTGCAGCTGGCGGCGGACGAGGTCTGCCATCTCGAGGACGGACCAGATGTCGCGGGTGGTGAAGAGCACATCGCCGTCGTCGAGGGTGAGGCGCTCGCCGCGTTCGACCTTGGCGCGGATGGCGTCGAGGCGGGGGTCGTGGATGGGCGTGCCGCGGGTGTGGCTGGAGGCGGCGGGGGCTGACGCGAGCGTGGTCATGGGGGAGGATAGGTGCGTGGGGGGCTAGTTTTCAATAAAGATTGAAAGTCGCGAAAGCGGTCAGGCTGGGGCTGGCGTCGCCGCGGTTATCGGCCGCGGCGGATGAGCCAGGTGCAGCCGCGGAGCGGGCCGGCGAGGAGGGCGGCGGATTCCTTCTGGCGGCGGCGGTAGTCGCGGAGGGCATCGGCGAGGCGGGGGTGTTGCGGGATGAGGCGGGTGATGTTGCGGCTGATGGTGGTGTAGAGGCGGGCCTCCATCGCGAGGTACGCGGCGGGGGACATGATGCTGGTGTGGACGACGGTGTCGCCGAGCTTGTTGAGCGCGGCGGTGACTTCCGCGGCGGTGGGGACATCGGCGAAGTCGGGGTCGGTGCTGCGTGGGGCGCGTAGGGGGGCGCGGACGGCGTCGTCGATGATGTAGTAGCCGCTGGGCGCAACCCAGCGGCGGAGGAGTGGGGCGGCTTCGAGCGCGGGGAGGAGGTTGAGCATGACCGCGAGATCGAAGCGGTCGGCGGGCTTGGGCTTCGCGCGGAGGAAGGCGTGGGCATCGGCGGTTTCGAAAAGGATGTGGTTGGAGAGGTTGAGTTTGGCGGCGCGCTGCCGCGCGTGATCGATGAAGGGCTCGAAGGCGTCGATGGCGAGAACGTTGGCGTTGCGTGCGCGGGCAAGGGCGATGGAAACCGAGCCCTTGCCGCAGGCGAGTTCGAGGATGCGGGGGTTGCGGGGGAGCTTGGCGCGGCGGAGGTGGGCGAGGATGGAGCGGGGGCGGGCGCCGAGGGATTCGAGGCCAGCGAGGAGTTCGGGGAGGAGGGGGTAGAGGGAGGGCGGGGCGTCGACGGAGGCGGTGATTTGGTGGGGGAGGGGAGGGGTGGGTTTGGGAGTCGGCATGGGGTCAGTGGCGTGGAGGTCCTGCGGGTTGGGCACGATGTGCCATGCGTGCGGTCGGCATTTCCGAGAATTGCACCGTACGATCTATGTCTGGTCGGCTGGCGAGGCGCCCATTCTCCCGCCGATACAAATGCCGTGCAACGCAGGCGTTCGCTCGGGCCAGAGAGGGCGGGGCGAGAAAGGCAGGTCGGCCATGGAAATGGTAACGCACATGCTGAGCATTTCGGGTCCGCCGTCGCGGGGCGGGCGTCCTTCTTTCACGGGTGTCGGGTCTGTTATGGCCGAGATCGGCATTGCGGCTCGGGAAGCGACATGCATGCGGTTCCGGCATGCGAGCCGCATCCACGGGCGGCGACCGGAATGGTTGCGGGCCGTTGCGGATCTGAACCCTGTTGACATCCAGGATGCGGGCGACAATTCGAAGATCGTGGTGCTTGAAGCGCCGCGTCTGGGAGACGCTGCTGCCGCGCTCTATGAGGAACAGGGGCTCTTCGACACGTTCCCGGCAAAGGCCGAGACGGCAATCGATGTGCTGAGTGGCGCGGTCGGTGCCATCGCCGCGCGGGATACTGCGAGCGAATGGTACGACACGCACTTGCTGCAGCGACTGGAGTCGCTGGGGACGGTGCTCAAGCGGCAGCGGATTTCGGCGGTAGGTCTGGGGACGCTCGAGAGCGGCGGAGCGATGCTGCCGAGCACCACGATCGACGCAACGACCGTAGAGGCCGCGGGCTCGCTTCATCGGCAGTCTCCCAAGTCGCGGCGCATCCGGATCTCTGGCAAGCTGGACATGCTGCGTGACAGCGACCGTGCGTTCGACCTTCTGCTCACGGACGGGGGCCGGGTCCGCGGTGTGTGGGAGGAGGATGTCGGGGCGATCAAGGATTTGTTCCAGAAGCTTGTGGTAGTTGATGCGCTGGCGGTGTTCCGGCCTTCCGGGTCGTTGCTCCGCATCGAGGCGGGCGCGATGGAGGAGGCCGGCGACGAAGACGCGTACTTCTCGAGGTTCCCCGATCCTGCGCCCGCGAAGATGGACCTTCGCAGAGCACATCGGGTTCAGTCGGGTACCAGCGGTATGGCGGCCGTGTATGGCCGGTGGCCAGGCGACGAATCGGAAGCTGATCTACTCCAAGCGCTCCGCGATCTCGATTGATTGAGGGTGAGACTGCACGTATGTCCGATCATCGTCTGTATCTTCTGGACACGAACGTGCTCGTCGCGCTGATCCGGGCGGGGACGCTTGGACGGCAAATCGATGCTGACTATCGCCCGCGCGACGCGAGGTTTCGGCCGCTCGTGAGCGTGGTGAGCATCGGCGAGATCAATTCACTCGCTCGGCAGTTCGCCTGGGGATCCAAGAAGATCACTGAAGTGACCGGGCTGCTTGACAATCTCGTGGTCGAGGACATCAACGCGCCCGAGATTCTCGAGGCGTACGGCGAGATCGATCACGCGAGCCGCGTGGCGGGACGGAGGATGGGGAAGAACGATGTCTGGATCGCCGCCACGGCGAAGGTGACGGGCGCCACGCTTCTTACCACCGATCGTGATTTTGAGCACCTCGATCGGCGGTCAGCGCTCTACACGGCGGGCGCGCCTGCGATCGATCTGGCCTGGATTGATCCGAGCCACGGCGGCTCGTGACCTGAGGTCGGTACAGTTTCACTCCGCGAGAACCCCTTCTGCCAGCGGTACATCGCCGGCGAAGATCGGGACCGGGGCGCCGGTGCGGCGGAATGCGTGGGCCCACATCGCGACTTTCGGGTCGGCCCGCAGGAGGAGATCGAACGGTTGCATCGGGTCGATCTCGCTTACGCCGATGTGGAAGCCCGGGTACTGGGGATTCGCGTGGTACGTCCACGGCCGCTTTCCGCCGGTAACGCGTTGTGACTTGTTGAGCTTCCACTCGCGTTCGCCCTGGCGGACGACGAGGTAGTGGTCGAGTGCGACGGGCAGGTCGTCGAAGTTGATCTGGAGCGTTCCGCCGATCCAGATCTGGTCGCCGCCGCGTCGTTGGAGCCTCAGCCGCTCTGTTCCGATCGCGGCGCGGATTGTGGCGGCCATTGTCTCATCGGTGACGAGTTCAAAGGCCTTGATGTCCTCGGCGAGCACGGTCGCGGTGCCGGTGAGTGTCTCCTCCCATTCAATGAAAGCGGCGTTGGGATCGCGGTCGGGCGGAAGGTCGATGTTGAAGACCGTTGACCAGCCGCCGGCGCCGTACATCGTGTTGTCGATCCCTGGATCGATGCGGACGGTCCATGTCGTGCGGATCGTGTACTCGCCGGGCGGGAGGGCTTGGGCGAGCGCTCCGCCGCTGACCTTCGAGCCGTGGTCCCGAACCCCGCTTTCCACGAGGCCCCAGCGCTGCGGAAGTGTGGGCATCGCGGCGCCCGAGCTGTCGATGATCTCCGCGGCGACGGGCAGGATCTGGATCGGCGCGGTGATGGCGGGGTCGGGGTTGTTTGCGTAGCGGTTGTGGCTGGAGCCGAGTCCTATGTGAATCTCACCGGCGGTGTGCGGATCGAGTACCCAGAGTTCGAGCGTCAGGGACTGATGCAGATAGCGTAAGCGTTCTGGCTCGTCGACAAAGCCCGCGGCCCATGCGGCTTCGAAGACATCGCCGAGAAGTGGGCTCCAGAGGAGCGTGTGGTCTGCCTGGCGGTCGAGTACAGCGCTGATCGCGGGGCGAACGGAGTCCTTCGAAGCCGTGCCTGCGTTGATTCGAGCGAGGAGTTCGGTCATCGCCGCGTCGAGTTCGGGGCCGGGGAGGCGGCGTGAGTCGAACCGTGCGAGCCACCAGGTGGGCTTGTGCGGATTCAGGTCAATGCCCGACGCGGCGACGAGGGCCGAGGCGATCGCAGCGGTCAGGAGCAATGCGCCCGTCGTTGCGACGATCGGGCGGCGGCGGCGTGCGCCGCGGGTGGTGGCGCGGGGTTTCGTCAGGTCGCGGCCGCACTCGGGGCAGGTGGTGGAGACGCCGGTGACATCGAAGTTGCAGGCGCGGCAGTGGGGGGCTGTGCCGGCGCGGCGGCCGCGGATACCGAAGATGAGGAGGGCGAGGCCGAGGAGGCTGAGCGCGATGGCGAGGGTGGTGGCCATGGGCGAGAGGCAGGGTACCACAGCGAGATTGCGACGCGTGCGGGTTCGTGCGCCCAACCACGGCTGCTCGCCTCGCAGAGCCTCGGCTCGGAGCCGTGGCACGGTCTGCGCGAGGTGCGCGGAATCCTCAACTGTCCCGCTTGGGGGCGGGAAAGTTGAGGCACAGGTCGCTTACTGGCCGGCGCGTTGTTTCCAGAGGGCGGCTTCTTCGGGGCGGTTGAGTGTCTCGCAGAGTTTCATGGCGTTCTCGGCGGCGGTTTTGGTGCGGGTGTGGTCGGGGCCGAGGGTTTGGGTGAGGATGTCGTAGCCGGCGGTGAACTTCGCGAGGGCTTCTTCGGAGCGGCCGACGCCGCCGAGGGATTCGGCGACGAAGCAGCTGGAAGCGCCGATCATCCAGTGGTTCGCGGGGAGCGTGGCTTCGAGGCCTTTGAGCGTGGTTTCCAGATAGGGCAGGGCCCGCTCGTATTCGCCCAGGTCGGCGTACATGAGGCCGAGGTTGTTGTACGCGATGAGGGTGTCGAGGGCCTGTTCGCCGGAGATGCGCTTGCGCTTGGCGAGGACATCCTCGTACATCGCGCCGGCCTCATCGAGCCGTTTCATCTGGTGGAGCAGCTGCGCGTAGTTGTTCTGGTAGATCATCGTCGTCGGGTGTTCGGGGCCGTAGAGCTGCAGGGCCTTCTCGTAGACGTGCCGCGTGAGCTGCTCGGCCTCTTCGTTCCGACCCAGGGGTCGCAGGCCCATGGCGAGGGCGTTCTGCGTGGTCAGTGTCTCCGAGTGGTCCTCGCCGTAGACGCGTTTCTTCGCGGCGACGATCTCTTCCAGGAGCGCGACGGACTCGGCGACTTTGCCGGTGTCGCGGAGGATCGAGCCGAGTATGCTCTTGCCCTGCAGCACGAGCGGGTCATCGGGGCCGTAGCGCTTCTGCGCGAGGTCGATCACCGCGCGGGCCTCGGTTTCCGCGGACGGGAAGTCGCCCAGCGCGTTGTGCAGGATGTCCGCGATGCTGGTCCGGGTCTCGAGGGTGTAGCGGTCATCGGGGCCGAGAGTGCGGGCCTGGTCGGTTGCGATCTCGCGCATCAGCTCGAGCGCTTCATCGTGCTTCTCCTGATCCTGCAGCACGAGGGAGAGGTGGCTCTTAGTGGCGAGCGTGTCGACATGCGTGGGCCCGAGCACGGCCGTGCGGCCGGCGAGGGCTTCGGTGAGCGCCTTCTCGGCCTCATCGACGTTGCCCAGCGAGATGTGCACCGCGCCGAGGTTGGAGAGGGCTTCGAGCGTGGGTTCCGCGCGGTCGCCGAGTGCAGTGCGGCGGAGTTCGAGTGATCGCTCGAGCTGCCGGCGTGACTCGTCGTAGCGGCCCAGCCGCTGATACGCGACGGCGAGGACATGCCGTACGAAGGCCTCGACCTCGGGCGGGGTTTGCTGCGCCGCGGCGGGGTTGCCGAGCTGATCGGCCTTCGCAGCGGCGTCGTCGAGGACTTCTTTGACGCTGATCTCCCGGCCGCGGGCGCGGGCGGGGTCGATCGAGTTGAACATGTCCTCGAGGAAGGCGAGGCCCGCGTTGGCCTTGGCGGCCTCGGTCGTGGCGAGTTCGCGCTGTTCCTCGGCGCGGACGTAGAGCATGGAGACCGCGACGAGCGATCCGAGGATGACGAGCGTGATGAGCGCGCCGACCGCCGCGGCGGCCCGATGCCGGCGCAGCGTCTTGCGGACGCGGTAGAGCGAGCTTGGCGGCGAGGCGAGCACGGGCTCGTTGTTCAGGTGCCGCTCGATGTCCATCGCAAGGTTGCCGGGCGAGTCGTACCGGCGGGACCGGTCCTTCTCGAGGCACTTCATGATGATCCAGTCGAGGTCGCCGCGGATCTGGCGCTTGAGGGAGCCGAGCTCGGTGCGGCGGAGTCGGGCGATGTCGATAGTGGCGGGGTGGTTTGGGGCCGCGTTGGAGACAGCGACGGTCGCGGCCGTGCCGATGCGGGTGCTCGGCCGCGGCGGATCGACATCGCGGATCATCCGCTGGATGGTTTCGATGCCGGCCGCGCGGAGCGTGGCGGATTCGAACGGCAGCACACCCGTGAGCAGTTCGTAGAGCACAACGCCGAGCGAATAGACATCGGTGCGGCTGTCGATGTCGAGGCCGGTGGTGCCGGCCTGCTCGGGGCTCATGTACTCGGGCGTGCCGATGATGCGGCCGGCCTCGGTGTGCAGCGAGCGTTGATCGAGGCGCAGGTCCTGCGCCTTGGCGATGCCGAAGTCGATCACTTTGGGCACCGGCTCGCCGTCGACCATCATCACGAGGATGTTGGATGGTTTGAGGTCGCGGTGGATGATGCCCTTCTGGTGCGCGTGCTGCACAGCGCGGCAGATGGGGATGAAGAGCCGCAGCCGCTCGGCGGTGCTCATCCGGTGGCGGTCGCAGTACTCGGTGATGGGGACGCCGGGGACATACTCCATCGCGAACCACGGGCGGCCGCGGTCGGTCATGCCGGCGTCGAAGACGCGGGCGACGTTGGGGTGGTCCATGACCGCGAGCGCCTGGCGCTCGGTCTCGAAGCGGGCGAGGACTTCGCGGGTGTCCATGCCCGCCTTGACGAGCTTGAGGGCGACGCGGCGGCGGACGGGGTAGCGCTGCTCGGCGAGGCAGACCAGGCCGAACCCGCCCTCGCCGATCGTCTCGATGATGGTGAAGGGCCCGATCTCGTCGCCGGGTTTGAGGTCGGCGATGTCGCTTCTGGTCTGCAGCGGCTGGGGCGGGACGGTGGGCATCTCGCCGGCGTGATCGGCGGGGCCCGAGGTTGGTGGTTCGTCACGCGTCGGGAGCGTGGGGTATGGATCGGGCATGTGCTCTCGCCTGGGCGGCGTGCCCGCCCCAAAAAATCGCCGGCTGCCGTTTCGGCAGGCCTGCCCCCGCTTCGTTCGCTCGCGGCACCTCTGCCGCGGCGGGAACCGCTCTCACGCCCCGTCACGGCCACTTTCGTGGCGGCTTTCGGGTTGGGTCGCGGCTGGCATCCGGCTTGCCATGATCATTGCACGGGTGGACGGCTTCGCGCCGGGCACCCCCTACCAGACACGAACCAACCCACGCAGTGAACCCCCAGCGTGCAGGAGCATTCACGCATGTCCAAAATCATCGGAATCGACCTGGGCACGACCAACTCGGTCGTCGCCGTCATGGAAGGCTCACAGCCCAAGGTGCTGATCAACTCGACCGGCAGCCGGATCACCCCCTCGGTGGTCGGCTTCACTGACAAGGGCGAGCGGCTGGTCGGCCAGCCGGCCAAGCACCAGCAGGTGACCAACCCCAAGAACACGGTCTACTCGATCAAGCGGTTCATGGGGCGGCGCCACAGCGAGGTGCAGTCGGAAGAAAAGCTGGTGCCCTACGAGGTGACCGGCGGCGCCGAGGACTTCGTCAAGGTGAAGGTCCGCAGCCAGGACTACACGCCGCAGCAGATCTCGGCGTTCATTTTGCAGGACCTCAAGAAGACCGCCGAGGACTACCTGGGCGAGAAGGTCGAGCGGGCGGTGATCACCGTCCCGGCCTACTTCAACGACGCCCAGCGGCAGGCGACCAAGGACGCGGGCGAGATCGCCGGCCTCAAGGTCGAGCGGATCATCAACGAGCCGACCGCGGCGGCGCTCGCCTACGGCCTCGACAAGAAGAAGAACGAGAAGATCGCGGTCTTCGATCTGGGCGGTGGTACGTTCGACATCTCCATCCTTGATGTCGGCGACGGCGTCTTCGAGGTGATTTCGACCAACGGCGACGGCCACCTGGGCGGCGATGACTGGGATCAGAAGCTGATCGACTTCATCGCCGAGGAGTTCCGCAAGAAGGAGGGGATCGACGTCCGCAAGGACGCGATGGCGCTCCAGCGGCTCAAGGAAGCCGCGGAGAAGGCCAAGATCGAACTCTCGACGATGCAGGAGACGACCGTCAACCTGCCGTTCATCACGGCCGATCAGAGCGGCCCCAAGCACCTGCAGGTGAGTATCACCCGCAGCAAGTTCGAGTCGATCACGAATGATCTCTTTGAGCGGCTCAAGGCCCCGTGCCTGCAGGCGCTCAAGGACGCCAAGCTGGACGCGAGCAAGATCGACGAGATCGTGCTGGTGGGCGGCTCGACGCGTATCCCTCGCGTGCAGCAGATCGCCAAGGAGATCTTCGGCAAGGAGCCCAACCGCAGCGTCAACCCGGACGAGGTCGTGGCGATCGGCGCGGCGATCCAGGGCGGCGTGCTGCAGGGCGATGTCAAGAACATCCTGCTGCTCGATGTCACCCCGCTCTCGCTGGGTGTCGAGACGCTCGGCGGCGTGATGACCAAGCTGATCGAGAAGAACACCACGATCCCGACCAGCAAGAAGGAGGTCTTCTCGACCGCGGCGGACAGCCAGACGAGCGTGACGATCCATGTCCTGCAGGGCGAGCGCGATTTCGCCAAGGACAACCGGACGCTGGGTCAGTTCGAGCTCTCGGGCATCGCCCCGGCCCCGCGCGGCATGCCGCAGATCGAGGTCGAGTTCGCCCTCGACGCCAACGGCATCCTGACCGTCACCGCGACGGACAAGGCCACCGGCAAGAAGGCGGACATCAAGATCACCAACAGCGGCGGTCTTTCCAAGGACGAGATCGACAAGATGAAACGCGATGCGGAGGCGCACGCGGAAGAGGACAAGGCCCGGCGCGAGCTGGTCGACCTCAAGAACCGCGCCGATGCGGCGGTGCTGCAGACTCGCAAGGCTCTGGAAGAGCACGGCGGCAAGGTCTCGGGCGAGGTCCGCGGCAAGGTCGAATCGGCTCTGTCGAACCTCGAGACGGCGATCAAGGGCGAGGACAAGGCCGCGATCCAGGCAGCGATGAACGAGCTCGAGAAGTCCAGCATGGAGCTGGGCAAGATCGTCTACGAGGAAGCCGCGAAGAAGGGCGCTGCGGGCGGCGCTGCGGCTGGCGGGCC
>JBDZUZ010000146.1:0-9539 GCA_040255445.1 Planctomycetaceae bacterium | reverse complement strand
GGCGCTCGGCGCGAACCCGCAGATCCTCGACCTGCAGCGGAAGATCGACAACTACGTCAGCCAGATCCGCCGCAACGATCGGCGGATCGCCGACCCCAACACCATGCCGGCTGAAAAGATGATGCTCCAACGCCGCAACGCAGACTACATCAGCATGATCTCGCGGCTGCGCGAAGAACAACGCCGGCTGCAACGCGAGGTCCAGCCCTAGTCCGCCGGCCGCTCAGGCCAGCGCCGGATCGGACCACCCCCAGCGCCCCGCCGGTCTCAACCGGCCCCACTCCTATCATCGTCCCCTCATCGGTCCGGGAGGACCCCTCCCGCCCGGTGACCCCTCCCGCCTGGTGGCATCTGCCGCCGCGGATTCCGCACACGTTCCGACGAAGCCGCCATGACTACGACGCCCCCCGATTACGCCACGCCCGCCAAGCCGCGCCACTTCCTGCACGCGATCATCGACGAGCACAACAAGACCGGCCGCTTCGGGCACCGCGTGCACACGCGCTTCCCCCCCGAGCCCAACGGCTACCTGCACATCGGGCACGCCAAGTCGATCTGCCTCAACTACGGGCTCGCGGCGGAGTACGGCGGCAAGTTCAACCTCCGCTTCGACGACACGAACCCTTCCAAGGAAGAGATCGAGTACGTCAACGCGATCAAGGACGATGTCCTCTGGCTTGGAGCGCGGTACGACGAAGGCCCGCACGCCGGCGGCGTCTTCTGGGCCAGCGACTACTTCGAGACGATGTACGAGTACGCCGTCGAGCTCGTCAAGAAGGGCAAGGCGTATGTCTGCGATCTGACCGGTGAGGAAGTCAGCAAGCTCCGCGGCACACCCTCGATCCCGGCGCAGAGCCCCCACCGCGATCGCCCGGTCGCCGAATCGCTCGAGCTCCTGGAGAAGATGCGCAAGGGCGAATTCCCCAACGGCGCCAAGACCCTCCGCGCCAAGATCGACCTGGCCAGCCCCAATTTCAACCTCCGCGATCCGGTGATGTACCGCATCGTCCATGCCGCGCACCACAACACCGGCACGAAGTGGTGCATCTACCCGATGTACGACTGGGCCCACGGCACCGAGGACTCGCTCGAGGGCATCACCCACTCGATCTGCACGCTCGAGTTCGAGAACCACCGCCCGCTCTACGACTGGTTCATCAATGCGATCAATGAAGGCCGCACCGACGACGGCTCGGGCCCCTGGGGAAAGAAGATCCACCACCCCCAGCAGATCGAGTTCGCCCGCCTCAACCTCAACTACACCGTGATGAGCAAGCGCTTCCTGCTCAAGCTCGTGCAGGAGAAGCGGGTCAAGGGTTGGGACGATCCGCGCATGCCCACGATCCGCGGCCTGCGCCGACGCGGCTACACGCCCGAATCGATCCGCGCCTTCTGCGAGGATGTCGGCGTGACGCGGCAGAACTCGGTGATCGACATCGGCCGGCTCGAGAACGCCTGCCGTGATCACCTCAACAAGGTCGCGCCCCGCGCGATGGCGGTGCTGCGCCCGCTCAAGGTCGTCATTGACAACTGGCCCGCGGGCAAGGTCGACATGCTCGACTTCGTGATCAACCCCGAGGATGCATCCGCCGGCACGCGGCAGATCCCCTTCAGCGGCACGCTCTTCATCGAGCACGACGACTTCATGGAGAACCCGCCGAAGAAGTTCTTCAGGCTGGCGCCGGGCAACGAGGTGCGCCTCCGCTGGGCCTACTTCGTGACCTGCACGAGCGTTGAGAAAGATGCGGCGGGGAACGTGACCACCGTGCACTGCACCTACGACCCCGACACCCGCGGCGGCGATGCACCCCTCGGCCCCGACGGCAAGCCGACCCGCAAAGTGAAGGGCACGATCCACTGGGTGAGCGCCGAGCACGCCGCGGATGCCGAGGTGCGCCTCTTCGACCGCCTCTTCAAGACCGAAGAACCCGGCGGCGACACCGGCGACTACATGGCCGACCTCAACGACCATTCGCTCGAAGTCCTCACCGCCAAGGTCGACCCGCACCTCTCAACACTCAGCGCCGGCGAACACGTGCAGTTCGAACGCCTCGGCTACTTCTTCACCGACCCGGATTCGAAACCCGGCAAGCCCGTGTTCAACCGGACGGTGACGCTGAAGGACACATGGGCGAAGGAGGCGGGGAAGGGGTGAGGTGGCCCGATCCGGCTCTTGGATTAGTCAACCCCACTCGCTCGATGATCCCTGTCTGCCCGCGCACCGAGCCCCTTGACAGGCGACAGCCGCCGGCGAACCCGGGCGGCCCATCTAATCTTACATACATTTGACGAGCCCGGACCGGCCGGTATATTGGCCCAACCCGCCGGACCGCCAGACCCTTCCGAGCGGCGTTGAGGAACCCCGTGCATGCTCCGCATCGTCATGATCGTCTTCGGCATCTTCGCCCTGATCCGACTGCCGCGTCTGCAGCGTCTCCGCAGCAGCGACTACCCCCATGTCGATCGCGCCCTCTTCGCCGCCTGGCACCGGGCGGAGAAGCGGGCCGCGGCGTGGCTCATCGCCGCGGGGCTGGGCGTCACAGCCGTGGAGTTTGCCGCGGCGTTCGTGGTTGGTCTGACGATCGGCGCCTCGGGTGGAAGCGATACCGATATCGAGGCCGCGGTGTTCCCCATCGGAGTCAGCGCGGTGCTCGCCTTCCTGGGCCTGCTCGTGGTCGCGGCGGTGTACGGATCGCGGGCGGCGAAGCTCAAGAAGGCGGCGGGGATCCCGTGGCCGAAGAAGCGCTGACCAGAACAGGCGCACCAGCACCGCGGCCGCACTTGCGTCGCAGCACAAACGCCGCAGCACGCCCGGCCGTCGTGTCCTTCACCCGGCCTTCCATGATCGTCCTTGACGGCCGGTGAGCGGCTGCGCCGTCTTCCCGTTGTGGCGGGTTCGCGCTGGAACCGGAAGTCAGGACAAAGTATCGGGGCACCACCATGGGATTCGAGTTCCGCAGTGAGCCGCCAGAGAGGATCTTCGACCGCGAGTCCGCCGCGCAGATCACCGACGCGCTGAGAACACGCTTCGGCCAGTCACTCAATCTCGGGAAGAAACGCCGCCTCTTTCAACGCTCTGATGAACTCCCCTGGCCGGCATGGGCGGCGATGCAGAAGCTCGCCGCGAAGCACCTGGGCGAAGCCGAAACGCGGCATATTCAGGCTGTCGATGCGTGGCTGGGCGTCTACCTCCCCGTTGCGACGGAACCGGATCTGATTCCGTTAGCCGCGCCGGGGGGCCCCCAGATCGAGATCAATGGCGGCGGAGAGATCGATCCGAAGCTGCTGGTCGCGTTGGGCAGCGCTGTCGAGAAGTTGAAACGGGACATGCCCGCGCCGTCGCTGCAGGTTGCATCACTGCCCGCAGCACACGCCGAAGCCGCGGCATTGCTCGGCCGCCTCGGCATCCCGGCGTAGGATGCAGCGGTGCGAGCCAGACTCGCGGCGCCAGTTGCCGGAGATCCGGATTCGATGGCCACCCAGTGTCTTTGCGCGTTCTTCCTCGCCGCCTCGAAGGCGATCAAGGACGACGTCCCCGTGTGGCTGGTGAAGTGATCGACGCGAGACGACCCCGGGAGGAACGCATGCTGAAGAGATTCCTCGACCGCCTCCTCCCCAAACCCGCCGCGGCGGCGGAAGCGCCATTGCCCACCATCGACCCCGCCGAGATCGAGCCGTTGCTCTACGAGTACGAGGGGCTGCCGCGTGTCGACTGGCAGCAGGCCGGAGCATGGGCGATCGCGCGGCAAGACCAGATGCCGATCGAAGACGCCCGCCGCGCCCTCACCGCGGCGTGGCTCGATGTGCTCTCCGGCGGCTTCGCCATCCCGTACACCCGTTGGCGTTCGCCCGATGTCGAGGGCCTCGCGCCGGCGGAGGGCCACATCGCCGCGAGGACCGCGGCCGCGGCCAGAGAATCAATGCGCTGCATCCGCGAATCGCTCACCCCGATCCGCGGCGGCGATCCGATCCCGCCGATCGCGGTGCTCGCGCTCGCCAGCGGCGATGACTACTACAGCTTCGTCTGCGAAGCCGGGCCGGAAGAAGGCGAGTTCGCCACCAGCGGGGCCCAGTACTGGCCGACCCAGAGCTTCGCGCCGCCGCTGATCATCATCAACGCGGCGTTCCGCCACGCCGTCGAGGCGAGTTTCGCGCACGAACTCGCCCACCACGCGCTCAACGGCTACTTCCTCCCGATCTGGATCGAGGAGGGGCTCACGCAGATGATGGAAGAACGCGTCACCGGCGCATCGCGCTTCCATCTCGACCGCGAGATGCTCGACCGGCACCGCAGCCTCTGGTACGACATCGGCCTCGATGGCTTCTTCGATGGAAGCACCTTCCGCTCGCCCGAGGACGACCGCCAGGAACTGTCCTACCACCTCGCCCAGTGCGTCACGCGCACCCTGCTGAGCACGCGCCCGAAGGACTTCTTCGCCTTCGCCCGCGCCTGCAAGACCACCGATGTCACCGCCGCGGCGGTCGAGAATCTCGGCGGCGAGCCGGAGGCGATCGTGCGGGCGATGCTGCGGGTGCGGTGAGGCAATGACTACTGGGAGGCAGGCACGCCGATGCGTGAGTTCCGCAACTACATCGTGAGGTCGGCAAAGGGCAAAGACTCCGCCTTCGCGAAGTGGACGGCGGGGCTCGAGCGGTCCGGGCTTCGCCTTTCGCAACGCTTATCCAAAACGTCCCGCGAGATCCACGCGCCCATCGATCACGACCTCAAGCCCCTGCTGGATGATGCGGTCGCCGCGGGCACGATTCACCCCGAGTGGTGGATCGAGAAGATCGTCCAGGAGTGGACGCAGGAGGAGCAAGCGACGGCGCCGTTCTTTCGCCCGATACACACCGGCCATGAGATCGAGTTCAAGGTGGGGCGCGACGGTGTCGCCGGCGTCGGTCATCTCTTCGATGTCGATGCATCCCACGTCTGCAGCACCTGCGGCGCAGGTGCACGACAGGCCGGGCCGATCCGGCTCGCCGCATCCGAGTTGAACAAGTGCGGCAAGATCGGCAGCATCTGGCTGCCGTCGAACACGGTCTGGCTGATCGCGGATTCGCTCCGAACAGAGATCGAGCAAGCCTGCAATGTAGAACTCGCATGCCGGGAGGTTGAACCTGCCGGCAAGGCAAAGCCCAAGGAGCGCTGGTGGCAACTCAGCCCGATGCAGCGCATCCCCGCGGCCTGGGTCATCGACCACCATGCCCGACGGTCATGCTGCGATCAATGCGGAGAGCTCTCGCTGGAGGCGGACGAGATCCCCGGCAGCTATCCAACGATCGCACACGCGGCGAACGTTGATGAACTCCCGCCGATCGTCGGTTCGCACGATATTGAGGGCGAGTTCACAACCGCGAAGAGCGGGACGATCCTCGGCTTCCCGGCACCGAATCTCTGGCTCCGCGCCGATGTCGCCCACGCCCTCCGCGCTGCCAAAGTCCGCGGGCTCGATCTGATCCCGATCCCCTTCGAGCCTCAATAACGCCGCCGCGCTACTTCACCCAGTCAACGCCGAACATCTCCGCCCCCGTGCTCAACCGGAACGCAACAACACCACGACCATTCTGCATGCTCTGCATCGCTTCTCCCTTTCCTGTGCTTGAAACCCTGGACTGTGCGTCCAATCCGCGGCGGGCTTAGCCGCCGTAATCCATCCGCACCACGTAGCACGTGCCGCAGGCCGGGTACTCCACTTCGCAGCGGTACCCGATGAATTCATCCGCACGCCAGCCGGCGCGGGCGAACATCGACCGCGAGAGCTCGGCGTGCTTGGAGTATTTGTCGTGCGCTGCGTTTGCCAGGCCGGGTCCCAGCACCTTCAGCAGCGGCGGGTTCGGCAGGCGGTCCCACCAGCGGTCCGGGATCTCGCTCGCCGGGCCGCCGGGCGACCACAGGTAATGTTCGAGCGAGGTCAGGCAGCCGCGGGCCAGCGAGCGGTGCAGGTAGACATCCGCCACCAGGTACCGCGTCGCTTCGCGCACCATCACGACCATGTCATCACGCTTGCGCTCCTCGAGAGAAGCGCGGAGCATCGACTCGATCTCGCGGTGGCCCACGATCACATCGACCGCGCCCTTCACCGCCGCCTCGCCGGTCTCGATCACACCGATCGACTGGCGATCATCGCCGCGGACCGTCGCGATCGGCAGCGGCTTGCTCGAGAACGCCTCCAGCACAACCTGATGCGCCACCGTCTGGTTCGCATCGCCCTGTGTCGCCGGATCAATCTCGAGCTCACCGGTGTCACGCTCAACGGGCACACCAGAGCCATGCACGATCGAAAGCGGCAACGCGCCCGGCCGCGCGTGATACCCGAGCAGGCCGCGCGCCCACGCCCGCTCGACCCGCGTGTCATCCGTATCACTCGGCCGCAGTGCGACGAGCTCGACGCGGCAGTCGCTGTACCGACCCAGGAAGTCCGCGGTGCCGGCGAAGAGCCGCTGGCGAAGCGCCACATCGCTCCGGTCGGAAGCCTGGGCATCGCGCCGCGGCGTCCGCGCGGCGAGGCGCCGCAGGAGCGCGGCATGGCTGCCGCCGACCTCATCAATGAATCGTTCGAAGCGGTCGACCGCCACGCCCAGCGCTTCGAGCGCTGCGGTGTCCGCATCCCGCATCCGCGCAGCATCGATGAACTGCCGTAGACCCTGCACGCCCGGCGCCTGCTCCAGCACCTGCTCATCGTCCATCGTGGGCACCGCCGCCGCGGCGACGCGGTGCGCTGTCGCCCGGTTCAGCCCCAGGTGCCGCGCCAGCGCGCTGCCGCCACGGACGCTCTGCGGAAGACCATCAAGGACGCGGCGGAGCTCGGTCTGGAGCCGCCGGCCGATGGAAGCGGCCTGGGCCCGCTCCGAATCAGCAAGCGGGGCCTCCGCATCCGCGGCGTCCCCCGGCCGCAGGGCCGGCGTGGGATCGGCCGCGATGTCGGCCCAGGGTCCAGTTTCGATCCAAGCATCCATCAATCGGTCCTCGCCGCTGCCCGGACGACCCTCTTCACCGCCCCTCGGAGGGAGTCTGTGTCAAGATCGTCTCTGAGTGCGCTCCACAGAGCATACCCAGGAACGGTCACCGCGGCCACTACATTGATTTTGCCGGGACTTGAATCTTTCTGCTTGTTCTGAGAGACGTTCTGGGGTACGCTGCCCGGAGCACCCCGCCAGAGAGGGGGGATCCGCCACACCCCGCGGCCGACGGCCGCCACGAACGCACGCGGCGTTGCGCCGCCCAGCACGGAGCCAGCCATATGAAGATCACCCACGCCGCCGCCATCGCCACCCTCGCCGCGTCCGCCGGCATCGCCTCCGCCCAGTCGAGCAACTTCGACAGCTTCGCCGAGGGCTTCTACGGCCAGACCTTCACATTCGACGGCATCACCTTCAGCGACACCAACAATCTGAACGGTGTGAATCCCGACGGCCAGGCCTTCACCCCCGCCGACATCGGCACCGAGCTGATCATCGAGGACTCCACCTACATCTACAACGACTTCCCGACGGTCATCTCG
Organism: Planctomycetaceae bacterium; assembly: GCA_040255445.1. Lineage (GTDB taxonomy): Bacteria > Planctomycetota > Phycisphaerae > Phycisphaerales > UBA1924 > JBDZUZ01. Next base: position 2,034 of record JBDZUZ010000146.1, on the reverse strand, counting down.
CCCTTCAACACGCTTACCTTCGGCCGCGCCTACGTCAACGGCCCGAATCTCTCGCTCGGCGCGCTCTGCACCGTCACCTTCACCGCCGGCGTCGATGTGAGCGAGGCCTCCTTCGACCTCATCTATCTCGATGAGCTCGTGTGGGAAGGCATCCTGGTCACGCTCGAGGCCTTCGATGACGGCCAGGTCGTCGCGACCGAGTCCTTCGTCATCACCAGCCACAACCCCGGCGATCGCCGCGACATCGTCGACTGGCGTCGCTGGACCATGAGCGGCGTCACCTTCGACACGCTCCGCCTCTCCGCCACGCTCAACGGCACCCCCACCACCTTCCGCGCCCTGCTCGATGATGTCGAGTTCGTGACCGGTGGCCCGACCTGCCCGGCCGACTGGGACGGCTCGGGCGGCGTCGATGGTGACGACATCGGCGCCTTCTTCATCGATTGGCAGGCCGGCGACGCCGACATCGATGAGTCCGGCGGAACCGACGGCGACGACATCACCTACTTCTTCGGCCGCTGGGAAACCGGCTGCTGAGCCGCACGCACAGATTCTCGTCTCAACCTCGGCGCGGCCGCGGCACCCCTGCCGCGGCCGCGCTTCTTTTCTGCATTGGTTCATTCTGCGCTCAGACCTTGCCCAGCCGCTCGGCGATCTGGATTGCGTTGAGCGCGGCCCCCTTGCGGAGTTGATCCCCGCAGACGATCAGACTCCACCGCCGCGGATCGCCCGAGGGGTCGCGGCGGACACGCCCCACCAGCACCTCATCGCGCCCGGTCGCCTTGAGCGGTGTGGGGAAGCGGTTCGCGGCCCGGTCATCGATCAGCGCAACGCCCGGCGCCGCGGCGATCGCGCTCCGGATGTCGGCCTCGGTCGCCGCCGCAGCCAGCGTTACATCGATCACCTGCGTGTGCGACCGCACCACCGGGACCCGCAGGCACACCGGCGAGATCGGTAGATCCGGCAGCGACCAGATCCGCCGCGCCTCCGCGATGATCTTCGCTTCCTCACCATTCAGCCCGGTCTCCGGATCGACCGGCGAATCGTGGCTGAAGACGTTGAAAGCGCACGGCTCGTGGAACACGCTCGGCGCGGCCGGCTCGCCGGCGAGCACACCGCGGCACTGCGTGTACAACTCGTCGATCGCCGCGGCCCCCGCCCCCGAGACCGCCTGGTAGGTCGCCAGCGTGATCGAAGCCACCCCGAACGCCGCCCGCAGCGGTTCGAGCGCAGTGACAAGGATCGCCGCCGAACAATTCGGGTTCGCGATCAGGCGATGCTCCGTTCGAAGCGAGTCGCCGTTGACCTCGGGCACAACGAGCGGCACCCGCGGGTGCAGCCGGAACGCCGCGGAGTTATCGATCACGGTGCAACCCCGTTCAACCGCGAGCGGAGCCATCACCCGCGCCGTCTCGGCATCCGCGGCGAAGATTGCCAGCGAGGCGGCATCGAAGAGCTCGGCCGCGAGTGCCTTCACCGCCAACTCCCCATCGCCATACATCACCCGCCGCCCCGCCGACGACGCCGCGGCAATCACGCGCGATGAGGGCACACCCCGATCCGCCAGAATCGCGAGCGCTTCGCGGCCCACCGCACCTGTGGCGCCAACCACAACGATCGCGTCACGCGACATGGCTGAGCTCTCCCGCGCTGCGTTGCCGGGCCGCCGCGACCTGGACGGCACGTTCCCGTCCGTCGACATCGCCAGCCAGAGCATCCGGCAGATCGCCAACCACGGTGGCGCCCACGCTCCCCAGCGCGGCCAACTCAAAGCAGCATCCGTGATCCCGCGCGAATCGCACCGCCTTGTGCTGCACGATGCGTCCGTCGAGCCCGAGCGCTGTGCCGTAGCTGAGGGTGTCGTAGCACCTGGCCGGCGTGTCGCCCTCGGTCTTCGGGTCGCGGTCGTACAACCCATCGACATCCTTGATCAACCGGCATCGAGCCCCCAGGCTCGCTGCAATGAAGATCGCCGTGAGATCCGATCCGCCGCGGCTCAGCAGCGTGTACGAGCCATCGCGGGCAACGCCGATG
>JBDZUZ010000012.1:34588-47969 GCA_040255445.1 Planctomycetaceae bacterium | reverse complement strand
AGCGCGTCGTGGCCGACGAAGCTGACGCGCCCATCGGGGCGCAGCTGGCGCGTGTGGTCAAGACCCACAACCGCCACCAACCCAAGGACAAGTGGAGCGGGATGTTCGACGACCCCGCGGCGAACGACGACGATATCGATCTCGCGGCCTGACAGCGGTATGCCGTTCGGCGGACGCTGCCGGCGGCCTCCTAAAGTCCGGTGTGCCCGAAGACACCCCGAGCCCGGGGTCGCCCGACCGGCCCGATCTCCCGCCTCCCGCGTGGGGGACTGAGGACCGCGAGGAACGCCTCAATCGGCTCCTGAAGAAATCCCGGCTGCTCGCCAAGTCGCCCGGTGTGTACCTGATGAAGGACCACAAGGGCGTGGTGTTGTACGTCGGCAAAGCGCTCAACCTGCCCGACCGGGTGTCGTCCTACTTCGTGCCCTCGGCGGAGCTTGGCCCCAAGAAGGGGCCGATGCTGGAGGTCGTGCACGACTTCGAGGTGCTGCTCTGTGAGAGCGAGTGGGAGGCGCTGCTCACCGAGAACCGCCTGATCAAGGACACGCGGCCGCGGTTCAACGTGCGGCTGACGGATGACAAGACCTTCCCGTACCTGGCGGTGACGCAGCGGGAGGATTACCCGCGGGTGTTCGTGACGCGGAACCCCTCGGACCCCTCGATCAAGGGCGCGAAGATCTTCGGCCCATTTACGAACGCGGGAGCGCTGCGGGAGGCGGTGCAGATCCTGCAGCGGGTCTTCAAGTTCCGCACCTGCAAGCTCGACATCGTCGAGGGCGACGAGAAGAACAAGTACTTCCGGCCGTGCCTCTTGTACTCGATCGGGCAGTGCACCGCGCCGTGCGCTGAGAAGATCGGCGTTGTCGAGTACCGCGAGGACATCGACCGCTTTGTGCGGTTCCTGGGATCGAAGCGCAGCCAGATGCTTCGCGAGCTTGAGGATGAGATGAAGGCGGCGTCGAAGGACCTGAAGTTCGAGAAGGCGGCATCGCTTCGCGATCAGATCGCGGCGATCCAGCGGCTCGATCACCGGGCCGATCGTGCCGACAGGTGGCAGCCCGAGACCGAGGCGATCATCATCGAGCCCGACAAATCGCTGCGGAGTCTGCAGAAGACGCTGGGAATCGATCAGCCGATCCGCTGCATCGAGGGCATCGACATTGCGCACCTCAAGGGCGGCGAGACGGTTGGCAGCAAGGTCTGCTTCATCGATGGGCGGCCGTTCAAGGACCAGTACCGCCGCTACCGCATCCAGACGGTCAGCAACGACGACTACAGCGCGATCCGCGAGGTGGTGAGCAGGAGATATCGCGAGGCGGGCAGCGGGCAGGAGCTCTACCCGGATGTCATCCTGATCGACGGCGGGCTGGGACAGCTTCACGCCGCGCTCGAGGCCTTCGACTCGCTCGACATCCAGCCGCCGATGGTGATCAGCCTCGCGAAGAAGGAGGAATTGATCTACATCCAGCGGGCGTCCGAGCCGGTGCGGCTGGGGCGGGAGAACGCGGGGCTGCGGCTCTGCCAGGCGATCCGCGATGAGGCGCACCGCTTCGCCCAGCACTACCACCACATCCTGCGGCGGAAGAAGACGCTGGAGGAGTGAGCGGGGCAGGTGCGGTGAAGCGGCGCCCGCGCCGCTACGCTCCCGGACATGATCCGCAAGCACCCCGGGCTTACCGCGTTTGTCGCTCTCTACATGGCCGGCTTCGGCGGGTACGCCCTGCTGAACGGCAACAAAGAGTTCATCTTCTACGGCATCGTCATGCTGCTGTGCATCGGGCTGGTGGCGTGGATGCACGCGCGCGTCGGGCTCTCCAACCTGGCGCTCTGGCTGCTGGCGATCTGGGGCGGGCTGCACATGGCGGGGGGCAACATGCCGATCCCGGATGATCTGATGGCCAGCAGCCCGCCGGCGGAGGGCGCTGCGCACAACGTGCTCTACAACTTCCGGCCGTTCGCGTGGTTCCCCAAGTACGATCAGTGGACGCACGCCTTCGGCTTCTTCGCGGCGACGATCGCCTCGTGGGAAGCGCTCCGCGCGGCAACGCGGTACACGCTCACACCGACCTTTGGCGTGCTGATCGGCATGATCTGCATCGGCATGGGCCTGGGCGCGATCAACGAGGTCGTCGAGTTCGCCGCGGTCATGATGATCCCGAACACGAATGTGGGCGGGTATGTGAACACCGGCTGGGATCTGGTCTCGAACCTGACCGGGTGCATCCTCGCCGCGGCGTTCATCGCGGTGTTCTGGCGGGAGCCGCGCCGCGGGCGGATGCGGTGAAGAGCGTGTACCGGTCGGCGGTCATCGATCAATCTTCGCGGAGCGCTTCCTGGTAGCGGGCCATCACGCTGGCGCGGGTGATGAGGCCCGCCGGGCGGCCGGCGCGGGGGTCCGCGATGAGCGCGAGGCTGGCGACATCGTGCGCTGCGAACTTCTCGAGCGCGGCGTCGAGCGTCTCCTCGGGCGAGATGGTCGGCAGATCGGAGCGGACCAGTTCGGCGACGAGCAGGAGCGGGATCGCCTCGCGGTCGATGAGGGCAGCGCGGATGTCGGCGCCCGTCACCATGCCAACATACCGCCCCTCGGTATCGACCACGGCGAAGTCGGGGATGTGGTGCTCGGCCTGCAGGTCGATGAGTTTCTTGAGCGGGTCGCTGGGGTAGACCTTCCCCGCAGGCAGCGGCGTGAGGCGCACGGTCGAGATCGCGATGCGGCGCATCAGCGTGAGGTCGCGGGCCGAGCCGACGGCGAGGCCGGCCTGCCGCAGGCGGAACGTGTAGATCGAGTCGCGGTCGATGAGCTGCGCCAGCACGGTCGCGATGACCGAGGTGAGCATCAGCGGCAGCAGCACGTAGACATCGCGGGTGAGTTCGAGCACGATGAGGATCGCGGTCATCGGGGCGTGGGCCGCCGCGGCGAAGACCGCGGCCATGCCGACCAGGGCGTGGAGCGCGGGCGTGCCGCCCTCGGGGATCAGGCCCAGGCGGTCCAGCACCATGCCGAAAGCGGCGCCCGTGGCCGCGCCGATGAAGAGCGAGGGCGCGAACGTGCCGCCCGAGCCGCCCGAGCCGAGAGTAAACGTTGTTGCGAGGGACTTGCCGATCGCGAGTGCAACGAGCAGCAGGATGCTCGAAGTCAGGATGTGCTCGGTCTCGCTGCCCTTGATGTAGCTCGAGGGCGCGAGCAGCTCCTGGATCGGGCCGTAGCCGTTGCCGAAGAAGGGCGGGATCTCGCTGCCCGCGACCGGCCCGCCCTGCGACTGCTGCAGCAGCACGAAGCCGATGCCCAGGACGCCGAGCATGAAAGCGCCGGCGACGGGCCGCACGATCGGATGGATGCGCGAGCGCGCGAAGAGGTCCTCGCCTTTGTGGAGCATCCGCGAGAAACCGATCGCCGCGGCGGCGCAGGTCAGGCCCAGCAGGACGAAGCTGGGGATCTCGGCGGGGAGGAAGGCGTAGTCGTGCAGCGCCTCGGTGGTCGGGAAGATCGCTTCGTTCCGTCCGCCGAGCACGAGCTGCGTGATCGCGCTCGAGAACACCGATGCCACGACGATCGGCGTGAACATCCGCACGGAGAAGTCGCGGAGGATCACTTCGAGCACGAAGAAGACACCCGCGATCGGCGCATTGAAGATGGAGGCGATCCCCGCCGCCGCGCCGCAGCCGACCAGCGTCTGCATGCGTTCGCGGTTGACGTGTAACAGCTGCCCGATCGCGGAACCGATCGTCGAACCGACCTGCACGATCGGTCCTTCCGCGCCCGACGACCCGCCCGAGCCGACCGTCAGGATCGATGCGATGGCCTTGACGATGCCCACCCGCGGCCGGATCACGCCGGCCTTGGTCGCCACCGCGCTGATCACCTGCGGCACACCGTGGCCGCGGGCATCGCTCGCGAAGAAGTAGATGACGATTCCTGTGAGCAGCGCGCCGATCATCGGCACCAGCGGCAGCACCCAGAGGGGTGTCGACTTCGCGAACTCGCCGGCCCAGTGTTCGACCGCGTGCAGCGCCCACGCGAACCCGACCGCCGCGAGGCCCGTGACCGTGCCCGTCACCGCGCCCAGAACGATCAGACCCCACTCACGCTGCAGTTGCAGCCGCTTGATAAAGGTGTCGATCGGTCGCGTCAGCGCATTGGGCATCGGGTGAAGGCAGGGTACCGCACCCGCGCCGTCATGTCATGCCGCCCGTGAGACCGTCATCACACGCCGATCTCGTCCGCCACCGCTTCGAGGCTCTTCTCGCCATCGCCGCCTTCCACGAGCGCTGTGGCGGTGGGGGCCTCGGGCAGGGGCTTGCCGTTCTTGTCGGTCAGCGGCTTGCCCGAGAGCGTCTTGATGATCGGGACCGGGTTGGCCTTCTCGTGCTCGGCGAATCTCGCCTCGAGTTCCTTCTGCTTGGCCTCGGGCAGCTCGGCCCACTTGCCGCGGCCGCGGCACTTGGGGAAGCGCGAGCAGCTCAGCCAGAGGCCGCGGGCCCCGCCGCGGAGGTTGAGGGGCGCTTCGCACTTGGGGCAGGGGAGGTCGGTCTCGAGCGGGGGCTGGCTGGGCGCGGTGACCTTGCCCTTCTTGTCGAGGTTGAGGATGCCGTCGCACGGGTTCTTCTTGTCGCCGTAGCGGGCGCAGCCCAGGAACGGCCCAAAGCGGCCGACGCGCTTGGTCATCGGTCCGCCGCACTTGGGGCAGGCGACATCGACGGTTTCCGCCGCGGGCTTGGGCTTGCCCTCGCGGTCGACCGGGCTGGCGTGCTTGCAGTCCGGATAGCGGGAGCAGGAGAGGAAGCGGCCGTTCTTCCCGAAGCGGTACACCAGCGAGGAGCCGCACTCGGGGCACTTGTACTCCTCGGGCGCGGGGACGACCTCGGCCTTGGCGTGCTTGAGCGTCTCTTCCGCGGTCTCGAGGGCCTTCTCGAAGGGGCCGTAGAAGTTGCGGAGCATCTCGACCCAGTCGAGGTTTTCTTCCTCGACCTGGTCGAGCTGCGACTCCATGTCGCGGGTGTAGCCCAGGTCCATGATGCCCGGGAAGGCTTCGATGAGCTTGTCGGTGACGACCTCGCCCAGATCGGTCGCGTAGAAGCGCCGGTCGATCTGCTCGACGTAGCTGCGGTCCTGGATGGTGCCGATGATCGAGGCGTAGGTCGAGGGGCGGCCGATGCCCTCGCTCTCGAGCACCTTGATTAGCGAGGCTTCGCTGTAGCGGGCGGGCGGGCTGGTGAACTTCTGCGCGGGTTCGATCGCGAAGGGCGCGACCGGCGCCTTCTCCGTGAGCTTCGGCAGGTTCTGCTCATCGCCGCCCGAAGGGACGCCGGTGGCCTTGTAGAAGCCATCGAACACGAGCACGCGGCCGGTGGCGCGGAAGGTGAGCGGACGCGATGGGTCCTTGCCGCCGGTGATGAGCACCGCGGTCGAGTCCCACTGCGCCGGCACCATCTGGCAGGCCAGGAACCGCTCCCAGATGATCTGGTAGAGGCGGAACTGGTCGGCGGAGAGCGCGCTCTTCACCTTCGCGGGCGGGTAGTCGAGGCTGGTGGGGCGGATCGCCTCGTGGGCTTCCTGCGCGGCCTTGTTCGACGACGTGTAGCTGTTGGGCTTCTCCGGCAGGTACTTGTCGCCGTAGGCCTTCTTGATGTACCCACGCGCCATCTCGACAGCTTCCTTCGAGAGGTTCGTCGAGTCGGTACGCATGTAGGTGATGAGGCCAACGGGGCCCTCGCCGGGGATCTCGATACCTTCATAGAGCTGCTGCGCGGTGCGCATCGTGCGCTGCGCGGCGAAGCCCATGCGGCTGCTCGCGGCCTGCTGCAGTGTCGAGGTGATGAAGGGCGGCGACGGACGCGTCGTGGTGCGCTTGGTCTCGATCGAGGTGATCGTGTACTTGGTCGAGGGGTCGACGCGGCCGGTCAGCGAGCGGACGAACTTCGCCGGGCCCTTGGCCTTGGCGTCTTCCTTCACGCTCGACTTGATGTCGGTCAGGCCCGCGAGCCTGGCGATCTCGGTGGCGCGGCCGGAGAGGTCGGGTGCATCGCCTTCCGTACCGCCGGCCTTGAGTTCGAACTTCTCGCCGCCGATCTCGACGAGCTCAGCGCGGATACCGCCGTGCTCGCCCAGCCAAGCGTTCTGGCTCTTGATCGTCGGGGCGTTGCCCTTCTCATCGCGGGCCGCCATCATCCGCGACCACTGCTCGGCGAGGCCCGCGGCCTTGGCGACCTCGGGCGTGAAGTTCGCCCCGATCTGCCAGTATTCCTCGGGGATGAAGGCGCGGATCTCGCGCTCACGCTCGACGACCAGCCGCACGGCGACAGACTGCACACGCCCCGCCGACAGCCCCCGCGCCACCTTCTTCCACAGGAGCGGCGAGACCTGGTAGCCCACGATGCGGTCAAGGATTCGCCGCGCCTGCTGCGCGTTCACGCGGTCCATATCGATCGGGTGCGGGTTGTTGAAGGCCTTGTCGATCTCGCTCTTGGTGATCGCGGCGAAGATCACCCGCTTGGCCTCTTTGGGTTCGACGCCCATGATCTGTGCGAGGTGCCACGCGATGGCTTCCCCTTCGCGGTCCAAGTCGGTTGCGAACCAGACATCCGCGGCGTCCTTGGCGGCACGCTTCAGATCGCTGATCAGTTTGTCCTTGCCCTCGGTGACCTCGTAGTCGGGGCGGAAGTCCTTCTCGAGATCGACGCCGGGGACGGGGCGCTTCACGCCCTTGGGGTTGCGGCTGGGCAGGTCGCGGATGTGCCCGACGCTGGCGAGGACGATGTAGTCCTTGCCCAGGTACTTGTTGATCGTCTTGGCCTTGCTGGGCGACTCGACGATGACGAGCTGCTTGCCCTTGGCCGAGCCGGCCGTGTAGGACGAGCGTGTGACGCGGCCTTTACCGCCGCGACCCGAGTTGCCCGAGCGTTTCGCCATGAGGAGAGGAGTCCGAACCCAAACAGGATAGGAACAGGATGCCGCAATGGCGATCCAGGGGTGAGGGACAGGAAAGGAAGACTCGGCGGCCTTGTCAAGCGACAACCCCTTTTTAGGGGATTCTGCGACGCCGGTGGGACTTAGTGTTCGATGCCGGGGTGCGGCGGGTTCGTGACAGGGGTATGGCGGACTGCGGCATCCGCTCTCCCGCGGCCGAATCAGCGTTCCTGAACCCCCAGCCGGTCGAGCACCAGCGCGACCCACCGCTCGCGGGGCGTGGATTCCGCATCAATAAAGAGGCTGCCGGGGGTGATGCGGAGGCGGCGGATCCAGGTCCGCTGGTTCTTGGCGAAGCGGCGGGTTTCGATCTTGATCGCCTCGACGGCGTCTTCGAGGCTGCCGCGGCCGGCGAGGTGCGCGAGGAGCTGCTTGTAGCCCAGGCCCTCGCGGGCGGTGGGGCCGAGGGCGGCGTCGGGGGCACCGGTATCGGCCGCGAGGCGGTGGACCTCATCGAGCAGGCCGGCCGTCAACATGTCGCGGACGCGCTGGTTGATGCGGCGGTTAAGGGCTTCGGTCGGCCAGTCGAGGCCGATCAGCACGCGGTCGGTGGAGGTTACGGACGCATCGTCCTTCCACTGCGACTGGTGCTCGCTGAGCCGCTTGCCGGTGAGTTCGAAGACTTCGAGGGCGCGGATCGTGCGGCGCTCATCGTTGGGGTGGATGCGGGCCGCGGCGGCGGGGTCGATCTGTTCGAGGCGGGCGCGGAGGGCGGGGAGGCCTTCGGCCCGCAGCCGCTCGCGGAGCGCATCATCGGCGCCGGGGCCTTCGAAGAGTCCGTCGAGGAGGGCCTTGATGTAAAGGTGTGTGCCGCCGACGACGATCGGCAGCACGCCGCGACCGCGGAGGTCGGTGATGAGCTGGTTGCAGAGCTGGAGCCAGCGGTGGACGGTGAAGGTCTCGGCGGGCTCGGCAATGTCGATCAAGTGATGCGGCACACCGCGGCGTTCTTCGGTGGTGGGCTTGGCGGTGCCGATGTCCATTCCGCGGTACACCTGCATGGAGTCGGCGGTGATGATCTCGGCGGGGGTGTTGCGGGCGATCAAGGCGAGGGCGAGATCGACCGCGAGGGCGGTTTTTCCGCTGGCGGTGGGGCCGATGATGATGGGGGTGGGGGGCAGCGACATCTCAACCCCACGATATGTTGAGCGCAACGAGAACGGCGGCGACGAAGCCTCCGCGTCGGGTTCTCGCGTCGTTTCGGTGTCGCAGCGGCTTCAGCAGCCGGCCTGCCAGTGGTCAAAGAAGATGGTGATGTCGTCGCCGTCGACGCCGCCCGAGCCATCGATGTCGGCCGTGCCCGCCTGCCAGTCGACGAAGAAGGCGCCGATGTCATCGCCATCGATACCGCCTGAGCCGTCCCAGTCCGCGGGACACACCGGCGGGGCGATCTCGAAGATCAGTTCGTCGAGTTCGAGATTCCCCGAAGCGTTCCCGATCCATATCGATCCGATCGTGACGGCCGGGTCCATACTCCGGCCGCCGAGGAACCGGTCGACGTTGAAGTTCGGGGTGGCCGCGGCCTCCTGATCTCGGAAGCGCAGCAGCATCGTGCCTGTTCGGTCGGGGCCGCTCCAAAGCTCGATGAAATCCCGGTCCGGCGAGGTGTTGATGATCCCAACCGCGCTCACCGGGACGCTGAAGGTGAAGATGTGCCCCTGGTCGTAGAAGGTCGCGTTGGGGGGTGAGGCTGGCCCGCCGTACACGCTGCTGCTGACACGGATGCTGTTCATCAGGACGCCGAGCGGCGCGAACTGGTTGGTCAGCGTTGTGCCCGAGGGGATCGGGGTGGCGTCCGGGTACCGGTCGAAGTCCACGCCGCGGACATCGCCGGAGAAGGCGAACACGGCCGGATTGTCGGTGGGGAGTGCGGAGAACACCACGGCTGAGGTCGACGACACATCTGTAGGTGTCAGTTCGATCGGTACGACCTGCCCGACCGCCGCGGAACCGGCAAGAGCGACAGCGGCAACAACACCACGCACGGCACAAGCGGACCGGTTCTGCAGCATTGGGTATCTCTCTCTCCGGGCGCCTGCGAGGCGCCGTAACTCTCCATCCGGCAACGTACCCGGAAACACGTACCACGCAAGAGAAATCTTGACGCGTGCGTCCCTGCGGAGTGGGCGGAGCTACGCCCGCTTATCGCCCGCGGGGCTCGCGGTGTGTATCTGCCAGCCCTGTCACGCCCTCGCTGCCCGGGCCGCTGTTCACGCCAGCAGCGCCGCCGGCGCCTCCCTGCCGCGTTGCTTCGCCGGGGCCGCCGATCATCGCATCGCGACAGCCGTAGGCCGACACGCCGCTCCCCCCATGACCCCATAGCCCCCGTGTCCCTTGCCTTGACCCTTCTGCCCATGCCGGACGGTATCGTCCGGGGGTTCGTGTGCACCGGGACCCTATCACGAGTTGACTTTTGGTAATTGCGGTTGGCAAACTGCCGGCTCGAAAGGGGTGCCTATGGCCCGCTATGACCCGAAGGTTCTTCAGAGGTTCGCTGATGCTTTGTACTTCCGTGCAAATCTGATGATTGTCCTTTGGACACTCGTCGTTGCCGCCGCCGGAGGTGTGGCGTTTCTGGTCGCGAACGATGCGCTGCTCTTGTTGATCGATCGCGCCACGGCGGGGTTTGTCGGGTTGGGGGTTGGAGCGGTCCTTGGCTACGTGATTGGGAGCGGGCGTGCTTTCGCCCTCAAGCTCAGCGCGCAGGTGGCGCTGTGCCAGAAGCAGATCGAGGCGAACACGAATCGCGGCGGGGCTTCGAGCTGATCATCCGGGTCGGGCGAGGCTGGAACGGACACACGAACAGCCCGGCAAGCTCAGAGCCGGCCGGTCATGGCTCGCGGGTACGCCGCACCCGTTGCAATCGCGTTGGGGTCCTGTCGGGCTGGTCCACCTTATAGACGCTCTGCTGAGCCGAGGCGGGATCGGTTCCGGCCCCCGCGATCGGTGCAATGATCCTCCGCGGCAGTTCCCGCCGCGGTCCGGCATCATCCCACACCGAGGCGACCCCACCGATGCGTCGATTCTCCCGAGTCCTTGCCGCGTTCCTGGCCTGTGTCCCGCTCCCCGCCCTTGCTTGGGACGCCGTCGGCCACCGCGCCATCACCGTGCTCGCCATCGAAGGGCTGCCAAGTGACATGCCCGCGTGGCTGCGGACGCCGCAGGCCAAGTTCATGATCGCGGACCAGTCGTGCACGCCCGACCGTTGGCGGGGCGTGCGGGCGCCGCAGCTCACGCACCTGAACAACCCCGATCACTACCTCGATGTCGAGGATCTCGGGCCCTACGGCCTCACGCTCGAGACGATGTCGCCGCTGCGGCACGAGTTCGTGAAGCAGATGGTCCTCGCCAAGGAACGCGCCGGCTCGAACTTCAAGGGCAAGCCCGTCAACCCCGCCACGGACCAGGCCAAGACCAACGAGTGGCCGGGGTTCGTGGCGCACGCGAGCGCGGAGGAGTACGGCAAGCTGGTCTCGGCGTTCCGCGTCGTCCGTGTGCTCGAGCAGATCAACGACCCGGCGCGGGCGGATCAGCTGCAGATGGCCAGGCAGACCGCGATGCACCACATGGGCATCATGGCCCACTTCGTCGGCGACACCGCCCAGCCGCTGCACACCACGACGCACCACCACGGCTGGGTCGGCTCCAACCCCAACAACTACACCACCGACCGCGGCATCCACTCGTTCATCGACGGCGGCGTCATCCGCAAGCACCGCATCACCGCCGCGGATGTGAAGCCGCACTGCGATTTCAGCATAACGATCGCCGACCCGATGAACCCGTGGCCCGAGATCCTCGAGCACATCCGCCGCTCGTTCCGCGAGGTCGAGCCACTGTACATCCTCGAACAGAAGGGCGCTTTCGAGCAGCTTGAAGGCAAGCGATTCGTCGAGGTCCGCATGGCCGATGGCGCTTCGATGCTCTCGGCGCTCTACGAAGCGGCGTGGAAGGCGAGCACGCCCAGCGAGGACGATGTGAAGTCCTTCCAGCGGTTCGACAACTTCGAGCGGTCGGGGTCGGCGACCGGTGGGTGACGCGGGACGGCCTGTTTCCGAGCGCGGGGCGGGCGGTGTGTTCGCGCCGATCATCCGCGATGCGCGGGGTCAGCGCACGCGCGTGCTCGAATTCAGCGAGCTCCGCGGCCGCCTGCAGGCCGACCGCGACACCTCGGGCCGGGCCCGCCGGAGTATCTCGCGGCGGATGTGGTCGAAGGCCGCGATCCAGCACTGGCTGCCGACCTATGTCGTCGCCTTCGCGCTGCTGCTGATCGCCGCGGTTGGGCTGCCGATCCTGATCACGGGGCTGCTCGGCCAGGTCTCGGGGTATGTCATGGGCATCGCGATTACGATCGCGCCGATCGCCGCAGCGCCGGTTCTGCTCGTTGTCTTCAGCCGGAAGATGGCGGCGATGCGGGCGTGGGCGATCGTGGGGGAGGGGTACTGTGCGCAGTGCGGTTACCCGCTCGAGGATCTGGAGGGCGCGATGGAGCCTGACAGGCCGGGCGGAACAGATGACCGCGACCGGGAGATCATCACCTGCCCGGAGTGCGGCGCGGCGTGGGAGGTGGCGCCCGAGCCGTCGGTCACGGTTGGCGGGACGAGTGAGAGCGATTGATGAGTGATGCGGGGCACAACGCGGCGGATGGGACGGAGGCGAACACGCCCAAGCCGCCGCTGCGCATACGCATCGCGCGGCGCCTCGTTCGGCTGTCGATGCTTCTGGGCATCGGCTATGTCTTCTGGGGGGTCTCGCTTTACTTCATGCAGGACAGCATCCTCTTTCCGCGGAGGATGACCGGCACACCGCTGCCTGATGCGGTGATCCCCAGGCAAGTGCAGCGGCTGTGGACCGGCGGGGCCGAGGACGCGAACAGATCCGGGGTCGAAGCCTGGCTCATCAACGCCGCGCTCCCCAATCCCGATGGTTCGCCCGCGCCCCTCGTCGTTTTCTTCCACGGCAACGCCGAACTCATCGACGACCAGCTTGAACTCGCGCAGGTCTACTCGCTCATGGGCCTGCATGTGCTGCTGGTTGAATACCCCGGCTACGGCCGCTCTGCAGGCAAGCCGTCGCAGAAGTCGATCACCGCCGCGGCGATGACGCTGATAGAGCAGGCCGAGAAGGCGGCCCGGGGCGGGGTCGACACCTCCCGCATCGTGCTCCACGGCCGTTCGCTGGGCTCGGCCGCGGCGGCGCAGGTCGCAGCACGACTCAAAGACCGCGGCACGCCCCCCGCCGCGCTCGTGCTCGAGTCACCGTTCCTGAGTGTCGTTGCCTTCGCCGCGGGATACGGTGCGCCGGCCTTCCTCGTGAAGAACCCCTTCCGCACCGATGAGATCCTGCCCACGCTGGATGCGCCGGTCCTGATCATTCACAGCCGCCAGGACGAGATCGTCCCTTTCGCCCACGGTGAACGGCTCAATACGATCACGCCCGGCAGCACGCTCATCGAAATGAACGGCACGCACAACAGCGTCCTCGCCGATCAGGACGAGTACTGGGTGAGCTTTGTGGAACATCTCCGCAGCGCGGGCGTGCTCCCGAAGTAGCCGCCGTCTGATCCGCCGCTCGGCCCGCCTCGCACCCGGCTATCACTGCATCCCGCGCAGACTCGGCCCAAACACGATCGCGTTGTCGACCAGCCGCATCGCATCGTGCAGGAAGCCGCGGATGCCCGGGTCATCGGCGAAGAGGATCACGCTGCCGCGGCCGGCATAGGTGTGCGTCACCGCCGGCTTGCCGGCGATCTTCTGCCGCGGCCGCTCGTGCAGCACGCCGCCGAGCCGCGGCGAATCGGGGTATCGCGCCACGATGAAGGTGTCATCGCCCGCGATCAGCGCGGCATCGGACCGCTTGAGCAAGGCGACGAACGAACCCATCCGCCGCGCGAGCGGGTGGGATGCATCGAGGTCCGCCCGCACGAGCGGCCCGGGCACGCGCGTCTCGATGTCGCGCTGACGCCGCTCCTCCCAGGTGAGCTCCGAGAGCGGCTCCTCCTTCTCGGGCTTCTTGTCGTCTTTGAGCGCGAGGATCTCGCGCTCGGCCCAGCGGGCCCCGGCATCAACGGCGATCAGCGTGCCGCCATCGCGGACCCAACTGCTCAGCTTGCTCTTGCCGCTGTCACCCAGCTCGGCGCCGAACGCGCCCGAGACATCGGGGATGATCACGACACTGAACCCGGACAGGTCCGCCGAGCGGAACTCATCGACATTGATCTGTGAGTACGGCACCCGCGCCCGCTGGTCGAGGTGGTGCCAGAGCTGCCCGAAGCTGTAGGAATCCGTCCCCGGCCCGCGCAGGATCGCCACCCGCACGGGCTTCAGGTGCGCGTTCCCGTTGTTGCCCAGCGCGGGGCCGTCATCGGGCATGCCGGCCGCGAGCCGGCGCGACGAGACATCCGCCGCGGCG
>JBDZUZ010000012.1:20903-34578 GCA_040255445.1 Planctomycetaceae bacterium | reverse complement strand
CGACCGCTTCCAGGTCCGTGTGCTCGTTCTCCGAGCGGTGCACGATCAGGCTGCCCGCGGCGAAGTGATCCTCGCCCACCCGCACCGGCTCGGCGGAGAACCGCGCGAACACCTTCATGTCCGCGAGGACACCGGCCGCCCGGGCGAGGTGATCGCCGCCGGCGTCGATGATCAGCGCCGTCGCCCGCGCCGCATCACCCGTGACCTTCGCCGCGGCGTGCTCCGCCCGCCGCACCGGCTTGGTCTTCACATCGGGCGCATCCTTCGCGACCCACCCCGACAGCCCGAAGCTCAGCGGCACATTCCACGCCGTGATGTCATACGTGTCCGGGTCCGTCACCACCGGGTCGGCCTCGAAAAGCGTGACGACCAGGCGGCCCATCGGCTGCGCGGTGCGGATGATCCACGAGCCGGCGGGGACGGTGGTTCGCGTCGGTTCGGCCTTCTCTGCCTCGGCGCCGCCACTGGTCGCGGCCGGCTGCTCAACGCCCGCGCCCGCGGCATTCCGCGCGGCGTGTGCGTACTCAACCAGCCCTTCGACCTCTACATCCGCCGTCGTTCGCTCGGCTTGGATCCCGTGCGCGGCCAGCAGTGTGTGCAGCTCCGCCATCCGCTCCGGCGCGTTGTCACCGCTGATGATGAACGCGGCCGGCGCGCCCTCCTTCTCCTTGAGAACGCCCGCGGCCGAATCCGCGAAGAACGCGCGGAACCGCTCGAGCTGGCCCTTGCGCTCCTGCGCTGTCAGCAGGAAGTTGCTCAGCGCGAGCGCGACGTTGTGACGGATGCGTTCCTCGAGCGTGAGCAGCTTGCCGGGGCGAAGCTCGATCGCCAGCCCGGACCGCGTGTGCCCCGCCTTCTCGCTGAGCATGCCCACCGCGCCGTGGTACACCGGCATCACCTTGCAGTAGCCGGGGTAGAGGTAGTCGAAGCGTTCCTTGGTCGAGTAGACATAGCCCCAGTGGTCGAAGGCCTCGGCGTTGGCCCGCCCATACTTCTCAACCCACCGCCGCGTCTCCGCGGGAATGTTGGTGTTGTACGGATCATCGCCCGGGCCGAGGAAGTACGGGTGGTTGTGGCCCTGTTCGTGGTGGTCGATGTGCAGTTGCGGCAGGTAGCGGCGGTAGATCGGCAGGCGCTGTGCGCTCTCGGGCTGCACCAGCCAGAGCCAGTCGCGGTTGAGGTCGAAGTAGTAGTGGTTCGTCCGCCCGCCGGGCCAGGGCTCGCTGTGCTCGGCCGAGTCCGGGTTGGGGTCGGGGTTCTCGCCCACCGTGTTCGCGAACCAGTTCACATAGCGGTCATGCCCATCGGGGTTGAGGCACGGGTCGATGACGAGCACGACCTTGTCGAGCGCATCGACAATGTCCTTGTCGGTCGCCGCGGCGAGCAGATACGCGAGCTGCATCGACGATTCCGCGGGCGAGGTCTCGTTTCCGTGCACGCTGTTGCTGAACCACGCGATCGCGGGGTTCTCCGCCGTGATGCGGTCAACCTCCGCCGCGGATGTCGCGGGGTCCGCCAGCTTCCGATTGCGTTCGAGGATCGCATCGAGGTTCTTGAGGTTCTTTGGCGCGCTGATCGTCACGATCGCGAGTTCGCGGCCTTGCACGCTCTTGCCGTAGGGCTCGATGCGGATGCGGTCGCTCTTCGCGGCCAAGGCCCGCATGTAGACCAGGATCTCATCGGACCGTGTGAAGCGCTGACCCAGGTCGTGCCCGAGGACCTGCCGCGGCGTGGGGATCGCGGTGTCGAGCGTGAAGCCCTCGGTGTTGCCCGGCCGCGGCGGGGCGGTCTGCGCGGGGCTGCACGCCGCGGCGGCCAGGACAGCGGCGGTCAAAGCGACGATCAGATGGCGATGCTGCATGAGGGCGAAACTCCACGCTGCGGTGTGACGGCGCTGCGAGATCGGACCGGGATTGAACACTGCACCCAAGGCCCGCGGCGGAGCCGCCGCGGCGGTACACACTACCGCGCTGCGGCGGAATCTTCACCCGCAGCATCGGGCGTTACCCGGTCCAGCCACCGCAGGATCGATGGCGCCCGCCCGGGAAGCCGCCAGAAGAGGATCTTGTGCCCGCCGCCGTAGAGCGTCTGCACATCGGGCCTGCCCAGTTTCTCGACCAGCAGCCGCCCGTACCGCGCCGGCACCCACTCATCCGAATCCGAGCGAATCACCAGCGTCGGTGTCGCGGCGAGCAGCGGGGCGGTCTTGATGGGGTCGAGCGTTGTGTGGGCGAGGTAGGCGTGGTGGATCGCCTCGATCGTCCTAGGGTCGACGAAGTTGAACCCGCAGCGGATGCGCACGCCCGCATCCGTGAGCGTGCTCTCCTGAGAGATGGCGAAGAGATCCGCGCCTCCGCCGATGAGCACGACGGCATCCACTCGCTCACCGAGCCGTGCACAGGCCGCCGGCGCTGCAAGCGCCCCCGCGCTAAAGCCCATGACGACCAGCGGCTTGCCCACCAGGTCCGGGCGCTCGGCATCGATATACCCGACGACCGCCTCCGCCGCGTATGCACTTTCGGCGAGCAGGTTGTCCACGCGGGCTGCGATGTCCGCGCCCACGCCGCTGAGATCGTCCCCCGGGCACGCCTGAAACAAACGGGCGACCAACGCCTTGATGCGCCACTGGAGTTTCTTCGTTTCGGCGGAGCGATCCGTTGGATGCCACGCCGGATCCATCATGTTCTCATGCGTCATCTCGCTCTTCAGTGCATCCCGGATGGACCGAAGCCGGGACTCGAGCACCTCCGCCTCCGCCATGTGCTCGGGCACCAACGGCGGTGTCACCTCAGAGATCGGTTTGATGCTGAACACCTCCCACCCCGCCTCACGCATCCTCTGAAGGAAGAGCATCTCGTAAGGATTCCAGTACAACGCCGCGAAGTGCAGAATCACCCCGCGCGCGGGCCGGTCGCCCGCATCGGGCAGGTAGAGGCTGACTCCCCGCTGAAACGCGATGCGCTCCCGCATTGTGACCACAGGATCTTCGGCGGCCGCTTCGGGCGTCGGTTCAGCAGGGAATCTCGCCTGCAGCAACGCGTACCCGTTCGGCTCGCTCACGAGCAACTCCGAACTCAGAAACTCCGCGTTGGGCAGAAAACCCTCGAGCAACAGTTCAATCGCGGCCCAGATCTGCAGCTTGCCGTCCCTTTCGAGCGATGTCGATTCACCGCGCACATAGCGGCGCAGCATCCCATTGCCGACGATCTTGCAGTAATCGAAGCGATAATCGACCTGATCCAGAAAGGCCCGCATGTCGTCCGGTAGTTCGACACCATCGGGCACAGAACCGCGCCGGATCTCGGCGGGCGTCGCTTCCGCGTAAGGCCGCACAGCGTCGACATCGCGCTCCGGCCACACGAGCCCGGGATCACCCGGCCGCGCTGCCGCCACCGCGCCCGTCCGGCTCACGAAGCACCCCGAAGACACGACCGTCGCCGCGCATCCGGCCATCAGCACGACGCAACGCATCACAGCCGTCACACTCATCACGCATCCCCACTTGCCGCCGGAGGCACGGTTACCCGATCCAGCCACCGCAGGATCGATGGCGCCCGCCCGGGCAACCGCCAGAAGAGGATCATGTGACCGCCGCCATAGAGCGTCTGCACATCGGGCTTGCCGAGCTTCTCGACCAAGAGCCGACCGTGCCTCGCGGGGACCCACTCGTCCGAATCCGAGCGGATCACCAGCGTCGGCGTCGCCGCGAGCAGCGGGGCGGTCTTGATAGGGTCGAGCGTTGTGTGCGCGAGGTAGGCCCGGTGGATCGCCTCGATCGTTCTGGGGTCGACGAAGTTGTGCCCGCAGCGGATGCGGATCCCGCCGTCCATCAGCGTGCTCTCCTGCGAGGCCGCGAAGAGATCCGCAGCGCCGCCGATCAGGATCGCGGCATCGACACGATCGCCCAGGCGGGCGCATACCGCCGGCGTCGCGAGCGCGCCCGCGCTGAAGCCGATCACGACCAGCGGCTTGCCCGCGAGTTCGGGCCGCTCCGCATCGATGTACTCGAGCACCGCCTCCGCCGCGTACGCGTTCTCCGCGAGCAGATCATCGACCTGTCCCGCGATCTCGCGGCCGAGCGCTTCGAGGTCCGCGCCCGGGCAGGCCTGGAAGGACGGCCGCCGCAGATCGATGAGCGTCCGCATCAGCTCGAGCTCTTCCGGCCGCGTCCGCGGCAGCTCGAACCCGGGCGCCATGATCTTCTCGACGGTCGTCGCGGCCTCGAACTCCTCGCGGATCTCGCGGAGCCGCGCCACGATCGGTTCCGCCGCGGCGAGATGCTCTGGCACTGGCGGCGGCCGGATACCCACCGCGGTATTGATGTCGAACACGACCCATCCGGCCTCGCGGAGCTGCTGTAGCACGCGGGTCTCGTACTTGTTCCCGAAGAGCGCTGTGAAGTGGAGAATCACGCCGCGGACGGGGCCGTCCTGCCGCGGCGGGATCATCATGTCGATCCCTTCGCGCAGGCGGATGTTCTCGGCGATGTCGTTGCCGTCGATCACCAGCGAACCGTCGGCATCGGGCTTGAGCGTGAGTGTCGGGCGGCGGGGGGCGACGCCGTCGGGCCGGTCGCGCGAGGTCAGGAAGGTGGCGTTGGGTGTGAAGCCGAAGAGCATCGCCTCGACGAACCGGATGAAGTCGCGGCTGATCTTCGCTTCCTCGCTGTCATCGACCCGTCTGTCGTACACGCGGAGGAGCCCGGTCGAGGTCAGCCGCCGCGACACGATGCGGTATTCGGGTTCATCGAGTTTGTCGCGCTGCGCCGACTCCAGCGATGACGGGTCGGCGCCCTGCGCCAGCGATAGCCGATTGATCTCCTCCGGCGTCGCCTCCGCGAGCGGACGCACCGCTCCGAGGTCGCGCTCCGGCCACGTGATCTCCGCCGAAGGCGCCTCCGCCGCGACCCGCCCCGACCGGCTCACAAAGCACCCACCCAGCGATGCCAGCAGCATCGTCCACCACGCGCCGAGCCAGCCGAACACACGCCATCGCCGCTTCATGCGAGGCACTATACCGTCGCCCCGGGAAATCCCGCGTTGAAGTTCCATCAAGACCGGCACTGCCCGCGCGGGATTCCGCGTCTGTTTACCCCACCCGCTCCGCCTTCGGATCCCGGCTCATCAGCATCCCGATCGCCTCGATCGGGTCCACCTTCTCGAAGAGCACCGCGTGCACCGCCTGCGTGATCGGCATCGGGATGCGGTACTTCTCCGCCAGCGCCATCACGCTCTTGGCGGTCTGCACGCCCTCGACCACATGCTGGCTGCCCTTGAGGTACTCATCGAGCTTCTGGCCCTTGCCCAGCGCTTCGCCGCAGGAGCGGTTCCGCCCCTCCGGGCTGAAGCAGGTCGTCGCAAGATCGCCCACGCCCGCGATCCCGAAGAAGGTGTCGGGCGTGGCGCCCATCGCCACGCCCAGCCGCGTGATCTCCGCCAGCCCCCGCGCCAGCAGCGCACTCTTCGCGTTGTTCCCCGCCGTCAGGCCGTCGACGATGCCCGCCGCGATCGCGATCACGTTCTTGACCGCGCCCGAGAGCTCGACGCCCAGCAAGTCCGTGTTGGTGTACACCCGCAGCCAGTGGCACATGAACAGGCTCTGGATCTCCCGCGCGAACGCCTCATCATCGCTCGCCGCGATCATCGCCGCGGGCAGGCACTGGGCCAGCTCCGCCGCGATCGTCGGGCCAGAGAGCGTCCCCAGCCGCCGCGCCGGGCCATCGGGATCATCCCTCCCCGTCTTCCGCAGCACATCCGCGATGATCTGCGTCGGCCGCATCAGCGTCGAGGTCTCGATCCCCTTGGAGACCGACACCACCCCGGCCCGCGGCGGGACATGCCCGGCCAGCCGCTCCCAGGTCTCGCGGATGAACTGCACCGGCACCGCCGAGACGATCAAGTCCGCATCCTTCAGGGCCTCGGCATCGGAGGTCGTCACCACCACCGAATCGGGGAGGACGAAGTTCTCCAGCCGCGAACTGGTCCGGGTCTGGGCGATCCGGCCGACCTCCTCGGGGTCGTGGCCCCAGGCCCGGACCGCGACGGGCCGGCTGAGGGTGTCGCCCCGGGCGGCGGGGCCGGGCACCTCGCCCGGGTCGGTCGTCGCGAGCAGGCCGGCGCAGACCAGGCCCATCTGCCCGATCCCGACCACGGCCACGGTGGGGAGGCCATCCTTCTTTGAAGCAGCCTTGCTGGGCGTCATCCGGTCGGTCCTTCCCTGTCGGAGTGTGGTCCGCGTGCACGGGTTCTGAACCCGCCCGGCGGCTTGGCCGTATGCTAAGACGCCGCGGCGGGACCCGGGGCCGTTCGGCACTTGTCCGAGTCCCGATTTCACACGCGGCCGCCTAGGCTTCGACCCGTTTTATGGCACTCGCCCGTGCCACAGGCTCGTGGCTCTGCACGAGCCTGTGGGGATCTGTCAGCGACCCCCTCTCTCCTTCCGTCCACCCGTGGAGCCGCCCTCGATGCCCACTCTCGATCACGCCCACGATCACGCCCACGATCACGCCCACGACCACACGCACGATCACAAGCACGACCACGGCCCCGAAACCGGGCTCGATACGGTCCAGTGCTGCAGCCACCACGAGGTCTCGATCGAGCGCTGGATCGTCTTCACGCTGATCGGCGGCGTGCTCGTGCTCGCCTCGACCGTCATGCAGTTCATCGACGGCCTCCCCAAGGAGGTCTCCTCGATCCCCGCGATGATCGGCGCCATCGTCCTGGGCCTGCCGCTCTTCTGGGCGGCGATCCAGGAAGTCCGCACCGGCAACGTCAGCAGCTCCAGCCTCGCCGCGCTCGCCATCATCGCCTCGATCGCGATCAACGAGTATGTCACCGCCGGCTGGCTCGCCTTCATCCTCGTCGTCTTCGGGCAGATCGTCCGCCGCACCGCCTCGGGCGCGGAGCGGGCGATCCAGCAGCTCGTCCAGCTCACGCCCGACACCGCGCGGGTCGTCCGCGATGGCTCGGAGCAGACGATCGGCCTCAGCGAGGTCAAGGTCGGCGACACCGTCCGCGTCCGCCCCGGCGAGAACCTCCCCGTCGACGGCAAGGTCGCCACCGGCCGCTCCACGATCAATCAGGCCTCGCTCACCGGTGAGGCCGTGCCCGTCGAGGTCTCCGTCGGCGATCAGGTCTACGCCGGCACCACCAACCTCACCGGCGGCATCGACCTCGTCGTCACGCAGGTCGGCGGCGACACCACCATCGGCAAGGTCACGCAGCTCATCCGCGAGGCCGAATCGAGCCGCACGCCCCGCCAGCTCCTCATCGAGCAGGTGGCGCGGTTCTTCGTCCCCGTCGTCCTCTCGGTCGCGGCGATCACCTGGTTCCTCATGAGTAAGTCCGGCGACCCGGTCACCAAGGCCAACGCCGGCGTCACCGCCGTGACCGTGCTCGTCATCGCCTGCCCCTCGGCCCTGCTGCTGGCCAGCCCCAGCGCGATGATCGCGGCCTTTGCCGCGGCGGCGCGACTCGGCATTCTCATCAAGCGTCCCAGCTATCTCGAGGCCGCGGGCCAGGTCAACGCGGTCGTCATGGACAAGACCGGCACGATCACCACTGGCCGCTTCCAGGTGACCAAGCTCGCCCCGGCCCCCGGCGTCGATGGTGCCGACCTCCTCGTCGCCGCGGCCAATGGCGAACAGCACAGCAACCACCCGCTCGCGCAGTCGATCCTGACGACCGCCCGCGCCGCCCGCGTGCAGATCGAAGAGAGCGGCGACTACGAAGAGATCCACGGCCGCGGCGTCAAGGCCCGCACCAGCATGGGCGAAGTCTGCGTCGGCCGCGCTTCCTGGCTCATGGAACTCAACCCCGCCATCAAGCCCGATGTCGAAGCCGTCGAGAGCAAGATCGAAGGCATGACCGGCGTGCACGTGATGCGTGATGGCAAGTACATGGGCGCTGTCGGCCTCGAGGACACCGTCCGCACGAACACGCGGAACGTGATCCTCCGCCTGCGTGAACTCGGCGTCCGCTACGTCGCCATCTTCACCGGCGACCGCCTGAGCGTCGGCCGCCGCGTGGGTCAGGCTGTCGGCGTCGATGCGGTCGAGGCCGAGTGCCTCCCCGAAGAGAAGCACGAGCAGATCAAGGCGATGGTCGCCGGCGGCATGCGGACCATGATGGTCGGCGACGGCATCAACGACGGTCCCTCGCTCGCCGAGGCCGATGTCGGCATCGCGATGGGCCTGTCGGGCTCTGACATCGCGGCCAACTCCGCGGGCGTGGCGCTGATGAACGACGATCTCTCGCGGGTGCCGTTCCTCATCGAACTGTCGCGGCGCACGCGGACGATCATCGGCCAGAACATCGTGGCCTCGATCGTCATCGCCCTGGGCGGCCTGCTGCTCGCGGCGACCGGCGTGATCACGGCTCAGGCCGGCGCGGCGGCCCTCCCGATCGCGGCCCTCTACCACTTCGTCGGCGACATCTTCGTCGTCGCCAACTCCTTCCGCCTCTTCCGGTTCGGTGAGGACTTCGCCGAGGCCGAGAAGACCGCCGAAACCCCGCAGGTCCGCCGCCGCGCGGCAAGCGTCCGCGGCCTGGCGGCCCAGCCGGCGTAAGGGTCTCGCGTTCGACAGTTTGAGTGAACATGCCACAGCCTGGCTCTACGGAGTCAGGCTGTGGTTCTTTGTGGGGCGAGTCCGTGCCACAGCTTGGCTGCTTTGAGCCAAGCTGTGGTTCCGCGCGAGATGTGGTGCGGCGGAGCCGGTTCAGTTAGGTCCTATAGGACCTATGGGACCTATAGGTCATATCTGAGCAAGTCGGCATCAGCGCTGCAGCGGTGCGCACCACCACCGCCAGATCCGCAACCGCGTGGTATCTTCGTCGCGGCCCGGATCCGCGCATGGCAACGCCAGACCGCTACAACACCAGCCCACCCCCCGACCGCCGAGGCCCGCGCGACGGCGATCCCGCCGCGCCAGGTGCGCCCGCCGTTCGCAATGTCGCCGAGGCCGCGCCCGCGCGGGAAGTTCTCTCGGCGAGTCAGTCCACGTTGCTCACCAGCAGGCTCGAGCCCGGCGAGCGGGTGCGCTGGGTCGGAAAGCCCGGCGTGATCCGCGCTTCGCTGGGAGGCATCCAGCTGATGGCCGGAGGTGCAGTCTGGTCGGGCGGCGTTACGCTTATGGGCACTCTGTTTCCCTTGAGCGGCAGTGCCAGCGGTGGCGACCGCATCGGCGTCCCCGTCTTCTTCGAGGTGTTCGTCGCGGTCGGCATCGCGATGATCGTGTGGGGCGGCTCTGTCATGGTCGCCGCAATGCGAAGCTTCTACGCCCTGACCGACCGCCGCGCGATCCTCAGCATCGCCGGCGGCGGATCCAGTCGCATGTGGTATTCGGTGCACGGCGCCGGCTTTGGGCAGGCTCGTTTGCGGCCAGCCGGGGCCGTCCGTTTCAACGGGCGCGCCGACATCATCTTCCGCCACCTCACGCCCAAGGTCCCGGGTAACAACTTCAGCCCGGAAGTGCGCTCGGACGGCTTCATCGATATCAGGGATGCCGCCGAGGTCCTGCGGATGACGCACGAGCTGGGATCTACGCCGGTGGCCGGGCCGCACGATGCAGCCGGATCCGAACCGCCGCCCGACCTGAACGCGCTTGCACCCGCCGCGCTCGCCCGTTTGAATCGCGAGCTCAAGGAAGGCGAAAGGATCCTCTGGGCAGTGCACGGACGACCGCGCATTCTGACCACCTCCAACGCCGCGGCCGCTCTCTTCGGGACGATCGTCACTCTGTTCGTGCTCCTCGTCGTCGGCTCGACCGGGTTCGAGACCAAGTCCGATCGGAATGGAAGCGTCCTCGCGCTCCTTTTTGGGCTTCTGGTCGTATCTCTGATGATCGGCGCGATCGTGCACCAGTTCGTGACCACCGCCCGCAGTGTGTCCGCGGTCACGACGCACCGCGTCCTCCTCCTCCGCAGCACACTGGGCGGATTCGAGCTCACATCCGTTGCCCCTGCGCAGATCGACAACCTCCGCTGCATCGAACGTCCCAACGACCGCGGCGACCTTTATCTCTTCGATGAACAGATGGGTCGGGGTGCGGACGACGGCGCCCGCGCTCGCGGCCCGATGACAGGGCCGCCGGTCGGCATGCGCGATGTCCCCGATGTGCGCACGGCCGAGCGCCTCATCCGAAGCGAGCTCCTGACCCCGTTGGTCGCCACGCCGCCGCGGCCCGTTGCACCCTGATGCCCGCCAGTCTCCAGCGGGGGCCCCACGGTCGTGCGTCCAGCATGGGCCAGCGACCGGTACGCGCTTACAAGCCAACTCGCCGGTCATCGGGGGATGGAGGTGCCGGAGGAAGGGGTCCTCCCCTTCCTCTGGCATCAGCGCAACGTGCGAAGAACACCGCGCACTCGCCACATGCGCTGAACATCACTGCGCGTCGTACACACGCAAGACCACCTCAGCGCCACGCCTACAAAATCGTCCCCGTCAAAATCAGAATCGCCAACCCCAGATAGATCAGCGTCCCCGAGGCATCCATCATCGTCGCCACCATCGGTGTCGACGCCGTCGCCGGGTCCAGCTTCATCCGCTTCAGAAACAGCGGCAGCAGCGACCCCACGATCGTTCCCCAGAGCACCACGCACAGCACGGTCGCCGCGACCGCGATGCCTAACCGGTGGGCATAAGGCGTCGTCGGGTGCCCGATCCGCGAGAAGACCTCGACCGTGATCAGCGCCATCATCGCCAGCGCGCTCCCGAGCATCAGCGCGGTCACGACCTCGCGCTTGACGACCGTCAGCCAGTCCTTGCTCCCCACCTCGCCCAGCGCGAGAGCGCGCGTCACCAGCGTCGCCGCCTGCGAGCCCGAGTTGCCGCCGCAGGAGATCACCAGCGGCAGGAAGATCGCCAGGATCGCGGCCTTCTCCAGCTGATCCTGGAACCCGCCCAGCACGACGATCGTGATCGTCTGCCCGACGAACAGAATGCCAAGCCATACACCGCGCTTCCTGAACATCTCCAGGTGCCCGGTGTTCGTGTAGGTATCTTCCAGCGCCTCGACACCGCCCAGCTTCTGGATGTCCTCGGTTGCCTCGGCCTCGGCGACGTCCGCGATGTCGTCGACCGTCACGATCCCCAGCAGCACGCCGCGGCTGTCCACCACCGGCAACGCGGTGCGGTCGTACCGCGCCATCTGCCGCACCGCATCTTCCTGCGGGTCCGTTGCCCGCAGCGCGACGAACGCATCGTTCATGATCGAATCGATCGTCGCCGTCGGCGGCGCGAGCAGCACCTGCCGCAGCCGCACATCATCGATCAGCCGCCCGCCGGCGTCGGTGACATAGAGCACATTCACTGTCTCGGCATCGCGCCCGTGCTGCCGCACGTGCTCGAGCGCCTGGCTCATCGTCCACTCGGGCTTCACGCGGATGTAATCGGGCGTCATCAGTCGCCCGACGCTCCGCGCCGGGTAGCCCAGGATCACCTGCGCCTGCCGCCGCGTCTCCGGGCTGAGCGAGTTCACCAGCCGCTGGCTGATCTCGCCCGGCAGTTCATCGAGCAGCCGCGCGATATCGTCGCCGCCCATCCCCTCGACGACGCGCGCCGCCGCATCGCCCAGCTCGCGGATCAGCTCCTCCTGCTCCTCCGCATCGAAGTAGCTGAAGACCTCCGCGGCGTCATCCCGCGGCATGAAGCGGAACGCCACCGCCGCCTGCCGCGGCTCGAGCTCCTTGAGGATGTCGGCCGTGTCCGCGTGGTCCAGCTCGTGCATGATCTCGCGCATCTGCGCGTAATGCCCCTGCTCGATGAGCTCGCGAAACTCGGGCTCCAGCAGTTTGGCCGTCGGGTTCATGCGGCAGGATCAAAGCGGGAGAAAGCGGTGAAGGCAACGCCTTCCTTCCGTGGCATCGGCATTCTGCCGATGTGTGGGCGCACGGAGCGCAGCGCCGGTTCGTTCGGACGGCGGAAGGTCACGCGATCGGCGCACGATTCCGCAGACCGAGCGCCGCGGCGCTGCGCGAGGTGAGCCTCGACATCGGCAGAATGCCGATGCCACGGCAGAACTCAGGCCAACCCCTCCAGCGACCCCAGCCCCACCGGCTCCTTCGTGAAGAACGGCTCCGCGTACGGCACCCCGATCCGCGATCCCCACCACGTCGCGTACGCCAGCATCCGCTCGGGGAAGTCCACGCTCACGAGTTTCCCGGCATCGGGCTTCCCCGCCTTCGGATCCCCCTCCGAAAGCCCCGCGCCGCCATCATCCCACGGCCCGAACTGCGACCGGTACGCCTTGAGCGACCGCTGCTTCTTGAGCTCGTACCCCGTGATGTCCAGCAGGAAATCCGGCCGCCGCGTATGCCGCAGGTGCGAGATGTCGTAGTAGAAGAACCACCGCACATACCGCGGCGGGCCCACATCCTCCATCCCCGGCGGCGTCGCCAGATCCAGTTTCGACAGCTTCGCATCGAACCGCGCATCCTCGCAGATCCGCGTCAGCGCCAAATGATCCGGGTGCGCATCCTGATCCTGCGGCGCGAAGACCATGTCCGCCCGGTGCGCCCGGATCACCGCCGCGACCGCGTGCCGTGATTCGATCGTGTGCTGCAGCGTCCGGTTCGGGAAATCCAGCAGGATCCGCTCGACGCTCCCCGTCTTCTTCCCACCGGCACTGCCCGCGCCGCCCTCCGGCTTCAGACACTCGAGCGCGGCCGCCGCCTCCCGCAGCCGCGTCCCCCGGTCCCCCCGCGGCGTCGGGCTGCCATCGGTCACATCGCAGATCAGCACATCGTGCCCATCCGCGGCGAACTTCGCGATGCTCCCGCCCATGCCGATCTCGGCATCATCCGGGTGCGCGGCGACCACGAGAATCCGCATGCTCTCTCCCCATCACAGCCGGCGCCATCACTTCCGACCAAAACTCACGGCCGCCCATCCACCACCACCAGCCCGTACACCGCGCGCTGCCCATCCGCCCCCGTCGTCTCGAGCTGCGTCAACACCAGCCGGTCCGGCGCCTCGGTCGCGAAGAACCCGCCGCCGCGGAAGGGCTCGGAATACTCATCGACGAACTCCTTGAAAGGGAGCTCGATCGTCTCGCCCACCGCCAGCCCATCGATCGGCCGCGAGAACCGCGCATTCAACCAAAGCGTCGACGGCCCGAACGCTTGCGCCGTCGTGTTGGTGAACTCGATCGTCTTGGTGTGCCGGAAGACCTGCACGTTGATCGTCTCGGGGCTGGCCCCGCCGCCGGGATACGCCCGCGCGTAGTCGCGCTGCTCGGGCGCGGTGCGACACCCGCTCACACCCGCCGCCATCACCGCCGCCGCGAACACCATCAACAGGCCATTGGTCTTCAACCGCGTCCCTCGCTTCCGCTCGTGCGCTTCCGTCCATGCCGACAGGGCCGATCGCCCCGCCCCCTATAGTCGCCGCGATGGGCAGCCCGAGCAAACCCACCGGCAACAACGCAACGCCCCCCGCCCCCGCGATCGCACCCGGTTCGGAGGATCTGGACCCCCGCGCCATCGCCGCGGCCCTCGGCCGCCGCCCCGAAGGCCCCATCGACCCCCGCATCCCCGCGGCGGTCCCCGGCTTCGACGCCCCCTTCTTCCAGGCCGGCCTCGCCGGCTACTCCGATGCCGCGATGCGGATCATCGCCCGCCGGCACGGCTGCCCCTTCTGCGTGACCGAAGCCCTCCTCGACCGCACCCTCCTCGCC
>JBDZUZ010000012.1:0-20893 GCA_040255445.1 Planctomycetaceae bacterium | reverse complement strand
GGCGGCCGGGGCTTCGTGAAGGCCGACCTGGGCGAGCTCCACGACAACGTCCCCGGCGGCCCCGAGGACCACCCCCTCGCCTGCCAGATCATGGGCTCCGACCCCCGCGAGATGGCCGCCAGCGCCCTCAAGGCCGCCGAGCAGTCCCGCCGCGGCGACAAGGCCTACCGCCTCATGGCCTACGCCGGGCGAGAGGATGCCGACTTCGCGCTCGATGCGGTGCGGCTGCCGGGCGGCGAGCAGCTCGGCCGCTTCGACCCGACCGAGGGGCTGGGCGACAGCGGCGATCCGGACTGCGGCGCTGACTCGTGCGATGCGATCGACTCGATCAATGCGGTCGGCGAAGTGGGGGAGGCGCCCGCACGCGATATCGCGGGCTCCGGTTTCGAAGTGATCGATGTCAACCTCGCCTGCCCCGTCAAGAAGGTCGAGAAGAAGGCTCGCGGCGGGCACTGGCTCGCCGAGCCCAGGGGCGCGATCGCGATCCTCGAAGCGGTCCGCGAAACGCTCCCGGCGAATGTCGTGACGAGCGTAAAGCTCCGCCGCGCTTTCGACGACACGCCCGAGATGGCCGCCAACTGCGAGACCATCATCGCCGCGGCGTTCGACATGGGCTACACCTGGGTCACGATCCACGGCCGCACCGTGCAGCAGAAATACATCGGCCCCTCGCGTTGGGACATCCTGAAGGGCATCGTTGAGCGTCACCCCGGCAAGCTCATCTTCGGCTCCGGCGATGTCTGGGAAGTCGGCGACATCTTCCGCATGATCGCGTACACCGGCGTGAGCGCAGTCGCCGTCGCCCGCGGCTGCATCGGCAACCCCTGGATCTTCCGCCAGGCCCGCGACATGATCGCCGGCCGCGACCCCGCCCCGCCGACGATCGCTGAACAGCGCGCGGTCCTCGATGAACACTTCCGCCTGCTCCTGGCCGTCTGCCGCGATGCCCGCCACGGCGAACACCAAGCCGCCCGCCTCATCCGCAAGTTCGGCATCCGCTTCGCCGAGCACCATCCCGCAGGTGAGGATGTGCGGAAGAAGATGATTGCGGTGAGTTCGTTGGAGGATTGGCGGGCGGTGTTGGCGGAGTTCTATGGGGAGAGGCACAAAGGCACAGAGGCACAAAGGCACAAAGGGATGGAACACACGCAAGACGACTCGCATCGACACAGCGGCGCATCGCATTCAAAGGCGGGCCGGTAGACGAACGCCGCGAAGCGGCGCTGTCTTCACCCCTTTGTGCCTCTGTGCCTTTGTGCCTCTGTGCCTCGCCCCAGCGCCGCTCACGCCTTGCCCGTCGCCAACCGCACCATCATCTCAATCCCCACCGCCAGCGCATCATCATTGAAATCAAAGTCCGGCTGATGCAGCGTCGGGAACGACTCCGCACCCTTGGGCTTCAATCCAAGCAGGAAGAAGCACGCCGGCACGTGATGCCCGTAGTACGAGAAGTCCTCACCACCCATCGTCGGGTTCTGCACATGATCGACGCGGTCGGGGCCGAACGCGTCCCGCGCCAGGTCGAAGAACCGCGCGGTCGCCCGCGGGTCGTTGTGCGTCACCGGGTACGAATCGTGCCAGTCGATGTGCGCTGTGCAGCCGAACGCCTTCGCCGTGTTCTCCACGATCTCGAAGAACCGCTTCCGCGCTGCGGCCTTCACCTCCGGCGTCAGCGTCCGCACCGTGCCGATGAACCGCACCCGCTCGGGGATGATGTTGTTCGCCGTGCCCGCGTTGATCGCGCCGACCGAGCAGACCACGCTCTCCAGCGGGCCCACGTTCCGGCTCGCGATCTGCTGGATCGCCGTGATGATGTGCGCGGTCGCCAGGATCGCATCGCGCCCCTGGTGCGGATACGCCCCGTGCGCCTGCACGCCCTTCACATCCACCACGAAGTCATCGACCGACGCCAGGAGCGGCCCGGGCCGCGATGCGACGCGGCCGACCTCGATCGTCGGCCAGCCGTGCAACCCGTACACCGAGCCCACCGGGTTGCCGATGCCCCCGCCCTCGTCGCCCGCGAGCGCGCCCTGCTTGCACATCCGGTCCGCGCCGCCCCCGCCCTCCTCCGCCGGCTGGAAGAGGAACGTCACCGGCCGCGGTCGCGGCATCTGCGCCAGCAGCCGAGCAGCGCCGAGCAGGATCGTCGTGTGCCCATCGTGCCCGCACGCGTGCATCACGCCCGGAGTCTTCGAGCTGTAGGGCAGCCCGGTCGCCTCCTCGATCGGCAGCGCATCCATGTCCGCGCGGAGCGCTACGGATTCGAGAGCCTCGCCCCCCGGCTCGGTCGCGGGCAGATACCCGATCACACCCGTGTCCGCGACGCCCGCCTTGATCTTGACCCCGATCGCCTCGAGCGCCTGAGCCACGACCTCCGCCGTCCGCCGCTCCTGGAACGACAACTCCGGGTGCATATGCAGATCGCGCCGGAACTCGATCAGGTCCGGCAGGTGCGACTGGAGCAAAGAAGCAATATCGGACGACGGTGCGGTGCTCACGGGCATGAGCGTAGGGTAGCGGCCGAACCCCCGAGGATCGCCCGCTCGACGACCGCCGCCGGCTACCACGCGGCGGAGGCCGCATCCAGCGCGATGGTCTCACTCGTATCCACGCAACTGCCACGGCTGCCTCCTTCGCCGCCGGCCAACGCCGTGGAGCCCCGCGCGTGCACGATCTCATCCTGCTCATCCACGCCGCCGCGACCTGGTTCATGACCGGGCTGATCTGGTTCGTCCAGATCGTGCACTACCCGCTCTTCGCGCGGGTCGGCGCTGAGGCGTGGCCGCCATACGGCGAACGTCACCGTGCTGCCACGACCACGGTCGTCATGCCCGTGATGCTCATCGAGCTCGCCGCGGCGGCGTGGCTCGCGTGGGACCGCGCCGATGCGCTCGCCGTCACCGGCCTTGCATTGCTTGCGCTGGTCTGGGCCTCGACCTTTTTGGTGCAGGTTCCGCTCCACACGCGGCTGGGCGGCGGACACGATGCCGCGGTGGTGCGTCGACTGGTCGCGACCAACTGGGTCCGCACCATCGCGTGGTCCGCCCGCGGCGTCATCGCTCTTTGGGTGCTGCTCCCCGCCGCCTGAGAGCGCAGGGAAGAGCCGCGACCCGGCGAAGGCGACAGCCTCGTCCGCGGCGAGCCGCATCCAAAGCTGGGGGAACGCCCGCGCCGGGTCACGACGTCCTGATGCGGTGACCCGATCCGTGTCACCGCCGCCGACGGAATCCGCCGATCGTCACCGCGATCGCGATCAGCACCAGGCTCCCCGGCGCGGGGATCATCTCGGCGATCGCGAAGTCGATCGTCCCCGTCAAGAACTGCCCGCCGATGTACCCGACCATGCGGTGATTCACCACCGGCGACCAGCCCAGGCCGCCGTCGAACCAGTTGACCCCGCCGTTGATCGCCACGTTGTTGCCGTTGTGCCCCTGGTTCGCATCGTGCGCCCACGACACCCACGGCACACCGAGGATGTAGCCGGCGCCGGTGAGCTGCACCGCGTGCGCCCCGCCGCCGTCCCAGCCGATGCGGATCTCAACATCCTTGCCCGCCTGGATCTGCGTGACGATCCAGTCGATCAGCGAGGTGTTCGAGGTGTCCTCGACGCTCGTCGCCGCGCCGACCGTCTGGTTCCCGTTGAGCCAGGTGATCCCGGTCCGCTGCTTGTGCGAGATCATCAGGTCATCGGCGAGATTGTTGGTGTTGATGTACGAGAGCTTGCCCCGCAGCATCGCGATCGCGCTGGGCGTGTAGGCGTGCGCCGGCCGATTCATCGCCAGGTCGAGCTGCCCGTTGAGCGTGTTGTTTCGGATGCCGGGCACATGGTTGTGCGGTACGTTGATGCCCTGCGTGTTCTCCAGCCACTGCAAACTGTTGCCCACCGAGCCGGGCATGCATTGGTTGGTGTCCTCTTCGATGTTCGGGTGCCCCGGCTGCCAGCTCAGCTTGGTGAGTGCGTTGGGTGTGAAGTTGATCACCGAGGTGTCGATCGTGTGGCTCGGCGCCACCGGCCGCGGCCCGCTGCCGGGATCGCCGCCCGCGCCCTGCGCGTTGTGATCGACAAAGCCGAACGTGAAGATGTTCGCCGCGGGCGGCACGAAGTTCACCAGCGGCTCATCACTCAGCACCGCCGAGAGCGCCTGGCTCGTTACCGGCGTTCCCGGCGCCACGCCCAGGTCGAACATCGTCGAGATCCCCGGCGCCTCCGAGTCGAGATCGACCGGCATGTTGCGCACGACCCACCCTTGCGGCGAGCCGACGTTGATGTACCCGCGGGCGAGCGGCCGGTCCGCCGCGGCGAGTGCGCTGTCAAGATTGACCGCCGCCATCCCGTATTGCGAGAACGACTGCGCGGCGCCGTCGTACGTCAGGTTCACCTGCGAAAACTGGATGTTGTTGGGCGACAGCGGCCAGATGTCGATCGCCAGCGCGATCGGCCCGGCCGCGGTGAGCGCAGCGACAGCGGTCAAACGCAAGAGCGTGCGGGAAGCCATGCCGAATCCCCTTTCCTGCCTCGTCTCAGATCTCCGCGCGGCGCCGAGCGGAGCGGTGCCGCGCAGCGCATCCATCACGCACGCGGCGGACGACCGCCGCGGCTGGACGCTCTCCAACCCCCGAAACTACCAACCCAGCATCGCCCGGAGAAGGGGATTTTGCGTCACTTGCGATACCGCGGCGGTTCAGAGGGCCGTTCGTCGCATGACCGGACAAGGAGCGGGTCTCGCGCACCCGCCTGCCGACCCGCACTCACCCGCCCCGCTCGACCGCCCAAGCCTCAGCCCCAGTATGCCCCCCGGGAGGCCCATATGCCCCGTCTGACCGCCGTGACCCAAACCACGCTCATCGCCGCGGTGCTCGCCGCGGCCGGCGCTGCCCAGGCCCAGGTCGTCTTCTCCGAGGACTTCCAGTCCAACGGATCCATCACCACACTCCAGTCACGCGGCTGGGTCTTCCGCAATCAGTCCGCACCGGTGAACCGATTGGGGTGGGAGGTCGACACCTCCGGCGGCCCCGTCGGCACACTCTGGCTGCAGGCCAGCACATGGGCGGGTCCGAGCGAGGTCTCGACGTGGGCGATCATGCCCGCCGTCCCCGGCGCGCAGCCGGGCATGCCGATCCGCTTCCACGCGAGCGGCCGGTACACGAACCCGCCGCGGATCGACTACATGGAACTCCGCTATTCACCCACCGGCGGCACGGGCACCGGCACGAGCCACACCGATGTCGGCGACTTCACGCAGGTGCTTTGGAGCAGGACTTCGCCGCAGCTCGGGCTGTGGTGGACCGAGCACGAGGTGGCGCTCCCCGGCACGGGCCGACTCGCCTGGCGCTACGTGCGTGCCGCGGGCGGGAGCAGCGGCAACATGGGTGTCGATGGCATCCTGATCGGCAGCGATACCGCCCCGATTCCAACGCCCGGACAGACCGTGACCTGGACCGCCGCGATGAGCCCGATTACACTCGCCTCGCCGACCACGATCCTCGCCGGGGGCACGGTCGTTGTCGAGCCGGGCGTCGAGGTGGTGGTCGATGCCGATGTCACGGTGCTGGGGACCATCCGCGGCGGGTCGATGACCGCAGCGCCGATCACGCTCCGCGGCGGCGCGCGGCTCACGGTCGACGATCCCACCGGCGAACTCGAACTCACCAACGCATCGATCAGCTGCGCGTTGTCGCAGTGGGAGAAGACCCGCGTCGTCCTCCGCGGCTGTGAGATGGACTTCGCCGCGGTCCAGGGTGTCGGCCTCGGACGCATCGACTCGGTCACGGTTGTTGAAGACTGCTCGGTCGCGGGTCCGGTGTTCTATGTCGGCGGCCAGAGCCGCCTGAGCAACGTGAACTTCGCGGGCGATCTGCTCGTCCTCGAGGGGTACACGCTGCTCGACAACGTCGTCTCCAGCGGCAGCATCGAGATCGTGCGCGAGTACCAGCCGATCCTCGTCGACCGCGTCACGGTCGACGGGGCCGATGGCCCCGCGATCGTCGCCCGCAGCGCCCAGTTCGGCGCTGCGGACTTCCTGCTCGGGCCGAACAACACGCTGGTCAACTGCGAGTACCCGGTCCTGCTCCGCAGCGGCGGGCTCCACCCCGACAGCACGATCCCGGCTTCGGGCAACGTCAACAACGCGATCGAACTCGAATCCAGCGGCGGCGGCCTCCGCTACAACCGCGTCACGCTTCCGAACCTGGGCGTGCCCTACGAGGCGCCGACGGGCGACATGAACAACGACATCGTGACCGTGCAGGGCGGCGTTGATATCGATCCGGGTACCGTCTTCCGATTCGGGCCCACGACCGGCATCCTCTTCCTCGCAACCCAGAGCGACAACATCGTCCGCGGGCTCCCCGGCAACCCCATCCGCTTCGGGCCGCTCGTGCCGCAGACGCACTGGGACGGCGGCGTGATCCTCGATGCCGGCATGTCCTTCTTCGAGCACGCTGTCGTTGATTACTCGGGCATCGGCGCCATCTCCGGCGGGTTCCATCGCGTCATCGATTGCACCATCAGCAATTCGCCGCTGGGGATGACGGTCTCGGGCGCGTTCCTGCGCGTCTCGGGGACGAGCTTTCTCGACAACGGGATCGGGGTCGAGGAGAGCAGCAGCCCGATCTCCGTCGGGCTCGACCTCAACGGCCACGAGCGTGCCAACAGCTTCATCGGCAACGACACCGCCGTGCTCGGGATTCTCGGCCCCAACGGTGAGTTCGACCGCATCCCCGCCGAGCACAACTGGTGGGGCGCCCCCGATGGCCCGAGCAACGTCGCCGGGCCTCTGGGCTACGGACACTCCGGCTCCGGCGACGCCGTCACCGGCAACGTCGATTCCGACCCGTTCCTCGCCGCGCCTCCCGATCTCTCCGACCAGCGTCCCATCGTTCGCATGATCACCCGACCCTACCGCTGGTCGATCCGCGGCACGAAGGTCATCCTCGAATGGACCGCGAGCGACGATGGCGCCATCACGCAGCAATGGATCGATGCCCAGGTCGGACCCAACGATTACGTCGTCGTCGCCGCGGACCTGACCGCCGATGACCGCAGCTACGAGTTCGCCCTCCCCGACAACGGCTCGACCAGCTACGACCGCTTCCGTCTGGCGGTGGTGGATGATGCAGGGCAGGTCTCGTACGAGCCGTTCCTCATCCGGGTCCCCTCGTTCGTCCCGTCCGGCAGCGGATCGGTCACCACCGATCTCTCGGGTGGCCGCACACCGGGAGAGGAGTGGACGATCTGCTACAGCGCTTTCAGCCCGACCGCCACCGGCGCTTCCGCGCAGCTCTTCCTCGAACTCGGCCCCGATGAACGCTGGGCCCGCGGCCCCGCGGGCGCGTTCGGGAACGGCTGCACCTACAGCACGCTGCGCACGCCCCGCGTCAGCACCGATCGAGCCCGCATTGCGATCGACATGTCCGGCGGCAACAACAACGAGTGGTACTTCTCCGAGTACTTCACCATCCGCCCCCGCGCCGAGATCGGCGATGCGCCGCCAACGGTCGCGATGACATCACCGACGCCCGGCGAGACCTTCACCGGCGGCGACGTCATCCCCATCCGCTGGACCGCATCCGACGATGAAGGCCTCCGCGCCTTCAAGATCCAGTACTCGACCGACGGCGGCCGCGCCTGGCACACCGCGCGGCACAACCTCGCCGGCAACGCCCGCGCCTTCGACTGGCGACTTCCCCGCAGCACCGGCATCGCCGACCTCCGCATGCGTGTGGTCGCCGTCGACCACCGCTTCCAGAACTCCGCCGCGGGCGACGACCTCTCCTTCACAGTGAACGCCGGCGGCCCGCCGACTTGCCCCGCCGACTGGGACGGCTCGGGCGGCGTCGACGGCGACGACATCACCGCGTTCTTCACCGACTGGCAGATGGGCGATGCCGACATCGACCGCTCCGGCGGTACCGACGGCGACGACATCACTGTCTTCTTCGATCACTGGCAAACCGGCTGCTGAAGGAAAGGCACGAAGGCACGACGGCACGAAGGCACAGAGGCACAGAGGCACAAAGTGGTAAAGACACGGCCGCTTCGCGACCAAAGTCGAACGCGCTATCACCGGTAGGATCTTGCCCTCTGTCCCTCTGTCCCTCCGTGACTCTGTGCCTCAACACAAAGGGCCCGCCGCTCGCGCGACGGGCCCTCGTCATTCCACAATCCCAACATCCTCAGCCGCTCAGCAGCCGCCGGCCTGCCACACGACGAAGAACGCGCCGATGTCATCGCCATCAACGCCGCCGGACCGGTCGACATCGCCGCAGGTGTCGCCGGTCTGCCACGCGGCGAAGAACGCGCCGATGTCGTCGCCGTCGACGCCGCCGGACTGATCGAAGTCCGCCGCGCACGCCGGGCAACCCCCCGTCCCGGGAACCTCGACGATGGCAAAGTCCGAGCCGCCCGCAGCGCCCGCCAGCGGCAGGTCGTTCCACAGACCGTTGCCCAGCATCTCGGTGTAGTGCTCGAGACCGCTGGCGTTGTTGGGTTCGCCCGCGTTCCAGTTGGTGTACGTGTTGGGCGTGCCGTCGGTCCACACGAACGTGCCCTCGACCGCCTCATCCGTGAAACCGATCCAGCCGCGCCGGTCGGCGCCGTCGAACCTCAGCACGTTGGCGCGGACGAACTCGTTCTCCTCCGCATCCGCGATCGAAGCCAGGTGGCCGCCCAGCGACTGCGCTGCGGCCTCCGCCTGGGTGAAGTTGTACCCCTGAACCAGCAGGTAGTAGTCGCTGCCGTTGGCGGGGTTGTTGATCGGGCCCGCAACCACAGGCGACGGCGGTTCATCGCCGTTGAAGAGGTTGATGTTCACCGTGCCCGTCGCCGTGGAGGTGGAGGTCACATTCCACAGCGTCGCGCCGAACGTCATGTTGAACGAGCCATAGGCCAGGTAGTACGTCCCCGCCGCCAGCGTGGCGCCATCCCGCCCGTTGTACGCGACGCTCCCGTTGACCGCCGGCCGCGGCGGGACCGCCAGGCCAAAGCTCAGTTGCGTCAGCAGACCCGAGCCGTCGTCGTCGTCGGTCGCGATCAGGTTGCCGTTCGCGCTATAGAGGCCGAGCTCGGAGTCGTTGTTCGAGAGCGCCGAGCCCTCGGTATCGATGTCCAGGAAGGTCATCGCATCCCGGTCGATCGGCGTCGCCAGGTTGAAGCGCACCCAGCGGACCTCGCCGGCGTTGACCGCGCCGCTGAAGGTGTTGAGGCCGGCGGTGAGCGTTCCCAGGTCATCGGCGATCGGCGGCGCGGCGATCGTGACGTCGATATTCCCCGTCCCCTGCCGCGTCTGCGCATCGGTGATGGTGAAGGGAAGCGACGCCGGACCCGCCGGCGCGTTCAGCGAGATCGTGGTTGACACGCTCCAGAGCCCGTCCCCGGCCGTCTCATCGCCGTTGACGCCGCTGTCGTTGAGGTTCAGCGTGCCCCCGTCGATCGACGAGGCATCCACGGACACACTCGTGATCGTGTTGGGCGTGCCGCTCCCGGGCGACACCGCCACGCGGAATGTCGCCGGCTGGCCGAACACCGCCGGGTTGGGAACCACCGAGCCGATGCCCGAGGGGTTGAACGTCGCCGAGCCGTCAACCGTCGCCGCGATGATCGCGTAGCCGCGGCCCGTCCCCGCGGGATACGCCGCGTTCTGGAACGAGATAGACGACAGCGTCTTCCCGATGATGCTGCCCAGCCCGTCGTTGATGAGCTCGGCCGCGGTGATCACGCCCTCGATCACGTTGAGGTTCTGCCCCGGCACCGGCGCCGGCGTGCCCTGGTCGTTGTTGTTGGTCCCGGGCCAGGTCGTCGCGCCCAGACGCGTCTGCGAAGCGACACCCAGGCCCGGCGCTGCGGGGTTCTGAGCGCCGAACCAGTCCGGCCCCGCCAGCCGCACCGTCACGCTGCTCGCATCCGTGAAGGTCAGCACCACATCAAAAGCGCCGCCGCCGTTGCTGATCTGATACAGCACACCGATCTCGGTGTTGCCGAACATCTCGATGTTCAGCCCCGAGACATCGGTCACCTGCGGCCCGGTGTGGTTCGGGCTGGTATCCCACGTGGGCGCGATCCCGATGTTGTCAAAGTCCTCAACGGCGTCGTACGGGAAGAACACAGCGCGGTTGCCCAGATGCACGATGTCCAGCGCAAACGCCGTCGTGTTCACGCCGTAGTTCAGGCCCGTGGCGCCCACCACCGGGTTGGTCGCGAACGACCCCACCTGGCCATCGATCAGCAACGCGCGGTCCGAGATCGAGCGAAAGCCCGATGGATCATCCGCGAACCCCTCGCCGAAGTGCACCATGCCGTTGAAGTTGTAATTCAGCGGGATCTGGACTTCCTGCGCGACGGCGGCTCCGGCCGCGAGCGCGAGCGTTGCAGCGACCGTGGCGGACTTGGCATGACGCATGTGGGGGACTCCTCTCTATCCGGGGTGGTGCGCGTAGTGAAGGCCGGAGCGGCATGCACCGGCTCACGCACACGGGCCCCCAGTATGCCCGAGCCCCCGCCGGATCGTCAACGAAAATCCCGAGCCTACCCGAACTCATCCCGACCCGACCTCGTCCAGCATCGGACTCTGGTCCTGGCATGGCTCCGTTGACGCCGATCGTCACAGAAGTCCATGGCGGTTCTTCCGCCGGGACGTCGCATGTCGGGTAGATACCGTTTCCAATAGCCTCGCGCGAACTCAATCGAGGGATGTCACCGTGTCACGCCCCCTGCCCGCTCTTCTGCTCGGACCGTCCCTGCTCCTGCACCTCCTCTGCTGCGCAGCGGTTCATGCTCAGGCCGATTTCAATGAATCCTTTGAGAATCTCGGCGCAAACGGCCAGCACGGCCCGGCCGGTCTGACCGCCCGCGGCTGGATCTTCCGCAACCAGAGCAGCCAGCTCAGCGGCGCGGCGGCCTGGACCGGACCCTGGCCCGGCGGACGGCCCTACGAGGGCTCCGGCTACCTCCGCGGCACCACCTCCGCTGTCGGCGGCTTCGTCGGACAGCAGATGAGCCAGTGGGCCATCCTTCCCCAGATCCCCAACCTCCGCGGCGGTGACACCTTCACCATCTGGGTGCTCGACGGCGCCCACTCTGTCGATACCTATCTTGACATCCGCTACGCCCCGACCGGCGGCACCAGCACCGGCTCGGGCTGGCAAGGCACCGGCGACTTCACGCAGGTGCTCTTCACCAGCGAGCTGCCCGTCGCCACAGGCCCATACACCTACACGCCCGTCGAGATCACGCTCCCGGGCGAAGCGCCGCTGAACGGCCGACTCGCCCTGCGGTACTGGGCCCCCAATATGCACTCGGTCGGCGGCGTCACCGGCAACCTCTATCTCGATGAGATCACCATCGGCGGGCCCGTCGGCCCGCCCTGCGGCCTGCCCGTTCCCGCGGCGGGCGAGACCATCGTCTGGCCCGGCGACGCGACGCACACCATCTGCCAGAACATCATCGTCGAGGAAGGGGCCACGCTCGAGGTCGGCCCCGGCGCCACGATCAACTTCACCGACAACCACGAGCTCTTCGTCGAAGGCACGCTCCGCCTCCTCGGCACGCCCGCCGCGCCCATCATCTTGAACGGCGATCATGTCACCGGCCTGCGCATCTACGGCTCGGCTCATGTCGAGCACGCACAGATCGACGCCTACGTCGCCGTGCATCAGGGCGGCAGCCTCGAAGCCTTCGACACGCTCTTCGAGCAGCAAGGCTATATCAGCGCCGGCTCCACCAACCGGTTCGTGCGCCTGGAGCGCTGCGAAGTCGCGGCGGATGTCATGTCGCTGGGCGGCTCCAGCGTGGTGACGGATGTCTCGCTCACCAACCCCGCCGGCCAGGGCATCTTCTACGGCTTCTGGAAGATTGATGGTCTCACATCCGTCGCGCCGCTCCGCTTCACCGCGCTCGGCCAGGACCGCACCATCGACAACGTCACCGTCTCGGGCATCGCCGCCCCCGCGCTCGAACTCCACGCCACCGGCGGAAACGCCGAGTTCTACCTCGGCGCGAACAACACCATCACCGCCAGCCAGTACCCCGTGTGGCCCCGCTTCTGCGGCCTCACACCCGACAGCGTTGTCCCGCTCACTGGCAACACCAACAACGCCATCCTCGGCGTCGAGCATTCCCTCGCCGATCTCCGCAGCCGCATCTCCATGCCCGACCTGGGCGTGCCGTACCACTTCCCGCACCGCGGCCGCGTCGCCGGCGATGCGCAGATCGAACCCGGCGCGGTCCTCAAGTTCGGTCCCCAGGGCGGCTTCACCATCCGCGGCGACAACGGCACCGACGGCGCGATCCGCGGCCTGCCGGGCAACCCCATCCGCTTCGAGCGCCTCGATCCCACCCAGCCGTGGCTCTCGCTCGCCACGAGCCCCGGCTGGTACCTCTTCGAACACCTCGAGGTCGATGGCGCCGGCATCGGCATCGTCGGCAACGAAGCGATCCTCTTCCTCAGCGACTCGGTCATCACCAACTGCGCGCTGGGCGCCCAGCCCGCCGCGGATGGTCACATGTTCGGCAAGGG
The DNA here is from genome assembly GCA_040255445.1 of Planctomycetaceae bacterium. Taxonomy (GTDB): domain Bacteria; phylum Planctomycetota; class Phycisphaerae; order Phycisphaerales; family UBA1924; genus JBDZUZ01. The sequence goes on along the minus strand of JBDZUZ010000012.1, from coordinate 8,381 downwards.
CGTCGAGTTCTACGATAACCAGGTCGGCCTGCGCAACGACACCGTGAACCTCGCCGGCTCGATCGGCACCGGCATCCACTTCAGCGGCGAAGAGCGGCCGAACATCTTCGAAGGAAACGGCCTCGCCGCGGAGAACATCCCCAACGCCTTCAGCGGCCACTACCACGAGTTCCCCGCCGATCACAACTGGTGGGGCCACGCGACTGGGCCGTACGAGCCCCTCTTCCACCCGCAGGGCCAGGGTGATCAGATCAGCTACGGCGTCCAGTTCGATTCGTTCTACAACATCCGCCCCGATCTCTCGGACACACCGCCTGTCGTCCGCCTCAAGACCCGGCTGCACCCCGCCGTTCACCCCGGCGAGAAGATCATCATCGAGTGGGAAGCCTCCGATGACAGCGCGCTCACCGGCTTCGATGTCCAGGTGATCAACCCCGACACCAGCCTCGACACACCCTTCTTCTCGTTCCTCCACCTGGGGCAGAACCTCCCGCCCGACACACGCTCCTTCGAGCTCGTCGTTCCCGATGTCGGCCTGCACCCCTTCGAGCGCTTCATCTTCCGCATCGTCGCCCGCGACGACGGCGGCAACTCCAGCGTCGAACAGTTCTGGCTCTCGATCCCGCACCAGCGCCCCAGCGCAACGGTCAGCTTCGATCTCCCGCCCGGCGAGTTCCGCGGCGGGGAAGCCTTCACGCTCTGCTACGACGCGATCAACCTCAGTTCATCCTTCCCGACGTTCTACGTGGAAAGCGCGGCCGACGACCGCATGCGCATGGTCGCCTCCGGCCCCCCCGGGCCGGATGCCTGCACGATCTCGCAGGTCGATGTGCCATACGCCAGCAGCGACCGCATCCGGATCGGGCTCCGCGCGCAAGGCAACTTCAACCGCGACGAGTGGTACTTCACCGACTACTTCACCGTCCGCCCCGATCCGCGCCTCGGCGACGCTGCGCCCACGATTGACGTGAGCTCGCCGCTCGACGGCGAGACCTTCGCCGGCGGCGGCACGATCCCCATCCGCTGGACCGCGGCGGACGACCACGGTCTCCGCGAGTTCCGCATCCAGGCCAGCTTCAACGGCGGCTACACCTTCCACACCATCGAGACATTACTGCCGCCGACGCAGCGCAGCTACGACTGGCGGCTGCCCGCCAGCACCGGTATCGACGACCTGCGCATCCGCGTCGTCGCCGTCGACACCCTGATGCAGAACACCAGCGCCGCCGATGACCGCATCCTCCGCATCACCCCCGGCGCTCCGCCGACCTGCCCCGCCGATTGGGACAACTCCGGCGGCATCGACGGCGACGACATCGCCGCCTTCTTCACCGACTGGCAACGCGGCGAAGCCGACATCGACAACTCCGGCGGTACCGACGGGGATGACATCGGAGTGTTCTTCGATCACTGGCAGAGCGGCTGCTGAGTGCCTGAAGGGACAGAGGGACAGAGGGACGAAGGGACAGAGTGCGGGCAGATGGGCACGAAGGCTGAGGTGAAGACAGTGCAGCTAGCTGCGGCGTGAGGAACCTGTGCGCCGGCAGCGTCAACCACTTCGTCCCTTTGTCCCTCTGTCCCTTCGTCCCTTCCTCTTAACACCCCGCCTGCCACCGCTCAAAGAAGTACCCGATGTCATCACCATCGGTCCCGCCCGAGCCATCGATGTCCGCGTCCCCCTGCTGCCAGTCGGTGAAGAACGCGCCGATGTCATCACCGTCGACACCGCCCGAGCCGTCCCAGTCCGCAGGACACCCCGGCGCGGGCACATCGATCCGCAGCAGCGCTTCCCGACGGGAATCGAGCTCGACAACGACCGCCATCCGCCCGTCCGAGGCGAGTTGCCCGTTCCCGTTCTCGATACCGCCATCATCGAAGCGGACCAGCCGTACGGTGTCCGCCACGCCGCCGATATAGATCGCATCGCCCTGCGCCAGCGCGGGCGCGAGTTGATAGCCGGGCCGCGCGAAGAGCAGCGTATCGGTCGAGAACGCCAGCGCCCCCTGCAACTGCGCCTTCACCGCGAGCGCCCCATCGGGCGCGAACCACGCCGGGCCCAGCAGCTTCACCGAGTCACCGGTGGCCGGAATCACATCGTTGGTCAGAAGCACCGGCTCGATCCCGTTCCCCACCCGCAGCAGCGCCGTCGTGCCCGTGGCGTTCGCGACATTCGCCGTCACCAGGACCGACCCATCCGCGCCGACATCGAACGTCGAAGCAATCCGCGTCACCGCCGCGCCCGGGATCCCCGGCTCATCGCCGACACCCGCCAGCCGCGTGATCGACGCCGGCGCGCCCGTCCCCGCGCGATAGATCGCGCCCGCCGGCGGCATCGCATTGTCCGTGCCGTAGAAGATCACCGAACCATCGTCCAGCACCACCGGCTCCGCGCCGAATGCCGTCCACGATCGCGATGTCCCCGGAATCACACCCCCCTCGACCGCCGCGTACGAGATCTCCCCGCCCCGCCGCACCATGACCGCGCTCCGCGATTCCGTCGGCGTCCCGTTCCAGTTGATCCAGATGCGGCAGGTCAGGTCCCCGGCCGCATTGATGCTCGGCGTGTCGAAGCTCCGCAGCGTCGCGTTCGCGGGAATCCCGAACGCCGCGGCATTCGGAACCGGCTGCCCCGCCGCCAGTGTCGGCACGCCGTCTTCCAGCAGCCCGCCCGACAGTGAAGCGGTGGGGGCCCCCGAGGGCCCGATCCGCAGCGTGTCACGCACGCCCCCGCCGATCAGCGTCGTCGGGTCGCGGTGCACCAGCGTCAGCGAGTTGTCCGCGTTCACAGTGTAAATCGCCGTGTTGTTCTGCAGCCGCGGCCCCGGCTCATCGATCGTCGCGACGAACGTGATTTGCCCGGCCTCATCCAGCGCAATCGAAGTGATCGACGACAGCACGCCCGCCGTCCCCGGCGCCGCGTCCGCCAGCCGCGCGACCAGCTCAAGATCGCCACCCGTCGGCAGCCGGCACAACACGATCTCGTTCGCCCGCGTCACCCCCATCCCCGTCAAACGCGCCCGAAACGCCATGTCCCCCGCGGCGTTGATCCGCACATCGCCCACCGACGCGTACAGCGCCCCCGTTCCCGGGGCCGATTCGCCCGTCACGGCGACGACCGAGACCTGGCCGGCCGCGTGTGCCGCCGCGACCCCGCAGAGCAGAATGAACGAAGCGCGATGAACGCTCAGCATGACCGGTCTCCCGTGCCGCTTAAGTCCGAAGTACGACCCACGCGGAGCCCGCGTGGACAGTCGGTGTACCGCCCAGCGCCGGCGCGGTTGCAGGTGTTCAAAAACATTGATGGTGAACGGATGACTGCTGTAGAAGGTCATTGGCCGGGTAGACCGACGCCCGTCCGCCGAATGGCCGCGGGGCGTCTGTAGGCCGCGCAGCGTACCAGCCCCGCCGCCGCCTGTCGATCACGATCTCACATCCTGTTGACACCAAGAGTGCAGGTGGTATCTTCATTCCGCAGGGGGCACGCCGCCGTTCTGGCGGCGTCAGGATCGATCGTCTGGAGAACCCGTCATGTCTCACCCGGCCCGCCGGTCGCGGCACGCGCTTGCGATGCCCGAGCTCCTCGCCGTCGCCGCCGTGGCGCTCGTCGCCGCGGCCCTGCTCTTCCTGGCCGCGCACCGAACCCGCAACGCCGCCGGCCTCACCCAATCCGTCTCCAACCTCCGACAGATCGGCGCCTGGAGCCCTTCCTTCTCCGCCGATCACCACGACTATTTCTTCGGCTACGCATGGACGCAGGGGACCGGCGGTGATTCCTCCTTCCCCGACCTGAACGGCCCCTTCGCCGATCGCTTCCAGCCCGCCGCCGCCCAGGCGACCGCCATCCTGCGCAAACGGACCGGAAATCCCACGCTCCGCCGCATCTACAACTGGATCCCGCAGATCAACTACTCGCACCTCGTCCTCGCCCACTGGGCCGGGCACGATGTCCCATCCACCGCCTTCGTCTCACCCGGCGATGCGACACAACTCCGCTGGACCCGCGACCCCGCCGGCTTCAACCGCGGCGAGTACCCGCCCCAGCCGACCGACCAGGACAGCCACCGCTGGCCCTATCGCTCGTCCTACGAACTCAACCCGGCTTTCTATCAGCCCGATGGCGCACCCGGCGAGCCGCCCCCCGCCATCACGCAGATGCAACACGACTTCTTTGGCGTGGCCTCTGATTGCGGCGAGATGTCGCCGCGACGCCAGCCCGATGTCCGCTTCCCCGCCCAGAAGGTGATGATGCACGAGCGCGTCCAGCACTTCTTCGGCGCTCAGGACCTCTTCTTCATGTTCGCTGAGGCACGCGTTCCGTTGCTCATGGCCGATGGCGCCGTCGCGGTCCGCATCCACGGGGAGGCAAACCACGGCATCCCGCCCCAATACCGCTGGCAGACGCGGCCGATGACCATCAACTACACACCGGCCGCGTGGGAGCCGCCCGTCCCCCCAGGCGCCTCGTACTCGGTGTACACCCGCCACCGCTGGACCCGCGGCGGCCTCAAGGGCCGCGATTTCGACGGCCCGCCCATCGATACCAGCAACTGGTATTGACTCCCCCGCAACCCGGAGCCCGGGCCGCCGGTAGCACGCAATGCACGCACGGGCGGCTCCGCTCGCGAGCGATGCCGCCACGCGGAGCGTGCCCGGAAAGGAGTCCCATCATGTGCTCACGTCCCGGCCGCGCCTTCGCCCTCCCCGAACTCGCCGCGATCCTCGCGATCGCCCTGATCGCCATCGCCCTCCTCGCCATCACCGCCGACCGCCACCGACGCGCCGCCGGACTCACGCAGTCTCAGGCGAACCTCCGCCAGATCGGCGCGTGGACCGATTCCTTCTCAGCCGACAACCAGGACCGCTATTGGGGCTACACCTGGAACCGTGATCAGTGGGGGCCTTCCCAACATCCCGATCTTCAAGGCCCCTTCGCCGACGATCTCCCCGCCGCCGCGGCACAGGCCGTCGATCTCCTCCGTCGCCGCACCGGTGGCGATGATCTCCCGCCCATCACCAACTGGATTCCGCACATCCTCTACTCGCACCTGCTGCTCGCCGACTACGCGGCACGCCCGCTCCCCGGCTTCGAGTTCATCTCGCCCGGCGACCGCAATCTCATGACCTGGGCCCGCGACCCGGAGGGCTTCATCGACGGGCACTACCCGCCGCAGCCGCTCCCCAGCCCGACCACCTACCGCTGGGCCTACAGCTCGTCGTACGAACTCCCCGCAGCATTCTTCCAGACCGATGGTGCTCCCGGCGAACCCGCGCCGGCGCTCACCCAGTCGGGCAGCCACAACACGTACCTCATGATGAACAACGGCACTCGACTCTTTCCGCGTGCTCGCCCCGATGTCCGCTTCCCGGCCCAGAAGGCGTTCTTCATCGAGAGCAACCAGCGCTACTTCGGCAGCCAGGACCTCTTCTACCTCTTCCCCGAGGCCCGCGTGCCCCAACTCATGGCCGACGGCAGCGCGGTTGTCCGCCCCGCCCGCGAGGCCAACCCCGGCTGGAACCCGCAGAGCCGCACCACGCTGTTTTCGCTCTCGCTTTCCTACGCCCCGGCGGCTTGGGATCCGCCCTCGCCCAACGGCGGTCCCGCCAACGTCACCGCCAGGCACCGCTGGACACGCGGCGGCCTCAAAGGCCGCGACTTCGACGGCCCAGAGATCAACACCACCGATTGGCGCTGAACGCCTGCAACCACCCCGCCATCCGCCTGGTACACCACCGGTCCGCCGCAGCCCAGGCTCCTTCCCATTGATCACGCCGCGGCCCGGAAAGGCAGTACCCATGCGTTCGAATCCCCGCGCCTTCGCCCTCCCCGAACTCATCGCGATCCTCGCGATCGCCTGCATCGCCATCGCCCTCCTCGCCGTCACCACCGACCGCCAGCGCCGCGCTGCGGGCCTCACCCAGTCCCTCGCCCACCTCCGCCAGATCGCCGCCTGGACAGGCTCGTACGCGGCGGACAACGACGACCGCTATTGGGGCTTCTCGTGGAAGGTCTTTGATCGCAATCTGTCTTCTTACCCCGATCTGCGAGGCCCGTTCAGTTCGGACTATCATGCGATGTCCGCCCAAGCGATCGATGTGCTTCGTCGCCGGACCACCGGGACTTTTCAGCTCCCGCCCAACTGGATGCCCGTCCTCGGCCATTCGCACCTGACGCTCGCTGACTATGCGGGCGCTAGCCTGCCCGCGTTCGCGTTCCTGTCACCGGGCGATGTGCGCCGAATGCTCTGGGCCCGCGATCCCGCCGGATTCTCCGCCGAGCAGTACCCGCCGCAGCCCTTTGGCGGGCCCGAGACCGCATTCATCCCCTATGCATCTTCCTATGAGGTCATGCCTGCCTTCTTTCAGTCCGACAACGCCCTGACCGATCCGATGGCGATGTCTCAGGGCAGTACTCATACAGTCTTCAGCATCCGCGGCGACAACTTCCGGCAGCGCCGCATCGCCGAAGTCGCCTTCCCCTCACAGAAGGTCCACCTCGCCGAATGGACCCAGTCCTACTTCGGCTCGCAGGATGTCTACCACCTCTTCCCCGAAGCTCGCGTGCCGCGCCTTCTCGCAGATGGCTCCACCACAACACGCGCGAGCAGTGAGTCGAACGTCGGCGTCGACCCCTTCATACCGACCCGCCAGTACCCCCTTATGCTGACCTACTCCCCCGCCGCGTGGGACCCGCCTGTTCCCACCGGCGCCGCCGAACGCATCGAAGGCCGCTACCGATGGACCCGCCTCGGCCTCCGCGGCCGTGACTTCGACGGCCCCGAAGTCTTCCCGTAACACACATCTGTGGCTCAAGTTTCGCGGCCCAAAGCCGCGACACTTGAGGCGTGCGCGCAAGCGCCGCCCGCCCCGATATCATCGCCGCCATGGGTATGTGCGCCACGGTCATCTGCGTCGGTCCATTCACGCCGGAGGTGGCGCAGTATCTCGAGTACTCGCCAGAGTACTACGCCGGTACACGCCCGGGAGCGATCGTCGTATCCCAGCTCTTCGACTGCTGCTTCATGGGCAGCAACATCAGCCGCGGATTCGCCGAGTGTCTGGGCATAACCAACGCCATGGATTTCAACCAGCACGTCCTGCGTCGGAGTGCGGTGGACTTGCCGAAGCTCCGCGAGTACCTCGCAACAATCTCCCACGGCGACGAGTATCTCAAGGACGCCGACGCACTCGAGCGCATGCTCGACCTGGGCTGGCTCCTGATCTTCATGCCCAACGGCTGATGTGCCTCAAGTTTCGCGGCCCCAAGCCGCGACACTTGAGGCGTGCGCGCAGAGGCCACCTCATCGGCACCCCAGGCTCACGGCCCCGTGTGCATCCAGCGAGATCTCACCGCGATCACACGCTGATCCGCATCCAACTCCACGACAATCTGCCGCTCCGAGTACACCGGGAACCGCGCCACCCGGTGCCGAATGATGGACAACATCACGAATTCGCTATCCCATTCGCTACCGTCGTACGTATTGTCGAACGGCCCTGCCAGATCCACGCCCACGGCGCCCGCGGCCAGCCGCGCCTCCTCCGAGGTCATGCCCGGCTGAACCGCTCGCTCCACCGACCGCCCAAGGTCGGACATCCGCCTCAGATCAAGCCGCACACGTACTTGCTGCACAACCAGCAGCCCGGCCAGCAGCGCGACCAGCACCGCAAGAATGCTCAGAAACGGGTGCCGTCTCACCCAGCCCTGTCGTTTCGTCTCAGCGTTCGTCGCCCCCGTCATATTGCCTTCCCATACATCACCGGTGCGTGACTCCAACCCGCGGTACCCGCCACGATGGTACAGGCAAGCGGTACGATCCCCGCCACGGGCATGTACGCTTGGCTTGTCGGAATCGGCCCCTACTCGCCAGAACTGGCGCGGTTCATGGTGTACCCCGATCACGAACTCCGATCAGGCACCGTTATCTCGACGATCCTCTTCGACGGCTGCTTCCTTGGAAACAGCCGCAGCCGAGACTTCGCCGCCGCGCTCGGCATCACCGACCCGAAGGACCCGAACCAGTATGCGGTCCGGCTCGAACGGGTCGACTTCGTGTCGCTCCGGGGGCTCTGTCCTTCCTACGGGGACCTCGAGGAATTCCTCCGCGACTGCGACGGCGTCGAGCAATTGCTCGGGCACGGGTGGTCGTTGGTTTTCGAACCCAATGGCTGAACACCCGCAACACCCATGACCGCGCATAAAAAGTGCGCACGGCCCCTCCCCTTGCGGCCGTGCGCACCTGGTGTGACGGGCGGCGTCGTGGCCGGCCCACCCGCGACGGTTGTCATTGGATGAGCAGCATCCGCGGGCCATCCCCACGCCCCGCCAAACGATTTTCTTGAGACGCCCCGCCCGCCCCCCGAGTACTCCTCACCCGCCTACC
>JBDZUZ010000145.1:0-9818 GCA_040255445.1 Planctomycetaceae bacterium | reverse complement strand
TGATCCGTGGCTGGCCCTGGTGGGTCCCTCGGTGGCCTTCAGGGCCGCCGCGTCAACACTCGCACTTCCCCATCCCCCGTCCCCCCCCTCCCTCCGCCTCACCGGCGAACTCGACCTCCCCCGCCTCGTCGACCTTCTCGCCGAAACCCAAAAGCTCCAGATCTCCTACGACGCCGCGATCCTCAAAGGCACGGTCACGCTCCGTACGCCCGGACCCCTCTCCGACGAAGAACTCTGGGACCTTACATCGCATCTCCTGATGCTCCGCGGCTTTGCGCTCGTGCCCACGCCCGATGCCCGCGGGTACACCGTCGCCCGCGCGGGCGATGCCGCAGCGCTCGCGCCGCTCATCCTCCCCGGCGAGCCGGCCGCGGCGGGGTTCGTCACCGCGGCGATTCGCCTGCAAAACAAGGGGTCGAAGGAGCTTCTCGACCCGATCCGCGCGGTGCTCTCCAAGCCCGGCGGCGTGGCGACGGCGCCCGGGGACGGGTCGTTGCTCCTGATCTCTGACCTCCAGGAACGCATCGAGCAGGCGCGGCGGGTCATAGAACTTCTTGATGTCCCCGCCGAGGCCGCGGCGGTTATTGAAGTTTCTGTCAAGAACATCTCGGCCCAGGCGATGACCACACTTCTCGCCCAGGTCGCCGCCAAGCGCGACCTTGTTTCGGGCGGCAAGACCCCGGGCGAGGTTCTGCCCGCCGCGAGCGGCGCCGGCGTTCTTGTCATTGCCCCGAAGGCTCATGTCGAGTACTGGACCGGCCTTATCGCGCAGCTCGACACCCGCCAGGGCGTCGAGACTGTCACCTATAACCCCCGCCGCTTCGCGGCCCGCGATGTCGCGACCCTGATCGAACAAACCGCGAAGAATCACGCCGCGGCCGATGACCGCTGGCAACTGGTGGTCGATGAGCTCACCGGCAGCCTGATCGTGACAGCCACACCGGCGCAGCACGCACAGATCGCCTCGCTCATCGAAAGGTTAGATACTGCAGAATCTGAATCGGCCCGGCCTATGCGGGCGTTTCCGATCCGTAACCGCCCGGTCCGCGAGGTCCTGGGCACACTCAATACCTTGGTAGAGGCCGGCGCCCTCGAAGCGGACAACCCCGATGCCGCCCGCGCCGCCGTCAGCGAAGCCGGGAACCAGCGCTCCCTCGGCTCCTCGCCGCTCCTGCCAGGCGGCACACCGATCGCCCCGACCGGCGGCCATGCCGGCAGCGGTTCCTCTACTTCAGCACCTTCCGGCGCCGCCGCCCGCCGCGGCGTCACCGCCACCCCCACCACCGGTCGCCCGGCCATCAACCTCACCGCCGATGAATCCGCCAACACCCTCATCGCCATCGGCGAACCCCGCCAGCTCGCCCAGCTCGAAGAGCTCCTCAAGATGCTCGATGTCCGCCAGCCCCAGGTCATGCTCGAGGTCATCCTCGTCAGCCTGAGCGAATCGGACACACTGAGCCTGGGCGTCGAGCTCGAAAAACTGATCACCGCCGGCGACACACTCATCCAGCTCTCATCGCTCTTCGGCCTCAGCACGGATGCGGCGGGCGGCTCGCGCACCGTCGGCGATTCGGCGGGCTTCACCGGCGCGGTGCTCAACCCCGGCGAGTTCAGCGTCGTGGTCCGCGCCCTGCAGAACCTCAACAACGGCCGCTCGCTCAGCACCCCCAAGGTCCTCGTCAACAACAACGAGCAGGCGACCTTCTCGAGTGTCCTCCAGCAGCCATTCGCGAGCATCAACGCCTCACAGACCGTGACCACGACATCCTTCGGCGGCACGCAGGACGCCGGCACAACGATCTCCGTCCGCCCGCAGATCGCCGAAGGCGATCACTTGGTGCTGCAGTACTCGCTCTCGCTCAGCTCCTTCGTCGGGGCCCCCTCCGCCAACGGCCTCCCCCCGCCGCGGCAGCAGAACAAGGTCGACAGCGTCGCCACCATCCCCGATGGCTTCACCGTGGTCGTCGGCGGGCTCGAGCTCGTGACGCGCTCCAAGTCCACGACGCAGGTCCCAATCTTCGGCGACATCCCGCTCGTCGGCGAGCTCTTCAAGCAGCGCAACAACTCGGATTCCCGCAGCCGTTTCTTCGTGTTCATCCGCCCGACGGTGATGCGCCACGGCAACTTCGAGGAGCTCAAGTACCTCTCCGACCAGTCCGCAGCGCAGGCCGCGGTCGATGACGGCTTCCCCGAACTCCAGCCGCGGGTGATCCGGTGAACGCCGCGGCGGTCGAGCTAAAGCCGCATGACGAGCACACCACGCGCGCGGCTGGCGATGCAGCGTGCGCGGTAGCAGTTGCACATACCTCTGTCACCCTCGATGCGCCCTCCAGCCGCGCGTTCCTCGAAGCGATCCCCCACGAGTTCGCGCGGCGACATCTCATCCTCGGCGTCGCCCCTGACACCGCCCGCCCCGCCTCCCTACATCTCATCACCGCCGACACAACCAGCCCCGCGGCCATCTTCAACACCGCCGTCACGCTCCAAGCCATACCGACCACCTCCACCGCGGCCGCCGAACCACTCGCCGCTGCGATCGACCGCGCGTACCACCAGCACTCCCAAACCGCCGCCGCGGACCAGATCACCGCCGGACACCAGCCGCCTCGCGTCACGGTCGAGGGCTCCGCCGATCTTGAATCGGATCTCACCGAGGCAGTGAAGGAAGCCGAACGTGACCTGCTCCATACGCACGGCAAAGCCCCGGCCGTGCGTCTCGTCGATCTGCTGCTGTTCGAAGCCCTGCAGCGCGGCGCCAGCGATGTCCACATCCAGCCCGTCCGTGGCGGGACGCTCGTCCGTTACCGGCTCGATGGCGTGCTCCACACCGTGCGCACGCTCCCGCTCTCGCTCGCCGCCTCGGTGATTTCCCGCATCAAGGTCATGGCGCACCTCGACATCGCCGACCAGCGCTCGCCGCAGGACGGCCGCGCCACCGTAACCATCGGCGGCGCCGCAGCCACTTCAACCCCCACCACTGCCGCGACACCAATAACCGCGACCACCACCGGCCGCCGCGTCGACCTCCGCATCAGCACGCTCCCCTCCACCTACGGCGAGCGCGTCGTCCTCCGCATCCTCGATGCCAGCAAGTCGCCGCACCTTCTCAGCATGTCGGCGCTGGGCATGCCCGAAGCGATCGAGCGTCAATATCTCGCCGCGGCGAATCGCGCCAGCGGCATCGTGCTCTCAACCGGCCCCACCGGCAGCGGCAAGACCACGACGCTCTACACCACACTCGCGTGGATCAGCGCCAGCAGCACGATCACACACGCGGGCGGATCGGAACTCAACCTCATGACCGTCGAGGACCCGGTTGAGTACGACCTGTCCGGCCCGGGCCTCGCGATCAGCCAGACGCAGGTCGACCCCAAGAAGAACGTCACGTTCGCGAACGGGCTGCGGCACATCCTGCGACAGGACCCCGATGTCATCATGGTCGGCGAGATCCGCGACCCCGAGACAGCGAAGATCGCGATCCAGGCGAGCCTCACAGGCCATCTCGTGCTCTCGACACTCCACACCAACGATGCATCCAGCGCGGTGGCGCGGCTGATCGACCTGGGGGTCGAGCCGTTCCTTGTGTCGTCGTCGCTCAGCGCGGTGCTGGCGCAGCGGCTCGTGCGTCGCACGCACGCCGACTGCGGTGGACGCGGCTGCCCGGTGTGCCTCGGCTCGGGGTTTAGGGGCCGGACCGGTGTGTTCGAGTTGCTCGTGCTCGACAGCGAACTCCGCGAGCTGGTGGGGACGCGCCGGCCGGTCGATGAGATCAAGGCCGCGGCGGAAGGCAAGGGGATGATCAGCCTGCGCTCGGCGGGAGAGGCGCTCGTGCGTGCCGGCGTGACGACCCGCGCCGAGGTCGCCCGCGTCATCGAGACGATGGAGGATCAGGAGTGAGCCTCACCGCCCCTGATCCGCTGGCGCTGTCGCGCCGCCGCACGCGGGCTGTGCTGTGCGTGTGCGTGGCGGCTGTCGCCGCGAGCGCGGCGTGGTCGCTCAATCCGGTCGCCGTCCCGGCGATCGAAGCCAAGGCCACTGATCCCGATCGCGCTCTGCTCGACACCGGTCTCGCCGCGGACACCGAGGCCGCGCCCATCGATCTCGCCGTGTTCGATGCGCCGCTGTGGCGGATCGTCGAAGCGCCACCGCCGCCGGCGCCCAAACCAGTGGTGCAGGCGCCGCCCCCACCACCGCCGCCTCTGAAGCTGCAACTGCTGGGCATCAGGTCCGACGGCGACCAGCGGCGGGCGGTGCTGTATGACCCCGACCAGGACCGCGTGTTCATCGTCGCCAGCGGTGAGTCGATCGCGGGGCGTGAAGTTGATTCGATCACCGAAGCGTCCGTGCTCCTGCGTGATCGCTCCGGTGTGCGGACTCTTGCGCTCACGACGGGGCGTGCGCCGTGATGCCGCCGACCCCCGCCGATCCCGCGCCGGGTCATAGCGTCCGGTGGCCGAGTGATCGCTTCTACTGGGCGCTGCTCGATGCGCCCGGTGTGCGAGCCTCCGGTCCGCTTCCGATCGGGTTGATACCCGATCTCGCGGACCTGACGCCTGTCGATGTCGACTCACTCCACGCGGCGTGTGCACCTGCCGGTGCGGATCGGCTGCTCGTCTGCGCTGCGGCCGTCGCCGAGCTGCGGGAACTCGATGCCGGTACGTTGCATCTATCGCCGGCGGATCTTCCGGCGTTCGCCGCGGGTTCGTCGATCGATCTCAATCAGTTAAACCTCCTGGTCGGTCGCTTCGAGCCCGCGGCCATTGTGCGGCAACGGTCGGTGCGGCGGATTGCATCGGCCGTCGCCGCCGCAACGTGCCTGGCCTTGATCGGCGCGGGGTTCTCGGCGCGTGCGGAAGCATGGAAGCGTGCGGACAGGGAGGCGCAGGTCAGGACGGCGACGCTGCTCGAGTCCGTGATGCCCGATGATGGCGGCGATCCGCGGCTCAAGACACTCCTTATAAAGGATGAACTCAAATCGCTCCGGCGGCTGGCTGCGGCGGATCCCGGGGCCTCCCGCGACCCCGATGCCGCCGCGGCGCTGGCGCACCTGCTCGCCGCCTGGCCGGATGGGCTCGATGCCGATACCGAACTGGTGTCCATCACCCCCACCACCATGTCGCTCACAGTCTCGCTCAAGTCCGAGCCGCGTGCGTTCACCGAGGCGCTTCCCGCGATTCCTGGCTGGGTGCGCGATGAGCCGCGGCTGAGCGGGATGGGCACGAGCCCGCGCCTGCTCATCCAGCACCGCCGCGAAGGGAGGCGGCCGTGACTGGGCGCATCATGTGGATCGTCGGGGTGCTTGCGATCATCGCCGCCGCGGCGTACGCCGGCCGCGGCCTACTGGACGCGCGAGCGGCTGAGTCCGCGGCCCGGGCGAGGATCGCTTCGCTGCGCACGGTTGCCGCGCAGGTGGAGGAGATGGAAGAGCTTCGCGCGATGATCGCCGATCGCCGCACCGGCGTTCGGCCCGATGCGGGGATGGTGGGACAGCTCTCGACCGCGCTGGGGAAGGCCGGCATCTCGACAGCGCGGCTGGCGGAGGTGGCGCCCGAGCCCGAGACCATTCTGAGCGGTGGAACCGCCGCCAGCGGCGCGGAGCTTCGGCGGCAGGCGGTGCGGCTCACGCTGCAGCCGGTGAGTCTGCCGGAGATCGGGCGCTTTGTCCGGGTCTGGCGCGCCGATCAGCCGGAGTGGACGATCAGCGGGATCGAGATCACTCGCGCGGGGCCGGCGGAGGTGGGGATCGAACCGAGGCTTCGGTGCCTGCTCACGCTGAGCGCGGTGTATCCCGCGCCGGGTGATGCGGGTGGAGCAATGAGTTCATCAGGAGATGTGCGTTGATCGCTGCTACTCCATATAAGACGGCACGGCTCGGGTATGTTGGCACGTTTCGACTTTGGGGAGGCGCGATCGCCGCGGCGGTTCTGGTCGGTGCGGCGATGACGGGCTGCACCAACCGCCCGGCCTCGAACTCGCCCTATTCCACGCCTGCTGAAGTGCAGCGTCAGCCGACGCTCGCCGATCAACTGAATCAGGAAGCGGCGGACCTGATGTGGAAGGACCCGGCCAAGGCCGAGGAGATTCTCCGCAACGCCCTGACCGCCGATCTCTACCACGGTCCGGCGCACAACAACCTCGGCGTGCTGTACCTCAGGCAGGGCAAGCTCTACGAGGCCGCGGCGGAGTTCGAGTGGGCGCGGCGGCTGCTGCCGGGGCACCCGGATCCGCGGCTCAATCTCGGCATCGCGCTCGAGACCGCCGGCAAGACCGGCGATGCGATGAAGAGCTACCGCACCGCGCTCGAGGTCTACCCCAACCACATCCCGACGCTGCAGGCGATCACACGGCTGCAGGTCCGCACGAACGACACCGATGCTGGCACCCGCGGCATGCTCGAAGAGATCGCGATGCGCGGCGAGACCGAGGCGTGGCGTGATTGGGCGCGGCAGCGGCTGACGCGGTATTGATGCGCTGCCGATCCGCATCCACCTCGACCAGGTCGAGACCCTCGGCAACTTCCTCGAGTTCGAGTGCCTGGTCTGCGAGAGCCAGACCATCGACACCGCCCACGAAGTCCTCCGCGAACTCCGCCACGCCTTCCAGCAGGCCATCGGCGAACCCATCGACCGCAGCTACGCCGAGCTCCTCGCGGCGGAACAGGAAACGCCGACGGAGAGGGGGTGAGGGACAGGCAGAATCGGACACCGACACGCAGGGAGTCGCAAAGCTTCGACCCTGTGCCACGAAGCGTTTGATCGCTCACCTCTACTGAACGACCCATCAACTCAGCACCTGGGCCAGGCGTTGGGACCATGCCCGGGCAACCCGGCGACGGATCGGGGCTCGCGCAACTCGCTCACATGTTGAACCGGCGCGCCCGCTTTGTGTGCACTCTTCCCTATATTGGTCTGCCATATCGCCTCTCCAATTGATGTACGATGTCGCGAACGCCGGGATTGTAATGCCTGCGGTTCGCCGCAGAAAACACCGCCAACTCAGGAAGTTCCGTAGCAACGGAAAGGTCACCGTCCTGAACATTTGTATTACCCGGAAGTTTAAGTTCTTGCAATCTCAAAAGCCCAGCGAGCGGCCTAATCGACGCGATTGAACTGCAGTCCTCCACCACCAATTTAATGAGGCTCTGGCACTTTGCTATATTATCTATGTTGTCGATTTGACGGCAATTCTGAAGCACCAGTTGCCTCAGCGAACGCATCCTGCCAATACCCCGAAACTCTTTATTGGTTAAATGTGGAGCCAATGCGATGCGCAGACTCTCAAGCCCCTGCAGCTCCCATATTGCGTCGAAACATTGAATTCGCGTATCCATGATATCCAGACTTTGCAAACGCTGGAGACTTCCTAGTTCGTCCGCGGCCGGCTGCCGGAGCTTTTCGATGTGCAGCTTTATGAGGGAGGCACATCCGCCCAGTCCACAAAACTTCGGGTTCCATATTATGTTAGCCTCTTGGAGAGACGCCAGCCCGGAAAGGTCCAATGCCCCCTTTGCATAGGTGAACAGCCGAAGCATTCTTAGGCTTCTTAACGTTGCAATTGCAGATACGTCGTCGATCTGCGCCCGGTCAACTATCACGAGCTCTTCCAAGAAGGAAAATTCCGACAAGAAGTCGAGACTCTTCCCAGCCCACCCCGTTTCACTTGCTATCGTAATGCGCCTTGGCCGCAGCAGCTTCAATTCACTCAGACTCTCGCCAACCAGTGGGCCAGACAAGACGGCATTCATGCCGCCATCGACCGAGTTTAGAGAGTATTTTCTGTGTTTCACAAGCAACTACTCCGAAAGAGCAAAGACGTCTGCGGCTAAAGAGTCGGGCGAGGCGGCGGCATGAGATGCTTCCGAGCTGGCCCGATCGGATCTCGGATATTCCGAAGTGGAATCCCCCGCATGCGGCGGGTGGCCCGGCCACGCCCCCTCCTTGACGTAAGTACTCCAAAGTTCCGTGCCACGGGGTCGAGGCTTTGCGAGTCCCCGTGGTTGGGCGACCGATCAACCGTGACCCTCGCACTCGGCAACGCCCTCCGACCTGTCCAGCGTGTGACACGATCACCTCCCCATCAACCGTCACCATCACGAGCCTTTCCGCTCCCCCAGCAGCCGTTCCGGGAACGGCCCCGGGAAGGTTGACCGATCGAACACCACTGTATCGATCGGCGGTCCGGCGTACTCCTCGCCAGCGTACCACGCGGCCGACGACCACCGCCACGCCGCGGCACGCTCGACCAGCTCCCGCTTCACCGGGTTCTGGTGGATGTACATGATCTCCCGCGCCAGCTCCCACGAGTCCCGGACATTCCGGTCAAACCCTCCGCCCGCCTGCCAGAACCGCGGCCGCCCCTGTCCATCACGCAACTGCACCCGCAGCCGCGGATCAATCAACCCCCGCGCCCGCATCACCGCCTCCGCGAACGGCTTCTTGAGCCCGCCGAGGATCTCCGGGACCTCCGACCCCCCACCCTCCGGCCACTGCGCCGTCGGCCGCGCTGTTGGGACCAGGATGATGTGGAAGTGCTCGGGCATCAACACCCATGCGAGCAACCTGAACCGATGCCGCTGGTGCGCCGCGATCAGATACGGAATGAACGCCTTGCGCATCTCGACGCGGTCGAAGAGTGGAAGCTGGCGGTCGGTCGAGAAGGTGAGGAAGTGGACGCCGCCGTCGGGCGTGATGCGGTGCAGCTTCTTACGGAGCGGGGTGAGGTCGGGTGCTGGCATGCGCGGCGAGTGTACAGATGGGCGATCGCGTGGGTTCCCGTGTCAACGAGCCTCCGCACCGGGTCGGAAGCCCAACGCACGGGGACTCGCAAAGCCTCGACCCCGTGCCACGAAACGCTTGGGCAGTTTCGCGACCCGCTTCAGCCCGACGTGCGCGGACCACCTGGCGGGCGCGGAGGGGGATAGGTCTCATAGGTCCGATAGGTCTCATAGGACCAATAGGGCGAATTGGTGCGATGGGGGCGGGTGGTCCGGTCGCGCCGCCGCGCGGGATGCGTGGGAGTCGTGGTGGCGGCTCTGTTGCGCTGCGGTTGGTGGCGGTGTTCTGGTGTGGATGTTGCATTCGATTCCTCTGTCCCTTCGGGACAGTGAGGGCGGTGCGACTCTTTCCACGGGTTCCGCGGCGACACTCCGTGACCCCCTTTGGGGGTCGGCGCGAGGTGGACGGTGGGAGTGGTGCGCGATCGGCGATCAGTGGGTATCCACCGGTGCGATGGCTGTCTCGTGGGGGGTGTGGTGTCCGTGAGGTAGCCCACGAATGTGTCGCCCTCTTCGAGGGCTTCGGGGAGGTTGGGCTGCTGACCCACGGCTTGCGGCTTCGCCGCGGCGCCGTGGGCTAAACGCTGTCGCCCTACGGGCTTGGAGGCGGGGGTCAACCCGTGGACGATGCGCCGGGTGCCGGTTCGTGGTGATGGTGTGTGCCGCTGGTCTGGTGTGTACCGGCATGCGCATCGGCGTGCGCGGTGGTTGATGCAGCTTGGACGGTGGTATGGGTGTGGTTTGCCTGTTGGTGTTGCCCGGACCTGGTGCGTAGGTGTGATGGTGCGGGCTCGTTGGTGTCGTGTGGGGTTCGGCGCGAAGATGCGCGGCCGGCGGGGGCGATGGCGCGGAGGAGGGTGGTGGCCGCGCGGCGCTTCTCGGGGAGGGGTTCGTCGCTGTCGATGATTGTGTTGAGCAGGTCGATGCAGCGACGTTTCGCGGTCTGGGCTTGATGGTGTCGCAGGGCGGCGACGTACGCGGCGATCTTCGGGTGGTTGAGCCACTTGGCGAGGACGTCGAGGTCGATGTCGGTCGCCGCGGACCA
>JBDZUZ010000144.1:7712-9838 GCA_040255445.1 Planctomycetaceae bacterium | reverse complement strand
ATGGACCCGCCGTGCCCCGGGCTCGAAACCGGGAAGCACGAGGGCACGTACAAGGTCGACGGTGTTGAGTGCGATGTCATCCTCGTGGAGGGGCAGAACATCGCATCAACTGGAGCCGATGCGGGCGGGGCCGATGCGGGCTCGACGCGGTACTTCATCGCGACATCCGATCGGCTGCCGCGGCGGATCGAGCGGGTGCAACCCGTGGCGAAGGACGGCGGCGCGGGGAAAGACGATGCCGGCAAGGGTGATGCCGGGCCCGTCACGCGGCTGCTCTCGCTCAGCGATCTGCGCACCGACGACAAGGTTGCGCCGGCGGTGTTCACGATGACGGTGCCGCAGGGGTACCGCGTCCGCGCGGTGCGGCTGCAGCAGCCGAACCAGCGGCAGGCGGCGAAACCGAAGGCCGCCGAACCGCCCGCGCCCAAGGGGTTGCTTGCTGTCGGCGCGGAGGCCCCCGACTTCACGCTGATGTCCGCCGACGGTGAGGAAGTCACGCTGAGCAAGCTCCGCGGCAAGGTCGTGGTGCTCGATTTCTGGGCGACGTGGTGCCCGCCGTGCCGCAAAGCCATGCCCGAGATGCAGAAGCTGCACGAGGAGTTCGCGAAGCTCCCGGTGCGTGTCTACGGCCTGAACTGCTGGGAACGGGGCGATCCGAAGCAGTACATGGTGGAGAACGACCTCGACTACGGCCTGCTGCTCAAAGCCGACAATGTCGCCCGGGACTACAAGGTCGAGGGCATCCCGACGTTCTATGTGATCGGGACCGACGGCAAGGTGCTGATGAGCCAGGTTGGTTTCATGCCCGGCACAGAAGAGAAGATGCGGAAGGTGATCCGCGAGCATCTTGTGCAGTGATCGATGGGTGCAGTGATTGACGGGTTCAGTGATTGGCAGGGTGCAGTGACTGGCTGCGTGGCGGTTGTCCGCCGCTACTCGCTCTCGTTACTCGCTCTCGGGCATGTCGCGCGAGACATCGAAGCGGTCGTAGATCGATGCGAGCACGCGAACGGCGGCGGCCGCCGCAGCGGCGATGATCACCGCGGCGGCGGCGATGATGTGTGTCCAGCCCGCGCCCGGGATCAGCGAGACGCCCCACGCCGCCGCCGCGGCGGGGAGCAGCGTGACCGCGACAACCGCGGCGAAGCCGGCGCCCAGCACCGCGCCGCGGCCCACCTTGTAGAAATCGAAGCCGGCGCGCTTGCCCTTCTGCGTCGGGAAGAGCAGGAAACCGGCGTTGAGCAGCGCGACCAGCAGGAGCGATCCCGGCCCGGTCAGGAGGGCCGCGGCGGCGGCGAGCCAGTTCCACCCCTCGTGCACCGCGACACTCACAGCGCCGGTGATCCCCAGCAGCGCAGCGAGCAGCGGGGCGAGCAGGACCTGACCCCACGCCATGCGGTGTGGCCCGATCGGCAGCGTCTTGAGCCACTCGACCGATGCCAGGTCTGAGCGGAAGTCGAGTTGCAGCACCGCGCTGATGACGAGGACGGCCACGAGGAAAGGCATGGCGAAGACTGTGGCCATGCCCAGATCGGCGATGAAGCCCTCGGGGAGGAATGCCGGGCCGGCAAGGATCGCGATGAGCAGGACGGGCAGGAAGCGCAGCAGCATCCACGAGCCCATCACATGCCGCTCAACGATCGCTCGCGCTGGTCCGAGCAGCGGGTCGAGAAGCGTGAGCGAGGGCGCGCGGCGGGTGCGACCGGGCTTCTTGCCGGCGTCCTCGGACTTGCGTCCGCCGTGCTTCGCCTTGGCGGCGAAACGGTCGCTGAGCTCTTCCCAGGTCCCGTCCATGCCGCGGACGATCACGAGGCACGCGAGCGCAACGAGCGGAACGATGAGCCACGAGCGCATCGATCCTGGTCCGCCTTGAACGAGTTGGGCCAGCGGCAGGAGCGGTTCGAGCAGCACCTGCGCGCTGACGCTGTTGCGCGCCTCGATGAGGCGTGCACCGGGATCGAGCCCGCGCGGCAGCACCGCGGCGGCGAGCGTCATAAGCAGGAGCGCGGCGATCCCGGCGCGGCCGAGGTACGCGGCGTAGCCGATGCGGCGGCGGAGCCAGGCCTCGACGATCCCCGCCGCGCCGCCGGCGAGGCCGAGCGTGAAGAACGCGAGGAAGCCGCCGG
>JBDZUZ010000144.1:0-7612 GCA_040255445.1 Planctomycetaceae bacterium | reverse complement strand
GCCGCCGGTGTGTCGCTCCCGCGTCCGGCGAGGCCGAAGAAGACCGCGGGGATCGCGACACCAAGCAGCGTGAAGGCGAGGCGGTAATCGATCAGCCGCCGGCGCGGGATCGGGAGCTTGCGGAACTGCTCGATCTCGGTGTGCTTGAGAGCCAGACCGACCGCGCCGCCGCCGAAGAGGAATGGGAAGACGACGAACGCCCCGAAGACCGCGGCCATGCCGTCGCTCGACCAGGGATCATCGGCCTTGCGCTGGAGGCCGAGGGCGAGGTTCACGATGTAAAAGACAAGCCAGGACGCCATGATGGCGCCGCCGATCAGCGTGGTGACCAGGCGCGGGACCGAACGGCCCGAGAAGGTGCGGCGCAGCCAGCCCTTGATGCGCAGGCGGATGAGCAGCCACAGCGAAGGGTGCAGGATCACCGCCCGGGCTCCGGGGGCGGTACTGGAGCTGTGGGCGGCGCGGCGGTCGGCGGCGCGGTATCGGCCGTCGCCCGCATGAAGATCTCTTCGAGGTTCGCATCCGCCACGGCCGCGGCGAAAGAGCCGCGGGCCTCTTCCATGGTTCCGGTGAAACGGACGACGCCCTTGTGCACCACCATCAGCCAGTCGCACAGATCCTCGACGAGCGCGAGCAGATGCGAGCTGAGGAGGACCGCGCCGCCGTCGGCCGCGTGCTCGCGGATGACGGCCTTGATGGTGCGGATGCCCATGGGGTCCAGGCCCGTGAGCGGTTCATCGAGGATGAGTAGCCGCGGCCGGTGGAGCAGGCTCGCGCAGATCGCGGTCTTCTGCCGCATGCCGCGGGAGAGGTCCGCGGCGATGGTGTTGCGCTTGGGCGTGAGCTCGAAGCGTTCGAGGAGCGTGTCCGCGTGGGGCTCCCAGTTGCGCAGTTCGTACGCCGCGGCGACGAAGCGGAGGTGCTCGAAGACGGTGAGGTTCTCGAAGAGCCTGGGGTCATCGGGCACGTAGGCGAGGCGTTTCTTGGCCTCGATCGGCTGGGTGCGGATGTCGAAGCCGCAAATGCGCGCGGTGCCGGCGGAGGGGCGGTGGATGCCGGAGATGCAGCGCATCGCGGTGGTCTTGCCTGCGCCGTTGGGGCCGACGAGCGCGACGATGCGGCGGGGCTCGATCCGCGCGGTCGCATCGTGCAGCGCGGTCAGCTTCTGGTACCGCTTGGTGAGCCGGTCCAGTTCGAGGATCGGCGTTGGGGCGGCGCTCGCATCTGCAGCGGTGTGATCACGTGTCGGCGCGGCAGCGGGATCGGGATGGCGGGGCGTGCCGTCGGTCATGCGAAGGTCACGGTATCCGGATACGCGCGCCCGGGCATCCCGCGGCCCGGCGAGCACTTAGTTCACGCCCATCGCCTTGAGGATCGCATCGAGATCATCCGCGACCTTCACCGGCGGGTTGCTCCACTTGCCGGCGGGTTTCGCCTGCGAGAGATCGACCGCGGCGGCCTTGGTATCGATGCCGGTGTGGTAGGCGACGGTGACATCGGGGTCCTTGAGGACGTGGCCGGTGAGGATGCCGACGACGCGCTCGCCGGGCTTCATGATGCCTTCCTTCATGAGCTTGCGGATGCCCGCGACCGAAGCGCCCGAGGCGGGCTCGCAGCCGAAGCCCCAGCGGCCGACGAGGGCCTTGTGCTCGACGATCTCGGCATCGGTGACGGTGCGGACGACACCGTTCATCGCGTGCAACGCGCGGAGGGACTTGACGAGGTTGACGGGGCGGTTGATCTCGATCGCGGTGGCGACCGTCTTGGCGCGCTCGCCCGCAGCGTCCATCCGCGTGTACTCGGCCTCGACTTTGCGGTGATCCCAGCGGCCGCGGAGCGATGGGCCATTGCCGTCGTTAACGGGCTCGAAGCGGACGCCGTGCTGGTTATAGATGCGGTCGAGGGTTGAGGAACCTTCCGCCTGGATCACGGCGAGGCGCGGGATGCGGTCGATCAGGCCCAGGTGCTTGAGCTCGATGAACGCCTTGCCGAACGCAGAGCAGTTGCCCAGGTTGCCGCCGGGGACGACGATCCAGTCGGGCACTTCCCAGTCGAGCCCCTCGAGCACGCGGCACATGATCGCCTTCTGCCCCTCGAGGCGGAAGGGGTTGACCGAGTTCATGAGATAGACGCCGACCTGCGGCATCTTCTCGGCGATGTGGCGGATGCGGGCGAGGCACGCATCGAAATCGCCGGCGACCTGCAGCGTGGTGGCGCCGTACTCGAGGGCCTGGCTGAGCTTGCCGTAGGCGATCTTGCCATCACCGATGAAGACAAAGCACTTCATGCCCGTGAGCGCGCCGTAAACGGCGAGCGAGGCGGAGGTGTTGCCGGTCGAGGCACAGGCGACGCGCTTCGCGCCCACCATGCGGGCGTGCGTGAATGCCGCGGCCATGCCGTTGTCTTTGAAAGACCCCGATGGGTTGAAGCCTTCGTACTGCAGGAAGAGCTCGCCGCCGGCGGAGAGATCAAAGCCGAGCTCGCAGGCGAGGTGATCGGCCTTCTGCAGATTCGTGCGGCCCTCGCCGATGGTGACGATCTGGTCCTCATGCTCGAAGAAAGGCATGATCTCGCGGAAGCGCCACACACCGGAGAAGTCGATCGCGGCGGTGGTCGCCTCGCCGCCGGCCATGCGGCGGGGGCCCTTGGTGAGGGCGCGACGTTCGAAGGTGGACCAGTCGGGGCGGGGGCCGGCCCAGTCGTAATCGACATCGAGCAGGCCGCCGCACTTGGGGCAGGAGACGAGGACTTGTGAAACCGGGAAGACCGCCGCACAATCGGCGTCGAGGCACTGCTGCCGCGCGGCGGTCCGCGTGGCCTGGCTGGGGGTCGAGGGGCGGCTCTGTGCGGTGGTCATGGGGAAGGGTATGACAGAGAACCAGCCAGCCCCGTCGCCCGCCGTCAGCGCGGACGATCTCTCGCCGGCGTGGGACAACCTCCCCTCCAAGTGGTACCTCGCCGCGGCGTTCTGGGTGGTGCAGACGCTCTTCGTGCTGGCGGCGGGGCTCCTGATCGTGGCTCATGCGCAGGAGGTCGACGGACCCCGGGAGATGTACCCGGTCCCGTCGTGGGCGGAGATCGAGGGCGTGGCGCGGTTCCAGGACTTCTGGGGCTGGACGCTCCTGATCGCGGTCTCGATCGCCGCGGCGCAGGCGGTCTTCCTGTGGCCGGTCGCCCGGCCGCGGCCCAAGCAGCAGGGGGGTGTGGCGATGTGGCTGAGCCTCGCGACGGCCGGGCTGGCGATCGGCGCGCTCTCTTCGGCGCTGGTGATCGCGGTGCTGCACGTGGTGGATGAATACGTGACGAATGCCGACCCACCGTTTGCTGCCGAGTGGTTCATCGTGGTGTGCGCGCTGCCCGGTTGGGTCGTTGGCACGGTGCTTCTGTCGCGGTTCGCGAAGAACGACACCCGCGAGACGCGGCTGGCGCGGATCAGCGCGCGGCTGTTTCTGGGCACGATGATCGAGGTCGCCGCGCTGATGCCGCTCGACGTCATGATCCGACGCAAGACCAACTGCTACTGCTTCGCGGGGACGTACATCGCGCTGGCGATCTGCGGGAGCATCGGGCTCTTCGCGCTGGGGCCGGCGATCTTCCTGCCCGCGCTCGCAAAGCGTCGGCGCCGCTGGCACGGCGGGCGGTGCGATGCGTGCGGGTATGACATGTCCACCCTGCTCAACGCAGACCGCTGCCCCGAGTGCGGCGCGGGCTGGAAGTCTCAGCCGGCCGAGAGCTCCGCGACCGTCGCGGCGGGATCAAACGGCGACCAGGACACCCGCTCCTGAGCGTGCGCGGCCAGTTCCATCAGGTACTCGCCGCGGGCCATCTCGAAGCAGCCGAACTGCGTGAGGTGGTCGTTGACCATCTGGGCGTCGAGCAGCGCGAAGCCGCGGCGACGCAGGTGGTGCACCAGGTGCACAAGGCAGACTTTGCTTGCATCGGTCCCGCCCAGGTCGGGCCGCGAGAACATCGACTCGCCGCAGAAGACCCCGCCCAACGCGAGCCCGTACAGCCCGCCGACGAGGCGCTCGGTGACGTGGTCATCGGCCGGAAGCCACGCTTCGATGCTGTGGGCCATGCCGCGTTCGTGCATGAGCAGGAAGAGCTCGATGATGCTGTCATCGAGCCAGGTCGACTCGCGGCCGCGGGAGGGGAGAGCGCACGACTCGATGACCTCGGCGAAGGCGGTGTCGGTGCGGATCGTGAAGCGGCCCGAGCGCACGCGGCTCCGCAGCGATCGCGAGACCGTGAAGCGGCCGTCCAACGGAACGATGCCGCGGCTGTGCGGCTGGACCCATTGGACCTGGCCCGAATCCGGGTCGTTCATCGGGAACCAGCCGGCGCGGTACATGCTCAGCACGCGGCGGACGAGGGCCTCCTCCTCGCTGGGCATCGGCGGGTTGTGCGGGCGGGGGTTCTTCATGGAAAATCACGGCGGAAATCGCGGGCTCCGGGCGGGCCGCCTGAGTTGTCACAGTACACTCGGTTGCGGCGTATGAACCGGCGCGGAGGCGGTCCCGGGCGGCGGCGGTACGTTTGTGATCCATTCGGGTGGTCCGGGCCACCGGCGGCCGCCATGCTGAAATCGCCGGCCCGCCGATCCGAAGAAGCCGCCGCGGGCCGGCGGGGTTGATCGGCCGGACACGAAGATCACGGGGAGGCAGCCATGACCGAGAACGAACTGCTCGCGAAACTCTTTGACGAGGATGTGTTCATCCCGCTGCTGATCGCGGGCTCGATCGTGATCGCGGTGGTTGCCAAGACGATCGGGAGTATCGTCAAGTCGGTGTCGCGGGAGCGGACGCGGCGTGAGATCGCCGCGTTTATCGCCGAGGGCTCGATGACGCCCGAGCAGGGCGAGCGGCTGATGAAGGCCGGGATCCCCAAGTACGAGTGCTGAGCAGCCGCGAACACGAAGGAGCCACGACGCTATGAACCTGTGCATGCCCGCGATCCTCGCCAGCGATAGCTTCCTTGACATCGCCGTCGGCGGCGGTATCGCCATCGCGATCATCGCGATTGTCTTCTCGATCATCCGTTCGATCATGGTCACGCGGGCCCGCGAGCGAACTAAGCGCGAGGTCGCGGCCTACGTCGCGGAAGGATCGATGAGCGCGGACGATGCGGCCAAGCTGATCAAGGCCGACGATGGGATGAAGGCCTGCAACTAAGACGGCACCCTCGCGCCGACGCCCTGTCGGAGTCTCTCTTCAGAGATCCGGCCGGCCCTTGCCGGTCGCCAGCCAGATCTTGGCGCGGCGGATCATCAGCCGCGCTCTGAGCAGCTCCGCGATCGACCACGCCTGCGCCATGCACCCATCGGGCCGCCGAGGCTCCTCGGCGTCGTAGACCTCGGCGAGCTGGTCGACGCTCCTGCTCATCTCGCCATCCATGAACACGCGGACCAGCGGCGCGGTCGCACGATCAGCCTCGTCGACCGCGGCCTTGCTGAACCCGCCCACACGCAGCACGCCCTCGGCGTACGCCCCGATCAGCCAGGGCCAGACCGTGCCGTTGTGGTACGCGCCATCACGCTCGAACAGCGGGCCCTCGAAGCGCGGCTTGTACTTGGGATCATCGGCCGCGAGTGTGCGCATGCCCACCGGCGTCCAGAGCTTCTCCTTGGCGATCTTCAGCACCGCTTCGCGCTGCGACTGCGAGAGCGGCGAGTGCGGCACGCTGACGGCGAAGACCTGATTCGGGCGGATCTCGGCGACGGGGTCGAACGCCCCGCCGGCCCTCCGCGGCGTGAGCACATCGAACAGGCAATTGCCCTTCGGGTTCCAGAACTGCTTCACGAAGCTCTCGCCCACACGGTGCGCCACAGTCCGCAGTTCACCAGCCAGCGTCGGCTGCTCGTCGTGCAGCACGCCGGCGAGCTCGAGCAGGGCTGAATACCACAGCGCGCTGATCTCGACGGGCTTGCCGTGCCGCGGCGTGAAGACCACGCCATCGCGCTTGGCGTCCATCCAGGTCAATTGCGTGCCCTCATCGCCGGCGCGGATCAGACCATCGGCCGGGTCGGCGCCGATGCCAAAGTCGGTCCCGCGGCGGTAGGCATCAACGATGTCGATACACGCCGCGCGGATATCGCCGCAGAAGCCATCGTGATCGCCGGTCGCCCGCAGATACTGGCACGCCGCGTGGATGAACCACAGCGAGGCATCGACGGTGTTGTACTCGGGCGTGCCCGCGCCGTTGTCGAAGCAGTTGGGGACGAGGCCGTTCTGCCGATACGCCGCGAAGGCCCGCAGCGAATCGCGGGCTTCGGTGTAGCGACCCGTTGCCAGCAGCAGGCCCGGCAGCGAGATCGCCGTGTCGCGCCCCCAGTCGCTGAACCACGGGTAGCCGGCGATCACCGATGACATCACGGTTGTGGTGTTGCTCTTCGATCCCTTGCCGTGCGTCGCCGCCTCGCCGCGGAGCTCGCGCCGCACGATGAACTGGTCCGCGGCGATCGCGAGCGCAGCGATCGTGGTCAGCTCGCGCTCATCATCCGCGCCTGTCGCGGCGTCGGTGTCCCCCTCGGTCGCCCGAGCCACCGCCGCCGCGGCGAACACACCCACCCGCGCCCGCTCCCGCGCCACCGCATCATCGAAACCAACCGCCGGCCGCTCCTCGCCCATCCACGCGGTCAGCACGATCCCGTGCTGCGAGGCCTTCGAGTCCTCGCCCGCTTCGAGCATGAAGTACCCCGGGCTCCACAGGTCCTCGCGGTCGGGCTGGCCGCGGTCGGCCTCGAGGTGATACGCGAAGTCGTTCCACCACTCGGGCTGCTCGACGACCTTCGCCGTCGGTCCATCGCACTCGATCGAGAGGGTGTGGCCGTGGGCCCCCACCTTCATCGAGCGATCACCGAGGATCGCGCCGTACGCCGATTCATTCTCAACGCGGCTAACCAGCCCGTGAAAATCACGCAGCCCCACCATCGGCCGAAGCTCGAGAAACGCCCGCCGCGTCAAACCGCGGACGCGGTAGCGCACGCTGCACGCGTTCAACCCATGATGCAGCACCAGCTCGCGCTCGACCTCGACATCCAGCTCCCGCGGCCGGTAGGTCCAGCGGCAGGTCGTCCCCTTCTCGAAGCGCACCAGGGAGCCCCGGCTGTCGGGCCCGACGAAGCCGCCGCCGAAGCGGTACGCCGCGAGCGGGATCCGCGTCAGCCCCACGCACCCGCTCGCCGCCATCGACTCGACCACCAGCCACTCGGCGACCGAGTGCAGCGCAACCATCCGCCCGACCGGGGGGAGCGTCGCGCCCACCAGCCACGCGTGGTACTTGCGGTCGGGTACCGCGCTCACCGTTCCCATCGCGAAGCCGCCCAGGCCGTTGGTCAGGACCCACTCGTGGTCCATCCGCGCGGCGAGATCCTTGCCCTCGAGGCGGATGGTGCGGGGATGGGTGGGATCCGGGCTCGGGGTGGAGGCGGGGCCGCGGGTCGCGGCGGTGGGAACGGAAGGGGTCCGGCTGGCCATGCGCGAAGCATAAACACGGCCCCGCCGCGCGATCGCGCCCGGCGACCGGAGGCGTTCCCTCGCCCGAAACGCCCTTGACGGGGACCCCGACCCCCCCAACCCTATGAAATGGGAACCACTGTGAATTCCGGCGTTGA
>JBDZUZ010000143.1:0-9903 GCA_040255445.1 Planctomycetaceae bacterium | reverse complement strand
ATCCTGCTGCAGGGGCGGACGCGGTCGTGGGGCGGCCAGATCTCGCTCGATTCGGGCGAGCCGCTGCTCGATCCTGACCCATCGCTGCTGCCGCGGCTGTACCTGGTGGACACGAAGCGCACGATCTGGCGTGACGGTGCGTGGCGGCTGCCACCCGGCGCCGTTTCGGAGCCCGCATCCCCCGCACCCGTGACCGCGCCGGAGGAATCGCCCGCAGCGCCCGCCGAACCCGGCGAATCCGCGGCCGGCGGGTGATCACCCGCTACCATCGGGCTCGATAGCCGAATCCCGAAACGAGCACCGACAAGGAATCGCCATGTCCGAGCAGCCCGCGCCCGCAACCAACCCGGCTCCCGCCAAGCCCGCAGAGCCCGAGCCCAAGCCGCAGATCGCTTTCGACGACTTCGCCAAGGTCGATCTGCGCGTGGCGAAGATCCTCAAGGCCGAGAACCACCCCTCCGCCGACCGCCTGTTCAGGATCCAGGTCGACGACGGCTCGGGCACGCCTCGCCAGATCTGCGCCGGTATCCGCGGCCACTACACGCCCGAGCAGCTCGAAGGCAAGCTCATCGTGATCGTCGCGAACCTTGCTCCGCGGATGCTCCGCGGCGAAGAGTCCCGCGGCATGCTGCTCGCTGCGTCTGATGCCACCAAGGGAGCCGAGGAGCGCAAGGTCATTCTGCTCTCGCCGATGGCCGACATCGCGCCGGGCGCGATCGTCTCCTGAGGGCATCGAGCTTCAGCAAGAACCGAGTGTCAGCGTGGGGGGCGGCGGTCGTCGGGGCCGCGCTGGTCGCCGCCGCGTCCATCGCCGCGCCCATCGCCGTCGCGCCGGCCGCGGTCCGGGCCGCTCCGCATCCGCTCGATCGCCTCATCGATGTACGACGACTGGCGCGACTGCTTCTCGGCCATGTCCTTCTCGAGCCGCGCGACCTCTGACTGGAGCGTTTCGAGCTCGTGCCGCTGCACGGCGAGCCGCGCTTCAAACTGCTGCCGCAACGCATCGCGCAGCCGCGCCTCCGCCGCCTCGACCGTGATGGGCGCTTCGCCCGCGGCGGTCTTGCCCGCCAGCGCCTCGCGGTAGAGCCGCATCGCATCGACGACGTCCGGCGTGGTCTGGAACTCCGCAACGCGCAGCCCGAAGAGCACGGGGTCGCGACGGCGCACGCTCTCGATCTCCCGCAGCCGCGGCGCCATCCGCGCGAGGAAACGGTCGGTCATCGCCGCATCCCGCTCCTGCAACTCATCCATCCGCCGCGCGAGCCGCGGCATGTGCTCGCGGAGGAAGGCGATGGTGCGGTCGCGATCGAAGGGCGGGATCTCCGCGTCTTCGCCGCGGTCGGGAGCCTGGCCCCGTTCCGGACCCCGCTCGCCCACCCGCTCTGGCCCCCGATCCTGAAACGATCCCTCGCCCCGCCAGCCGCGACCATCCGCGCCGCTGCGCCCCGCGCCGGCGAGCATCCGCGCTGCGATCTCGAGCTCCGCCGCGATCCGCTGCGGAGACTCGCCCGCGTTCAGACGCTCGCGCCGCTCGAGCAGCCAGGCCCGGATCCGCTCGACATCCTCGAGCGACTTGGCGATGCGGGATTCCACGCGCTCCTTCGCCGGAGCCTCCGTCTGCACGGCGCCACCCTTGTCGCCCTCGGGTTGCGCGATGGCGGTACACGGGACGGCGAGCAACGCCGCCGCGGCGAGTGATGTCAGTAGGCGCCGCTGCTTCACAGGGAGTCCTCCTCCTCGCTGAAGAGGTCGGTGGTGATCCATGATTCATCGAGCGAGCTGCTCAGGGACGATGCGCGAGCCGTCAGGGTGCTCAGTTCATCGCCCGAGAAATCCGCCCACAGTTCGGCCGCGGTCAGCCAGTCCTCGACCGGATGCGACACCGCCACGATGGCGGGCGCCGGGTCGGGCGACGGGGTCCCGGAGCGGACCGCCATGAACGCGGCGCCGACAGTCGCGGCGAGACCGATCGCCGCCGCCAGACGCATCGGGATGCGCGGCCCGATCCGGGCGGCTGTTGCCGGCGCGGTCTCGATCTGGGTTCCGGCGATGCGCAGGTTCGGGGCGGCCGCGGCCTTGGGCATCGTCGCGGCGGCGATGCGGTCCGCGAGGCCCGCCGGCGCTGCCTGCCGCTCGGCTTGCCCGAGGCGGTCGAGGCTGCCGGACAAGTCCTTCAGCGATGGATCGCTGTCCCAGGGCGTTGTATTGGTGTGGTTGGTCATGATGGGATCCCCCGTGCGGAGCCGGCCGATGCGGTCCCGGCCTCGATCATGGCTTTGAGTTTCTTCAGGGCCCGGTGGTGTCGGGCCAGCAGTGTTCCCAGCGGTTCATCCAGCATTTCGGCGATCTGGTTAAAACCCAGCCCGCCGTGGTGGCGGAGTTCGATGACCTCGCGGTCGGCCTCCGGCAGCCGGGCCACCGCTTCGCGGAGCGCCGCCAGTGATGCGGCATCGCTCGCGGACTCGACGTCGGCCGCCGCGGCGGACTCCAGTATGCCCGCGTCTGCATGGTCCGGGCGTCGGCGCGACCGGCGGATCGAGTCGCGGACACGGTTCATCGCCACGCGGAACAGCCACTGCTCGAAGCGGCCCTGCTCCGTGTACTCACCCGAACCGAGTTTGATGGCGATGGTCGCGAACACGGACTGTGTGATCTCCTCGGCGAGATGCACATCGCGGACCCGGCTCCTGGCGAGCGCGAACACGCGATGGGAGTAGAGCTCGACGAGTGTGTGCCACGCGACACCATCACCGGCCGCGGCCCGGGCCAGCACGCCGGAGAGTTGCGGGTCGGTCGGACGCTTGCCCGGCTCGTCGGCGGCCATCGAGCTCATTCCTCCTGCTGAACGCCGAACACATCGGATCATTGCGACGGCTGGCGGGCTTCGCTCCGGGCGGGTGGCGAATCCCCGGGGCGGTCCGTAGGCTGTCGACCGGATGAAACGGCTCGCCTACACCGTGACGGCCACGTTCCCGGACCTGATGACCAGGGACGCCTACATCGACTGGCTGCGCGGCGGACATGTCGATGCGGTCATTGCCGGCGGGGCCCTGACCGGCGAGATTGTCGCCATCGAGGAACCGGGGACACCCATCCGCGTCGAGACGCGGTATTGGTTCGCCGACCGGGCCGGGTTCGATCGGTACGTCCGCGATACCGCCCCGGCGCTGCGGGCCGACGGGCTCGAGCGGTTCCCGCCCGAACGCGGCATCACTTTCGAGCGTCGGATCGGCCGGGTCTACTAGCCGGGCCGTCGTAGTCGGCGAGCGGGGCCGCCCGCTGCCGGGGGCTATCTTCTGGGACCACGAATGCCGCCCGGGATGGTCTGGGCCGGCCCGGGATGGTCTGGGGCTGTTCGGTACTGCTACAGGTGACACGCTTGGCCGATTTCACGGATGAACAACTCTTCGAGCGCTACCGCGACGGCGACACGGCGTCTTTCCGGACCCTGATCGAGCGTCACCACGCCGACCTGCACCGCTTCCTGACGCGGCTGCTGGGTGATGCCGCCGCGGCGGACGATGTGTTCCAGGAGACCTTCCTCCAGATCCACCAGGCGTCCGACACATTCGATGCGACCCGCAGATTCCGACCCTGGTTGTTCACGATCGCCGCGAACAAGGCCCGGGACTACCTGCGTAGGAAGGGGCGCCGGCGGACCCTCGACCTTTCAGCGCCGATCGACGGCGCCGGGGGCCGGGGCGGGAACGACCGATCCGCCGGCTCGTTCGTGGACCTTCTGGAGGTGGATATCCCCCCTCCGGACGCGGCGATCAGCGCCGAGGAAACCAGCGAGCGCGTGCAGGGCGTGCTCGACTCGTTGCCTGTCGCTCTCAGGGAGATCCTTCTGCTTGCCTACTTCCAGCGCCTCAGCTACCTGCAGATCGCGGACGAGTTGGAGATCCCGCTGGGGACGGTGAAATCGAGACTGCATGGCGCTGTTGCGGCCTTTGCCCGCAAGTGGAAGGCCACCAACGAGCGCAGCGAACAGGACTGACGACGCTCAACAAACAGCTCATCGGACCAACAGATATCCGGGCGGATCAGCAACGCACCGAAAGGACCGACAGGTTTGCCGCAATGATGGACGATGCCGACCACCAATCAGGGCTCAACGACAGGCTGACCGCGGAGGATGCCGCGGCGGTCGATGCGCTCATGGACGCATCGCTCGATGTCTCGGCGGTTCCGGCATCGATGCAGGACCGTGCGGCTGTCGTCGCCCGCCTCTTCGCCTTCACCGCCGCGCCTGTCGCGCAGCGCCAGACCGATCCGCGCACGCTTATCGATGTCACGATGGCGCGTGTTCTCCGCGAGGCCGGCGGCCCCGTTGCCACGCCCGCGGATGCTGAGCTCACGCCCGACGATGAAGATGCGCTCGACGCCTGGGTCGGCTCGGGCTACCGCGCTTCCAAGGTGGCCCCATCGCTCCGGCCGCGGGCCGAGCGGCTCGAGGCGATGGCAGCGCTCGTTTCACAGACACCGACGGCCGTCGCGACCGCCCGGCCGATCCTGATCGATCAGACGATGGCCCGCATTGCCGCCGCGGCGCCGCGTCCCGCGGCGGAGGAGGCCGTGATCGGCCGCGTCGGCGGGTTCCGCCTTGCGGATGCGCTCTCCGTTGCCGCCGTCATCCTGCTCGGTGTCGCCGTGCTCTGGCCCGTGCTCACGGCGGTGGGGGGCTTCAGCCGGCGCGTCGCGTGCGAGGACAACCTCGGCGTGGTCGCCGCGGCGATGGGCATTTATGGAAACGACTACCGCGACCGGCTGCCCGTCGCTTCTGCCTCAATGGGCGGGAGCTGGTGGGATGTCGGCCAGGGCCGCGAGCGCAGCAACTCTGCCAACCTCTTCCTGCTTCCCAAGCTCCAATACACGAACCTTGGCGACTTGGCTTGCGCCGGCAACCCCAACGCGGTCACGCAGATCAGCGACCCCGCCGCGACGGACTGGCGGAATCTTGATGAGGTCTCGTACAGCTACTACCTGATGTTCGCGGATGACCGGCCGACGGCGAGCAACGCCAAGCCGGTGGTCATCCTCGCCGACCGATCGCCGGTCGTTCGTCGGGCCGTCCGCGGGCAGGTGATCTTCCCGCTCGAGAACTCCCCCAATCATGGCGGGTGTGGCCAATGCGTCCTCCGCACCGACGGTTCGGTCCTCTGGCTCCAGAGCCCCATGGTCGACGGCGACAACATTTGGCTCCCGGGCTGGATCGAGGATGTCCTCCGCCAGGCCGAGGCCATGTCTCGCTCGGGCCGCTGGGAGCCGCTGCGGGGGAATGAGCTGCCGGCGTCGGCGACCGATGTGTTCCTGGGCCCCTGAGCCGGCGTCCCGGGAAGCACCCTCCCCCCAAATCACCGCTGGTTCAGGGTTTGTTGATGCCGGAACATCACCCGGCTACCATCCCGGCCCCGCACCGGGCGGCGGCTTTCGGTTCGATAGCCTCCCGGGCGGCCTGAACTGACTTTTGGAGAACTCGGCGATGCCGAAGAACAAGGCGCACAAGGGTCTGCTCAAGCGGATCCGTATCAGCAAGAGCGGCAAGGTCCGCCACCGCTCGGCCAACCACAAGCACCTTCGCTCGGGCAAGGGCGGCAAGCGCCTGCGTCAGCTGCGCAAGGACCCGTACATGTCCAACCCGGATGCGAAGCGTCTGGAGAAGCTGCTGTTCCGCCGCCTGCGCGGCCGCAACCAGCCTCTCGCCGCGATCCGCCGCAGCCCCTCGCCCGCCGAGCGCAAGGCTCAGCAGGCCGAGAAGGCCGCTGCCGACAAGAAGTAAGTAGACGAGCAGCGCCGCGGCCACTGTTGGCCGCGGCGTTTGTGTTTCTGGTTCACAACCGTCTGCCGGGACCAAAGCCGGGCCGAGCGCCCGCCCCGTCAGGCCGAAGGAGTTCGATCGATGCCCCGTATTCGCAAAGGCGCCGCCCGCGCCCAGGCCCGCAAGAAGATCCTCCGCGAGGCCCGCGGCTATTTCGGCACCAACCACCGCCATAAGTACCGCGCCCGCAACGCGGTCATCCGCGCCCGCGTCTACGCCTTCCGCGACCGCCGCGCCCGCAAGCGTGACATGCGCGGCCTGTGGATCATCCGCATCACCGCGGCGTGCAAGATGCGCGGCACCCGCTACAGCCTGTTCATGAACGGCCTGAAGCTCTCGGGCATCATGCTCAACCGCAAGATGCTCAGCGAGATCGCCATCCACGACCCGGCGCTCTTCGACAAGCTGTGCGACATGGCGGTGAAGGCCTCGAAGGCCACGCCGGCCAAGGCCGCCTGAGGCAGCACCGACCCTGAATGATCGAACCCGGCCCGCTTAGGCCGGGTTTTTTCTTTTTGCCGCGGCGGCGGGTACGCTGCCTTGCCGCCGCGATGAGATCGTGGCCGCGACGAGGAGATCCGATGGGCTGGTGGGTTGCGGACATGATGCAGTGGGGCGGGCCGGCGTTCGTCGCGTCGTGGGCGGTCTGGGTGATCGGCTCGATCGTGCTCCATGAGTTGTCGCACGGGTGGGCGGCGATCCGGCAGGGCGACGACACGCCGATCGAGACGGGCCACATGACCTGGAATCCGCTCGTCCACATGGGGATGTACAGCCTGATCGTGTTCGCGATCCTGGGCATCGCGTGGGGCGCGATGCCTGTGAATCCGAACCGGTTCCGCTCGCGGTACGGCGACTCGATCGTGTCGTTCGCGGGGCCGGCGATGAACCTTCTGCTCGCGGCGATCGCGATCGTGGGTCTCTCGCTCTGGACGGTCTATGGCGTCCGCAAGGAGCCGGTGTTCGAGAACGTGCAGTTCTTCTTCTTCATCGGGGCGGCGCTGAACATCGTGCTCGCGCTGTTCAATCTGATCCCCATCCCACCGTTGGACGGCTCGCGGATTCTGGAAGACTTCTTCCCGCAGACGCGGCGGCTCTACGAGGGCGAACGCGGGGCGGTGATCGGGCTGCTGCTCTTCTTCGCGATCTTCTGGTTTGCGGGTGATGTGCTTTTCGGGACGGCGTTTGAGGTGGTGCGCTGGTGCCGCGAGCAGATTGTGCCGCTGCTGCCGACGCCGCCGACGGTGTGAGGTCGGCCCGTGTGCCGATCCGCCTTCGTCGACATCTCCTGCCGCGAGTGACTACATCATGCTCTTCGGCCGCCCAAGCCAGTTTGCGCTCGAGTTCATCCGCTATCGCCGCTTTGTCTGGGAGAACGGCTACCCGGACGTCTGGGGACGGTGCCGCATCTGCGTGCAGGGGCGCGCTTTCGGCAGCAAGGACCGCAATGCGGGCGAAGCCGCGGGTTGGGCCCACAACCTCAGCCTCACCGTCCGCCAGGACTTCACCCGCCTCACGCCCAAGCTCCGCGGCCGCCCGCCGGTCGAAGTCATGGAAACCGTCTTCGAGAGCTACTACGGCTACAGAGACCACCCTCACAAGTTCACTTCGGAGGACGCCTGCCAGCACGTCTGGGCCCCCGATGGATCCGTCGCCTTCGACCCCACCTGCATCGTCGTGATCGACGATTGCGACGTCTCTCACATCCACGCCTGCGATGCGCCGCCCAAGCCGGGCGATCCTGGCGGATTCGCCGGCGTTGAGATCCGCTCGATCACCATCCCCAAGCAGCTGCGCGAACTGCTCACCTACCGGATGATCGAGCAACTCAATCGCCTTGCCCGCCGTGACTCCTCTGGCGGACTGGCCAAGAAGCGGTCGGCGCGCTGACCACTGCTTCTCGTGCCATCAGGATCTGCTGTGAGATCCTGATGGATGTGGGGCACGAGATCGCCGCGCCCCGATGTAGGCGCACAGCGCGGAGAGGGGGATCGCGCAAGCGATGGGTGTTCGCAATTGGAGACTGCGGCGACGCCTGGGCGCAATGCCGTTCCGCACTACCTTCCGCTCAAAGCAGCGGAAGGTAGTGGCACGGGGAAGGGATAGGCGGAATGGCACGGATTTACACGAGGCCGCACAGTTTGTAGAGCAGGCGAGCTCCGACATTCGCATCCAGTTCCGGCTCATCCTCGGGGCCCGGGGCGACCTCGACGAGGTCGAACCCGATGACCGCGCGGCCCGAGTTCTTCAGGGTGTCCAGCAGGATCACCGCCTGGTTGAAGCTCAGCCCGCCGGGCACGGGCGTCCCGGTGTGCGGGCAGAGGGATGGGTCCAGCGCATCGATGTCGAACGAGACGTACACATTGTGCGGCAGGGGTTCGATCGCTTTCTTGCAGAGGCTGGTAAAGGTTGCGCCCGAGAGCATCTCTTCGGCCCACACATCGTCGTAGTGGACGTGGATCCGGTCGGCGTGCTCGCGGGCGAACTCCATCTCGCGCTCGCCGAAGTCGCGGATGCCCACCTGCACCAGCCGTTTCACACCCGGGATCCTGCTGATCACGTTGTGCATGATCGATGCGTGCGACCACGCGAAGCCCTCGAAGGCATCGCGGAAGTCCATGTGGGCATCGACGTGCAGGATGCCGATTTCCTTGTGCTTCTCCGCCGCGGCCTTGATTGCGCCGAAGGGCACCGAGTGCTCGCCGCCGACGATGCCGGGGATCTTGCCTTCATCGTGGATCGATCGGGCGGTCTTCTCGACCCAGCTGTTCATCTCTTCGGAGGCCTTGTTGATCTGCGCGATGTCCTTCGCATCCGCCTCCGTCGCACCGCCGCGTTCGACGATCGGTGTCGACAGCGCTCCCGCCTTCTCCGAGAGCTCGCGGATTCGCGGCTCCTCATCGAGCAGCACGATGCCCTTCTCGTAGACCCGCCCGAAGCGCCGGTCGTAGAGGTCGACCTGCAGCGAGGCGTCCATGATCGCATCGGGCCCATCCGCCGTGCCCCGCGCGTAGGAGGTCGTCGCATCGAACGGCACGGGCACCAGCACCACGCGGCTGTTCTCGCGCGTGAACGGCAGGCCGAAGATCCCGCTCCCGGGCGTCGCGGCGGCATCGGGGTCGAAGGCGGGCGTAGGGCTGGCGGGGGTCTTGCTGGTCATGATCGGCTCCGGCGGGATCGGGGGACGGGGATCGAGGGCAACCATAGCGGTAACTTGTCCGCCGTTGGGCCCGTCGTCATGCCCGCGGGCGGCAATGCGGGTTCGCGGCCCGTTCGGCCGCGGCGTATTCTGTGCGCGTGAAGTACGTGATCATCATCCCCGATGGCGCCGCCGATCTCCCCATCACCGAGCTGGGCGACAAGACCCCGCTCGAGGCCGCGGCGATGCCGCATCTGGCCCGCGTCGCCGCGATGGGCCGCGTCGGCGCCGCCGCGACGACCCCCGAGGGGTTCGAGGCGGGCTCGGATGTCTGCTCGATGTGCCTCCTGGGCTACGACCCGGTGAAGTACCACACGGGCCGGGCTCCTTTGGAAGCCGCCGCGCTGGGCTTGGAGCCGGGGCCGGCTGACTGGATCTTTCGGCTCAACCTCGTGACGACGGGTGGTGGGGGGAGCGGTGAGCGCGACGGGCTGATGCTCGATCACTCTGCCGGCGCGATCACGGATGCCGAAGCGCGGCAGCTTGTGACCGACCTCGTCGAGCATTGGCGCAACGTCGAGCCCGATCTCTCGCGCGGTCTGGTGCTCACGCCGGGCGTCAGCTACCGCAACATCCTCATCGATGAGTCCGGGCAGTCGTACACGGGCCTCGAGACCACGCCGCCGCACGCGATCCCCGGCGAGCCGTGGAAGGCGCATCTGCCCGAGGGTGGAGAGGGTGGGGGGGCCGAGAAGATCAAGCGGTTGATGCTTGCTTCGGCCGAGTTCCTGCCGCGGCACGAGATCAACGCAGCGCGGGTGGCTCGCAATCAGCGGCCGGCGACGATGGCGTGGATCTGGGGGCAGGGCGTCAAGCCCCGCGTGCCGAGTTTCAAGGAACGCTTCGGCGTCAAGGGCGCGATGATCACCGCGGTCGATCTGCTCGC
>JBDZUZ010000285.1:0-2058 GCA_040255445.1 Planctomycetaceae bacterium | reverse complement strand
CGAGATCAGCCGCAAGACACTTGAAGGGATCGACCTGAAGGTCGTTTACGGGCCGAACGATGCTGCGGGCATCGACCCGGGCAATCCGGGCAAGCCGCCCTTCACGCGCGGTCCCTATGCAACGATGTATGCGGGCCGGCCGTGGACCATCCGCCAGTACGCCGGCTTCTCGACAGCGGAGGAGTCGAACGCTTTCTACCGCCGCAATCTGAAGGCGGGGCAGAAGGGCCTGTCGGTCGCCTTCGACCTCGCCACACACCGCGGCTACGACAGCGACAATTCGCGCGTTGCCGGCGACGTGGGGATGGCGGGAGTCGCGATCGATACCGTCGAGGACATGAAACTGCTCTTCGACGGAATCCCGCTCGACCAGATGTCGGTCAGCATGACGATGAACGGCGCGGTTCTTCCGGTCATGGCCTTCTTCATCGTCGCCGGAGAGGAGCAGGGCGTCCCGCACGCCAAGCTGACGGGCACGATCCAGAACGACATCCTGAAAGAATTCGCGGTCCGCAACACCTACATCTATCCGCCCGAGCCGAGCATGCGGATCGTCGCCGACGTGATCGCTTATTGCGCGGCGGAGATGCCGAAGTTCAACTCGATCTCGATCAGCGGCTATCACATGCACGAGGCCGGAGCGACGGCGGTGCAGGAGCTCGCTTACACGCTCGCCGACGGTATGGAATATGTCCGCGCGGCGATGTCGAAGGGGCTGGAGATCGACGCCTTCGCGGGACGGCTGAGCTTCTTCTTCGGAATCGGAATGAACCTGTTCATGGAGGTGGCGAAGCTGCGCGCCGCGCGGACACTCTGGCACCGGATCATGACCGACCTCGGGGCGAAGAACGACAAGTCGAAGATGCTCCGGACCCACTGCCAGACGTCGGGCGTCAGCCTCACCGAGCAGGACGCGTACAACAACATCATCCGCACGACGATCGAGGCGCTGGCCGCGGTGCTCGGCGGCACGCAGTCGCTGCACACCAACAGCTATGACGAGGCGATCGCGCTGCCGACCGATTTCAGCGCGCGCATCGCCCGCAACACGCAGCTGATCCTCGCCGAGGAAAGCGGCGTGACGGCCGTCGCCGACCCGCTCGGCGGAAGCTGGTACGTCGAGACGCTGACCCGCGAGCTGGAAGAGAAGGCGTGGGCGCTGATCGAGGAAGTCGAAGGCCGCGGCGGCATGACCAAGGCGGTCTCGCAAGGGCTGCCCAAGCAGCGGATCGAGGAAGCGGCGGCGGAGCGGGCCGCGAAGGTCGACACCGGCGAAACGGTGATCGTCGGGGTCAACCGCTACCAGCCGGACAGCGAGCCGGACCACGATATACTGGAAGTCGACAACGCCAGGGTGCGCGCCTCGCAGATTGCGCGGATCGATAAGGTGCGGGCGGGACGCGATGAGGCGAAGGTGCGGGCGGCGCTGGATGCGCTAACGGAAGCGGCCAAAACCCCTCCCCTTGATGGGGAGGGGCAGGGGTGGGGTGACGTCCGACGTCGAGCACCACGTCCAGCATCACCCCCACCCAGCCTCCCCCATCAAGGGGGAGGAGGAAATCTTCTCGCCCTCTCCGTCGAAGCGGCGCGGGCCCGGGCGACGCTCGGCGAGATTTCCGACGCGCTCGAGCGGGCGTTCGGGCGCTACGACACGGTGCCGGAACCGGTGCGGGGGATTTACGGCAAGGCGCGCAGCGACGCGCATTGGAAAGCGGTCGTGGATGGCACGAAGTCTGTCACCGATCGCCTCGGCCGGAAGCCGCGGATCCTCGTCGCCAAGATGGGCCAGGACGGCCACGACCGCGGCGCCAATCTCGTCTCCAGCGCCTTCACCGACTTGGGCTTCGAAGTGATCCCCGGACCCCTGTTCCAGACCCCGCGCGAGACGGCTGAAATGGCGGTCGAGAAGGACGTGGACGTCGTCGGCGCAAGCTCGCTCGCGGCGGGTCACCGCACCCTCATTCCGGAAATGATCGAGGCGCTCAAGGAAATGGGCCGCGCCGACATCAAGGTGGTCGCGGGCGGGGTCATCCCGCCGCAGGATTATGCCGCGCTCCG
>JBDZUZ010000142.1:0-9964 GCA_040255445.1 Planctomycetaceae bacterium | reverse complement strand
TCGTAGCCGAACCCCTGCCCGCCCCGGGGCACCGCGGGCGGCTCACCGATGCGTCCTTCCATCGCGCCGCGTGATCGCGCGGCGACGGCGCCGCTCGGGTCGGCGAGCACCATGACGCACACGAAGCGGGCGCTTCGGGCATCAGGAGCGATGCCCGCGAGCTCACGGAGCACGCGCTGGTTGTTCTGTGCATCGCGGTCGGCCCGGCTCATGCCGCGTTCCTCGCCGTCGGTGCAATAGTGGGAGGAGATTACACCGGGGCGGCCGCCGAGCGCATCGATCTCGATCCCCGAGTCATCGGCGAGGCACCAGCGGCCGGTGAGCCGGGCGTAAGCGGTGGCTTTGATGGTCGCGTTGGCCTCGAAGGTGTCGCCGGTCTCGGCGGGCTCGGGGAAGGGGGCGCCGGGCACCTCGCTCAGGCTCAGGAGGCGGACGATGCCGAGGCCGAGTGTGGCGAAGATCGAGCCGATCTCCTCGACCTTGTGCGCGTTGCCGGTGGCGATGACGATCTCGCGGGGGGCTTGGTGCGTGGCGGCTGTGATGGCGGCTGTCATGGCGGGATTGTTCGCCCGCCGCGTATCCTGCCGCCATG
The DNA here is from genome assembly GCA_040255445.1 of Planctomycetaceae bacterium. Classification (GTDB taxonomy): domain Bacteria; phylum Planctomycetota; class Phycisphaerae; order Phycisphaerales; family UBA1924; genus JBDZUZ01. The sequence continues at coordinate 9,372 of JBDZUZ010000142.1, read as the reverse complement.
AGTGAGGCCCAGTTGCCCCAAGAAGCGCTCTCGCCGCGGGACCGAGCCCGCATCGCCGCGGCGGCATCGGCATCGCTCCGCGCCCTGACGCCCGATGGGCTCGCGAGCCGGCCGGTGCTGGTCGGCTTCGATGGCTTCGTGGACTCGATCACGCGGCTGGTGGACCGCCGCCGCACGATGCGGCACGACGACTTCGAGCCGATCCGCACGATCGAAGCCCTCGCGGCCCGCATCGGGCGCGCGGCGGGGCTGTCGGCCAACATCGAACGGGTGACGCTCGAAGACCGCTTCGGCGGCAACGGGCCGTTGATGGCCGGCGCGATCGCGCGGCTGGGAGCGCCGGTTGATTACATCGGTGCGGTGGGCGCGGCCGCGACGGGCGGAGGGAACGGCGAGGTGCTTCCGGTCTTCGCGCCCTTCGCAGAGCGCTGCCGCCGGGTGATCGCGATCGGCCCGCCGTCGCACACTGTGTGCCTCGAGTTCGACGATGGCAAGGTGATGATGAACGACACCGCTGCGGTGCAGGATGTCACCTGGGAGCGGCTGGTCGGCGCGGTCGGCCTCGGGCGGCTCACGGCGATGGTGGGGGAGGCGCGGCTGCTGGGGATCGTGAACTGGTCGCTGCTGGGCGGCGTGCCGGGGATCTGGCAGGGGCTGATCGATCATGTGCTGCCGCGGATTGCGAGCGCGGAGCGGCGGCTCTTCATCGATCTTTCCGATCCGGCCAAGCGGAGCGATGAGGACATCGCTGGCATGCTCGCGATGCTGCAGCGGCTGGAGTCGGCAGGGTTGCGTGTGACGCTGGGGCTGAATCTCTCGGAAGCGACGCGGATCGCAACGGTCGCGGGCGCCCACCTGCCGGCGCGGGGTAACCCGGCGCAGATCGTCAAGTGCGCTGTGTCGCTGCGCGAGCGGCTCGGGATCAGCACGGTGGTGGTCCACCCGCGTGATGGCGCTGCGGCGGCGGATGCCTCGGGCGCGAATGCGTGGTTCGATGGACCGTTCACGGTCGCGCCGCGGCTGTCGACGGGCGCGGGCGATCACTTCAACGGCGGCTTCGCCTTCGCCCAGCTTCACGGCTTCCCGCTGGAGCAGTGTCTGGCGGTTGGGTGCGGGGTGAGCGGGGCGTATGTCCGTGATGCGGCATCGCCCGAGCGGGGGCGGCTGGCCGACTTCCTGGCCGACCTGCCCACACCCGAGCCGCGGCCCGAGTCGGCGTGAGATCAGCGGGGCTTCGCGGCCGGAATCAGCCCGGGTGAGACGCCCGCCGGGGCCGGGCCGCGGGGTGCATGGGCCTAAAGTCAGCCGATGTCCAAAGACCTGCTCCGAACGCTCGGCCTCACCGATGATCCCCGCGTGATCCTCGATCCTCCGAAGGATGCCGGGCGGGATGAGTCGACGGCGCTGGCGATGAACCCGACGACGGGCGAGCCGATCGCCGCGGTGCGGCTGGACAGCAAGGACGACTACGAGAAGACGGTCGCCGCGAGCCAGAGGGCCTTCGAGAAGTGGCGGCTCGTGCCAGCACCCGTTCGGGGGCAGGTGGTGCGGGCGATCGGCGATGAGTTCCGCCGGCAGAAGGATGCACTGGGCGAGCTCGTCTCGCTCGAGGTCGGCAAGATCCTGCAGGAAGGCAAGGGCGAGGTTCAGGAGACGATCGACATTGCGGACTTCGCGGTGGGGTTGTCGCGGCAGCTCTATGGCCTGACGATGCCCAGCGAGCGGCCCGAGCACCGGATGTATGAGCAGTGGCTGCCGCTCGGGCCGATCGGCGTGATTTCGGCTTTCAACTTCCCCAACGCGGTGTGGGCGTGGAACGCGATGCTCGCGGCGGTCTGCGGCGACACGGTCGTGTGGAAGCCAAGCCTCGCGGCGATGCTGACGGGGATCGCGAGCAACAAGATCGCTGACCGCGTGGCAAGCGAGATGGGCCACCCGGGGGTCTTTACACTGACGATCGGCACCGATTCGCTGATCGGCGAGACGATCATCGCGGACAAGCGGCTGCCGCTGATCTCGGCGACGGGGTCGTGCCGGATGGGGCGGCATGTGGGCACGGTCGTGGCGCAGCGGCTGGGCCGCAGCCTGCTCGAACTGGGCGGCAACAACGCCGTGATCGTGCACAAGGACGCGGACCTGGATCTGGCGACGCGGGCGGTGGTGTTCGCCGCGGTGGGCACGGCCGGGCAGCGGTGCACGACGACGCGCCGCCTGATCGCGCACGAATCGGTCGCCGATGAGATGGTGGCGCGCCTCGACAAGGCGTATGGCTCGATCCGGATCGGCGACCCGCGCGATGCCAAGACGCTCGTGGGCCCGCTGATCAACGCGGCCTCGGTCGATGGCTACCTGAACGCGGTCGCCGCGGCGAAGGAGCAGGGGGGCACGGTCGTCCGCGGCGGGAAGAAGGCGAGCGTCGCGGGGCTGAAGGGCCACTTCGTCGAGCCGACGATCATCCGCGCTCCCAAGAGCAACAAGCTGCCGGTCGCGATGGAAGAGACGTTTGCCCCGATCCTGTATGTGTTCACTTACAAGGAGATCGGCGAGGCGATCGCGATGAACAACAGCGTCGATCAGGGGTTGTCGTCGGCGCTGTTCACCGACAGTGTGCGGACCGCCGAGGCGTTCCTGAGCGCGGCGGGCAGCGACTGCGGCATCGCGAACGTGAACATCGGCACATCGGGCGCCGAGATCGGCGGCGCGTTCGGCGGTGAGAAGGACACGGGCGGCGGGCGCGAATCGGGGTCGGATTCGTGGAAGGCGTACATGCGCCGCCAGACCTGCACGATCAACTACGGGAAGCAGCTCACGCTTGCACAGGGGATTCGTTTCGATGACTGAGCCCATGCACCAACCGGCCGGCGGCACACAGACAGCCGTCGATCATCTCGCCCGGACGGCCGCGGCGGAGATCACCTCGGGCATGATCGTCGGGCTCGGCACGGGCCGGGCCGCCGACCGCGTGACGCGCGAACTGGCGCGGCGGGTGATCGAGGAGAAGCTCGACATCGACTGCGTCTGCACCAGCAGCCAGACCGAGCGGCTCGCGGCGGAGCTCAAGCTGCCGCTCGTCCCCTTCAGCGACATCGAGGAGCTCGATTACCTCTTCGACGGCGCGTACGAGGTCGACCCGCAGATGCGGATGCTCAAGGGCCAGTACGGCGCGATCACGCGTCAGCGGCTCGTGGCCGAGGTCGCCGCGCGGCGGATCTTCCTGGCGTCGGAAGACAAGATGGTGAACCGCCTGGGCGAGAAGTCGCCGCTGGCCGTGACCATCATCCCCTTCGGCATCGCGTCGATCCGCAACCGCCTGCGCGACCTGGGCCTGGTGGGCGTGGTGCGGCGCAACTACGACGGCGAGGTCTTCTTCAGCGATGGTGGCGGCGTGCTGCTGGACATGGCGATGCCCGACCGCGATCCGAAGGAGCTCGCCGCGGAGCTCGACGGCATCACCGGCGTCGTCGATCACGGGCTGTTCCTCGATGAGGCGGATGAAATCCTGATCGAGCAGAAGAACGGCGAAGTGCGTCGGATGACGCGGGACGAGTGAGGGGCTCGGTGTGTCCGTAGCACCGCCGTTCCGGCGGTGCGGATCTTCATTCAAAGTCCGTTGCTGAACGCACGCGGAAACGCATCGCCGGAGTGGGTTACCCAAGGGGCGTGCGATGAGAAAGGTTCATTGCGTCGTTTGTCTTGCCGCGATCGTTTCGATTGCGGGCATTGCGTCGATGACCGCGTCTGGTCAGCCGGTTGAGAAGCCCGGTCCCGCGATTGAAGCATCGCGGACCGAAGTGCCTCTGGGCCGACTGGCCGATGCAGTGCGGGGCCAAGACCAGGAAGAGATTCGCGAAGCGCGCGATGAGTACGTCAAGTGGCTCGTGACGCACTACGGGGCGGATTCTCGGGCCGGGCGGCGAAACTCATGGGCGGCGTTGCACGATCTCGATGCGCTCCTCGCGGTGTGGAATCCGATCGGCTTTTCCCGTGACGATGTGATCGCTGTGCTCGGGGAGCCGACGGAGTCCGGCCCGGAGCAGTTCAAGTACAGCTATGACACCGGGCGAATCGGCGGCGGGGTTCGCTTCAGGGTGCTGGGCGACGGAAGGGTGTATGACGTGTCGCGGACGATCGGTCAGTAGGATGGGGAGTGGGCAGGATCTGGGCCGTGTGATCGAGGTCCGACGCCGCGGCGCCGACGCTTCTGGCATTCGCCCAGCACGCAGCGTGAATTCAACGAGAATGCGCATCGCCGGAACGGCGATGCTACGAGCGTCATGCGTGACAGGCGTGACCGGCGTTGCGGGCGTTACTGCCCCTGCGCCAGACTGAAACCCTTCGCCCCATCGAAGATCCGCAGCAGCTCGTACGAGCACACCGTGAACTTCTCCGCGACTTTGTCGAGGAGCGCGATCGCGCGGCTCTGGCCGAATTGACCGGGCGTGAGGCCGTCGCGGAGTTCGAAGCGGACGCGGTGGTAGTCGACGCACTCGGTGTAGATGCTGCCGGTGGGCCAGACCTGTGTGCCGCGGTTGCTGATGAGTGTGAGCTTGAAGGGCGTGTCCTCGGCGCAGCGGTTCATCTCGTCGGCGAGGGTGATCGGCGCCAGCGGCGAGTCGAGGTAGACATCGCAGCCGACCACGTGCGTCACGATGTTCTTGAAGGTGCGGATGACCGCCTGCGAGGTCGGTTTGGGGGCGCGGACGAAGCAGGTCTCCTGATCGGCGGGCACCTTGATCGCCGGCACGGTCCGCGGCTGCTCGCCCAGGCGGTCCATGATCGCCTTGGCGAAGGCCTTCGTGCCCACGGCTTCCTTGCTCTTGTCGCCGAAGTCACCGGTGCGCACGCCGCTCTCGAGCGTCGCCAGCAGCGCGTTCTCGATCACGGCCGCCTCGCGGGCCATGCACAGGTGGCGCAGCATCATGAGCCCAGAGAGCACCAGGCTCGTCGGGTTAGCGATGCCCTTGCCGGCGATATCGGGCGCGGTGCCGTGCACGGCCTCGAAGATCGAGATGTGGTTGCCGATGTTCGCGCTGGGCGCGAAGCCCAGGCCGCCGACGAGACCGGCGCACAGATCGCTGACGATGTCGCCCTGCAGGTTGGGCAGCACGACCATCTGGTACTGCTGCGGCTTCATCACCAGGTTCATGCACAGCGCATCGATGATGACATCGGCGAGCTCGATCTCCGGGAAGTCCTTGCCCACCGCCTTGAAGCGGTCGAGGAAGAGCCCATCGGACATCTTCATGATGTTGGCCTTGTGGCCGCAGTGCACCTTGGTGAGGCCGAGCTTCTTCGCGGTCTGGAAGGCGAAGCGGTGGACCTCTTCGCTGCCGGGGGCGGAGATCAGCCGCTTGCACTGCACCACATCGTTGCTCAGGCGGTGCTCGATGCCGCCGTAGGTGTCTTCGATGTTCTCGCGGACGATCGAAAAATCGAGCTGGATGCCCGCCTTGCTGTAGACGGTCTCGACGCCCGGGAGCGTCTTGAAGCAGCGGAAGTTGGCGAACGCGTTCCACAGCTTGCGGGCGGTGACGTTGATCGACTTGCCGCCGCCGCCGGTGGGCGTGCCCATCGGGCCCTTGAAGAGAATCCCGCAGTCTTCGACGACGCGGATCGCCTCGTCGGTCATGCCGCGGCTGTTGCCCTTGGCAAAGACGCTCCCGCCCATCTCGACAGGCCGGAACGCGACCTTGTCGTTGACGCCCGCGGCTTTGAAGAGCTCGAGCGTCGCCTCCATGATCTCGGGGCCGATGCCATCACCCGCCGCCAGCGCCACCGTCACCTGCTCGGACATGAACTCACTCCCTTTGGTGGCGCCGACCAGCGCCGCGAGAACAACCACATCGACCGCCCGCCGCGGCGTCATGAGGATGCGCACACGGCCGGGGGCCCAAGGATAGACCCCGCGGTTTCCCCTTTGGCCCGATGAGCAAGTCTTCGCACCGGCGGTCAGATCGGGCGCGTCGCCCGCCGCAGCCGGTCGTGTACCGCGGCCCAGACAGCACGCGCCGCCTCGGTCCCCTCATCGCGGGGCGGCCGCACGACCACGATCCGTGCGGGGGCCGCGGCATCGGCCTCGCGAAGCCCGCGGTACAGGGCCGCGGCGTAGTCCCCGGCGTCGTCGGGGAGGCGGATGACGGGCACGCCGGGCGGCGTTCTGTCCGAAACCCGCGCCACGATCAGATCACCCGGCGTTACCGCCGCGGCGAGCCGCGCTGCATCAATCAGCACCGCGGGCGTGAGCGGCGCGTAATGGATGTCCAATAACCCCGGGCTCTCGAGCGGCCCGGCGGCCGCGGGCTGTCCCGCGGCGTCCTCGACCTCACACCCCAGGACCGCGGCGATCGCCGCGGCCCCGATCACACCGGGCCGCAGAACACGCGGGCGGTCGCCGGTCAGCGACAGGACCGTGGACTCGATCCCGGCGCGGCAGGGGCCGCCGTCGAGCACCATCACCTGCTCATCGGTGAAGGCCGCGCGAACATGCGCGGCGGTGGTGGGGGAGACGCGGCCGGAGGGGTTCGCGCTCGGGCCCACGAGCGGTCCGCCGAAAGCCCGGAGCAGTTCGAGTGTCAGCGGGTGATCCGGGCAGCGCACCGCGACGCTCGGCCCGCCGGCGGTGATCAGGTCGGGCACATCTCTTGCCTTGGGCAGCACGATCGAGAGCGGCCCGGGCCAGAACGCCGCGGCCAGTCGTTGTGCTTCTTCCGGCCACGCCGCGCACACCCGCGCAGCCATCGCCGGCCCATCGACATGCACAATCAGCGGGTTGTGGCTCGGCCGGCCTTTGAGCGCGAAGACCGCGGCGACGGCGGCATCGCTCAGCGCATCAGCGCCCAGGCCATAGACCGTCTCGGTAGGGAACGCCACCAGCCCGCCGCGTTTCAGGCGAGCGACCGCTTGTTCGATCAATGGATCCCGCGCGGGCATCGACGAGGCTCCGCAGCGAAGCTCGCTGCTCGGTTCAGTTCCGCGGGCCCGCCGCCGCGGCCGGGTCATCACCCTCCGGCGCTGACGCCGCACCGGCCCCTTCGGCAGCGCCTTCCGCGGCGGGCGTGATCAGTCGCGTCAGGTCCGGGTTGCGGGCCCCGGCCTCGGCCTCTTCCTGCGTCGGAACGATGAAGAGGATGCCGTTGCGGCGGAGCGCTGTGCCCATCGCGGCGAAGAGGTCGGCGATCGCGGTGTTGTAGTCAACAATCGCGGCGATCTCGTTGCGCTCGGCGGCGGCGAGCTCCTCCTGGCGGCTGAACTCAACCGCGAGCCGCTCGACGGTGAAGCCCTGCGGCGAGACTTCCTTCTCGACGCCCAGGACGCGCAGCGATTCGGCCGCGGCGAGGCGCGCTGCCCGCGTCTGCGCGATCAACTCGTAGTTGAGCATCACGCGGTCGAGCGCGGATTTCACTTCCTGCACGACCTGCTGGAGCGTGTTGCGGTAGGCGATCACCGCCTGCATGCGCTGGAGCCGCCGCTGGCGGTACTGCGCTTCGGCCGCGCGGTTGCCGATGGGCATCTCGAAGGCGACGGCCATGACATAGTCGACGAACTCGCCGCTGAAGACCGAGCCATAGGCCTCGCCGGCGTTGTCATCGAGGCTCTCGAACCGCGTCTGCAGGCGGGCGTTCAGTTCGGGCAGCCGCGCGTTCCAAGCGACCGTCTGGCGGATCGACGCATCGTCGATCGAGAGGATCGCCTGCTGCAGCTCCGGGCGATTCTGCATCGCCAGCCGCATCGATTCGAGCAGGCTGAACTTGACGGGCGCATCGACCGCGTAGTCCGCGGGCACCAGCACGATCTCCGAGCCGATCGGCAGCTCCGGATCGTTCATCAGCCGCTCGAGTTCATCGCTGACCAGGCGGAGCTGCGTCTGCGCCCGCAGCACATCGGCGCGGCGCCGCTCGACCCGCGCGATCGCATCGGCGATCTGCGCCTGGTTGGCGTCCAGCCGCGTGCGCTCCTTGAGCTGATCGCGGACGGTCTCGCCCCGCTCCTGCAGCCGCTTCAGGATCATCACATCGCGGTGCGCCGAGACCAGGTTCCAGTACGTCCGCTCGATGTCGGTGACCGTCGAGATCAGGTCGCGCTTGAGGCTCTGGATCGAGTTGCGCTCGGCGTTCCGCGCGATGCGGACCTCCGCGAGCGTGACCTCGGATCCGAACCCGCGCAGCAGCGGCTGGTCCCACTGCAGCGTGACCGCAGAGGACTGCGCCGGGTTGGGCGTGAAGTTCTGATTGGGCGTGCGGTTGTCCGAGTAGGTGTAGTCGTTCTGGACGGTGAAGCGGCCGCCGCCGATCAGCGTCTTGCGGAGCCCCACATTCGCGGAAACGGTGTCGCTGACATCGGACCGCGGCGTCGTGGTGGTCGTGCCCGTCACGGTCGCGACGCGGGGCGAATCGGTCTTGGTGTAGGTCGCGTTGGAGAAGAGCACCCAGTCGAAGGCCGCCTGGGCCGCGACGACCTGGGTCTCGCTGATCGCCGGGCCGATCCGCGCGAACTGCACGGCCAGGTTGTTGTCGACGCCCGTCTTCACCGCCCGCTCGAGGCTGATGGCGACCGTGCGAACCGGCTTCCCGTAAAGGTCGCTGCCCAGCGGCGTGAGCGTCGGGTCGTAGGCCTGAGGCCCGGCCATCCGCCGCAGCTCGGGCATCGCCTGATCGCTGATGCCCAGCCGGTCCTCCCCGCCCTGCCGGGTGGTGACCACCGGCGTCGGGTAGGTGGCGGGTTCCTTGAGCTCCCGCTGGGCCGACTCGATGATCGACCGCCGCAGGTCCCGCTCCTGATCCGGGCCGAGCGGCGACGACGAACAGCCCGCCAGAAGCACCAGCGCAAGAGCGACGCTGACGCCGCGGGAGCCCGACACAATCGCTCGGTTCATCATGAGCCTCGAAAAGTAGCGGTGACCGCCGGAGGGGTCAAAGCCGCGGCGTCTGTCGCGGCAGAACAGCGGCACAGGGCCGCCCGATACCGGGATCAATAGCAGGCTCGCGGGGCCCGGCGGCCATTCCGTCCGGGTACACTTGTTTCACGCCGCGATCTGGTGCCCACGGACGGGAAGGGCCGGGCCGCGGCCGCGGAGCAGCCCCCGGGCATCGAGGCCCTTGTACGCCGCTCCGGCCACTTGTGATCCGTCTCCCCGCCCGTCGGAAGGAGCCCGGCACCATGTTCGCCCGCTTCGGTATTTCTCTCGTCGCACCCGCCGCAATCATCGCGCTCGCGCCGGCCGCCTGGGCCCAGACCGCGTCCCAGACCGCGCCATTCCTCGGTGCGGTCACCACCGACAAGGCAGCGCTCCGCTGCGACGCCAACGACATCGCCTACCGCGTGGGTGAACTGCCCGCCGGTCACATCCTCGTCGTCACCGGCGAGGCCGAGGGC
>JBDZUZ010000011.1:0-49577 GCA_040255445.1 Planctomycetaceae bacterium | reverse complement strand
GTGAACATGTCGCAGCCGTTGGCGAGCAGGCCGATGCTGTCGAGCACGTGCGCGGCCATCATCGGCATCGCCACGTTGAGATCGAGCAGCGACCCGATCCCGCCCAGGCCGCCCATCGTCACCGCGGCATCGTTGCCGACGACCGAGCAGGCGATCATCATCACGCTCTCGCAGATCACCGGGTTGACCTTGCCCGGCATGATCGAGGAACCGGGCTGCACGGCCGGCAGCACGAGCTCGCCGATGCCGCAGCGCGGGCCCGAGCCCAGCCAGCGGATGTCGTTGGCGATCTTGCTGAGACTCACCGCGACGACCTTGAGGTGGCCGCTGGTCTCGACGATCGCGTCCTTGGCGTGCTGGGCCTCGAAGTGATTCTCCGCCTCGCGGAACTTCACGCCCGTGGCCTTGGTCAACTGCTCGGCGACCAGCCGGCCGAAGTCCTCGTGCGTGTTGATGCCGGTGCCCACGGCGGTTCCGCCGATCGCCAGTTCGCTCAGCGTCTCGAGCGCCCGCTGCAGCCGCCCCTCGGCGTGGCGCATCTGGCTCGCGTATCCGCCGAACTCCTGGCCCAGGCGGATCGGCGTGGCATCCTGCAGGTGCGTGCGTCCGATCTTGACGACTTTGTCCCAGGCCCTGGCCTGCGCTTCGAGTTTCTTCGCCATCCGCTGCACGGCGGGGAGCAGGTCGTTCTTGATCGCGACCGCCGCGGCGATGTGCATCGCGGTGGGGAAGGTGTCGTTGGAGCTCTGCCCCATGTTGACGTGATCGTTGGGGTGAACACCGCCGGCCTTGATGAACTCGGGGTCCTTCGAGAGGCCGATGGGCTTGCCCTTGGCAATGCAGACGAGGTTGGCGATCACCTCGTTGGCGTTCATGTTGGTGCTGGTGCCGCTGCCGGTCTGGTAGATGTCGACCGGAAAATGCCGCGCGATGCCGCCGAAGTCGGTGAGCCCATCCTTGATCTGGCCGCACGCGGCGTTGATCGCATCCGCCCGGCCCTTGTCGAGCCGCTTGAGGTTGCGGTTGACGGTGGCGCAGGCGGCCTTGAGCTGGGCGTAGGCGGTGATGATCGCCGCGGGCACGGGCCGGCCGCTGACGGGGAAGTTGAGCACGGCCCGCTGGGTGCTGGCGCCGTAGAGCGCATCGGCGGGGACCTGCATCTCGCCCATCGTGTCCTTCTCGGTGCGGAAGGAGCCGGAGGCGGCGGGCTTCTTTGAAGACGGCTTGCTGGTCGTTTTCGGCATAGGGCGGGAGTCTAGGAGGGGGGTCAGCGGAGGTGGGTTTGGGGGTATGCACGCCGCGGCGATCGGCGGCTGTTCTGGCGGAATCGGAACCCGCGAGCGTCCCGGCGGTCGTACAGAGGGGCGGTCGTCTCGTTCATGCGCCAGCGTTCCCGCACCCGGCGGGGTGGCGGGCGGTAGGCTGTAGAGATGGAGCGCGGCCCTCGGGCCCGCTCCGGACAGCGAATGACTCCCCGCGGCGGAGCGGAAGCCCCCGCGGCAGACCGGAGGATACTGATGCGGATCACGAGCGGTGTCGGGCGTGGTGTGATGGCGGCGGCTGTGGTTGTGATGCTGGCGGGCTCGGCTCTGGCGCAGCAGCAGCGTCCGCCGCGGCGCGAGCTCCCGCCGCGGAACCAGCCGCCGGCCCAGAATCCCAATCAGAACCCGCAGGACCCGAACCAGCCCGCCGACCCAAACCAGCCGGCGGATCCGAATCAGCCCCAGCAGCCAGGCCAGCCGCCAGCCCAAACGCCGGCTCCGCAGAACCCGGCCCCGGGCACTCCTTCATCAACGCCCCCCGCCGCGCCCGCGACGAACCCGCCCCCGCCGCGTGAGGCTCCCAAGCTGGGCACCTATGTCGAGCGGACCAACCCGCGCGACATGACGCTGAGTATCCGCCTCGAGCTGCACAGCGATGGGTCGCACCAGACCGATGCGCGGGGCATGCCGCGGATCACGCCCTTCGCCTACGACACCTTCGCGCTGGTCTTCCCGTTCATCGAGGAGACCGGTTCGAGCAAGGCGATCGCGGCGGAGTTCACTGGGACGCTGCACATCAACGACAGGCCGGTCACCAGCCAGTACGCGATCCTGACCGGGTACCCATCGGGCACGAACCTGGCGCGGTGGGACATGACCACCGGCGGCGAGGCCCGCCAGGTCCATCTGGAAGCAAGCATCCCAATGCGGTGCTGGCAGACGAAGTTCGATGAAGCCGCGGCGAAGAACGTGCCCTGGCCGACGGGGCCGTGGCCGGCGGAGGCGGCGAGCACTTTCACGCCGGAGCTGTACGTCGAGGCCGGGATCGTCGATGGCGTGGTGACGCCCTACTCCAACGAATTCGTCGATAAGGCTCTCGAGAAGTGGTACAAGGAGGAGGGCATTACCGACCCGCGGAAGGTGCCGCCGGTGATGATCGCCAAGCTCATCGCGGGCAAGGTGTGGCGCGATGTGCAACCCAACGGCGATGGCATGACCTTCACGCGGACCGGGCAGCTCTCGGGCATCGCGCTGCAGCCGCCGGACCTGACGCTGCGGAGCGGACGCGGCTCGTACCACGACATGACGGTGCTGATGACGGCGCTGATGCGCCGCGCCGGGCTGCCGACCCGCTGCGTGATCGGATACGATGCCGGGAGCGGCGATGCCAAGTTCCTCGACAAGCGACGCTCGGCGAAGGAGCTGCGCAGCTGGGTCGAGTTCTGCCTGTACGATGAGGCGAAGAACACGGTCAACTGGGTGCCGGTCGACATCGTCAAGCTGCGTCGGATGAGCAGCCGCCCCTTCCCCTTCACGCGTGAGTGGAAGTATTTCGGCACGCACGATGAGCTTGATCGCGTGCCGCCCTTCGCGTTCCAGTTCCACCCGCCGACGGATGTGGTGTCGTACGGATCGCCCGGATTCTGGGGCTGGTTCGTGACGCCGGCAGCGCCCGCACGGGCGACGCAGTCACTGGACTTCTCGGCGACGCTGACTCCGGTCCGCGGCGGCGAGCAAGACCGCAACCGTCGGCGCTGACGAGCAATTCACTCAGGGCAGGAAGGTGTAGTCGTCCGTCGTATTCACGATCCCAACGGGGACCGGGACGCGGATGCGCACGTGCATGTCGAGGAAGAGCAGGTTGGCCTGCACGCGGCTCTCGTCGTACCAGCGTGAGCCGCGGTCGCCGCCGCCCTCGTAGTTGTAGATCGGGTGCGTGCCCAGGACCCAGGTGCGCGAGGGCTGCGTGACATACGGCATCCTGCCGCCGCCGCCATCAGCGCGGCGGGGGACGAGCGTGGGGCGGTCGTCGCCGTCGAGCGCGTGGTCGTTGAGCGTGTAGCTGGATCCGAGCAATTCGTAATAGCTGTCGATGCGGCCCAGGCCCGGTGCGCTTGCCGCGCCGCGGTCCGATGGGCTCTTGAAGGCTTCCATCTCGACATCCGCGGCCTTGGGGTCGGGGTCGGCGATCGGCGCGGAGACGTAGCCGTTGAGCGGCCGCTGCGCAGCGCCGATCTCGTTGATGCCGTAGAAAGGAAGCGTGCCGCGCTTGCCGCCGAAGAGCGAGCCGATCACCGCCTGCCCGCCGCCGGGCAGGGGGCCCAGCGCCTGGGGGAGTGTGTTGTCGAAGTCGTTGAGGTAGCCGGTGAGCGCGACGCCCAGTTGCTGAAGGCGTGCGCCGCAGACGGTCGCCTTTGCGGTCGACCGCGCTTTGCCCAGCGCGGGGAGCAGGATGCCGATGAGCAGCGCGATGACGGCGATGACGACCAGGAGCTCGATGAGCGTGAAGGCGCGGTGACGCATATGGGCGAGAGCGTATCCGGCCGCGGGGCGGAGCGCAGAAAAAAACGCACGGCCGCGGCCGTGCGTTCATGGAGAACCGTGGTCAGGTTCGTCAGGCCTTGGCCGTCTCGGGCTTCACCGGCTCATCGCTGACGGGGTTGTTGAAGTGCGTTTCCTGGACGGGAACGACGACCTCGAGGATGTGCTGGAGCACGCGGCCGGGCGAGCCCATCGCATTCACCGTCTTGATCGAGCTCTTGGGGTAGAAATCGAGCACGGGGAAGGTCTCCTTCTCGTAGACCTCCCAGCGGCGGCGGATGACTTCTTCGCGGGCGTCGTCGGCGCGGTTCTCCTTGAGCGCTCGGCGGCGGAGACGCTTGATCATCTCTTCCTTGTCGGGGCAGACCAGGTGGACGACCATGAGCACATCGAGGTGCTCGCGGAGGAGCTTGGCCTGGTTGACGTTGCGCGGGATGCCGTCAAGGACGAGGATGTCGTGGTGCGGCTTGAACAGGCTCAGCACGGTCTGGGCGTGCATGTTCTGGTGCCACATCTTGACGGTGATCTCGTCGGGCACGAGCTCGCCGCGGCTGGAGTACTCGTAGAAGGTGCGGCCCAGTTCGGAGTGCACATCGAGCGTGCGGAAGACCTCGCCGCACGAGAGGTGGTAGAAGCCGGGCACCTGACCGAGGATCTTGCCCTGGGTCCCTTTGCCGGCGCCGGGGGCGCCGAAGAGCAGAATGGTCTGGTAGCGGGACGACGGCATGCGTTGGGCTCCGATCTTCGGTGTCTGGCTGCACCGTAAACCGTTTCTGAACCAGAGGCAAGCGAAGTGGGAGTGTGCTCCCACGAAGGGTCGGTCTGAACGGGTTACGCCGGTGGGCGGGGGCGGGGTCGCCCGCCCGCCGCCGGCCCGGACGGCTGTTACTTGGGCAGCTCCGAATAGGTGGGCTTCACGGCCTCGCGGCGGGTCTTGGCCTCGGATGCCCGGGTGAGGAGTTCCTGGACCGCCGCGGCGAGCTGCGGGTCTTCGCCCTTGGCCTCCGCGGCGGGGGTCATGGGGACATTGATGTCGGGCTGGGCCCCGTTGTTCTCCATGTCGGTGCCGTCGTTGGTGAACCACGCCCGGAAGGGGGTGCGGACGGTGGAGCCGTCGATCAGTGAGGCCGCGCCGGTGGAGATGACGCCGCCGTAGGTGGCGGTGCCGACGAGCTTGCCGCGGCCGATGTTCTTGATGGCGTGGGCGAAGATCTCGGCGTTGGAGAAGGAGTTCTCGTTGATGAGAACGGTGATGGGGCGGTTGTACCCATAGATGAGGCGGCGATCACGCGGGTAGGAATCGGTCGGGACAGTCGCGGGGTCCGCGCCGCGGGGGACGGTGAAGGCGTGGTTGGGGGCGGTGAGGCTGGCGAGCAGGATGTCGGCCGTGGAGCCGCCGCCGTTGTCGCGGACGTCGATGATCAGGCCGTCCTTGCCGGCGGCCGCGGCGTAGAGGTCGCGTTCAAAGTCGAGCACGCTGGGCATGCTCATGCCGCGGATGTGGAGGTAACCGAGCTTGCCGCCGGAGAGTTCTTCGACGCGCTTGGCGCGGGCGAGAACCTCGGTCTGGTAGCGGAGCTGGCTGTCGCCGCCGGCGGAGTTGGGGACGAGCAGGACGAAGCGCGGCTTGGCGGAGTCCTTGCGCTCGAGCTCGACGAGGGTCTCCTTGCCGGCGCGGCCCATGAGGGCCGTGGCGAGGTCGATGGTGCGGTCCTCGCCGCGGATCTTCTGATCATCGATGGCGACGATGACATCACCGGGTTCGAGCGCGACCTTGGCTCCGCCGATCGGGAGCGCGGCGGGGGAGTTGGGGATGATCGAGACGATCTCGACGCCGTTGTCGGCGGGCTTGGTTTCGATGCCCAGGTACCCGGTCGAGAGCCCCGCGGTGGAGAAGCCGCCCGCGGCGTTCACGCCGGTGTGCGAACCATCGAGTTCGCCGAAGAGCATCTGGACGACGCGCTCGAACTCGTCGGGCGTGCGGGTCTGCTCGGCGAGCTGCGCGTAGCGGTCGGTGATCGCCTTCCAGTTCAAGCCCTTGACGTTCTTGTGGTAGAAGACGTTGCCGATGATGCGGGCGGCCTCGACGAACTTCTGCCGCTGCTCGGCGCTGACGTCGATGACGACGGGGGCGTCGATGCCCATCGCATCGCTCTTGCCGGTGGCGGGGCTGGCGGTGTAGGCCGTGCCGCGGGCGGTGTAGGTGATCTTGTCGCCGGAGACGGAGACGCCGTGCGGCGATGCGCCGCCTGCCTGAATGGTCTTGCGGTCGTCGCCCTTGCGGGAGACCGAGACATAAGCGCGGTCGCCGTCGGCGCTGTTGAACATCACGCGGTCGCCGGCGGGCGTGATCATCAGGCCCGATTCGGAACCGTTGGTGCTGGTCATCCGGCGGACGCGGAGGTACGCATCGTCGGTGTCGAACTTGAACGGTTCGGGCTTCTTGTCCGCCTTCTTGTCGGCGCCGGCCTTCTCGTCATCGTCCGCCTTTGCCTCGGCATCGTCGGACTTCTTCTCGTCGGCTTTGGCGGCCTTGGGCTTGATTGGCTTGAGCTTCTTGGCCTCATCCGCCGCGTTCTTGAAGTACTCCTCGAGCTCGTAGTCGGTCATCGCTTCGAGCGATTTGTCGAGGAAGACGTACCAGATGTCGAAATCGAAGTTCTGGCCGGAGCGCTCGGAGCGGAAGTAGAGGACCTTGCCGTCGTGGCTGAGGCGAGGCGAGTCGTCGAGGTCGGGGTGGCGGGTGACGTTGACGGGCTTGGCGTCGGCATCGCCGGTGTCGAGGATGTAGATGTCGCTCTGGAAGTCGAGGTCCGCGACCGCGTACACGATGTGGCGGTTGTCGCTGGCCCACTGGACATCGGCTTCGTCCCAGCTCTCGAAGAGCACACGGTTCTCGCCGGTGGCGATGGTGTGCATGACCAGGTCGCCGCGGCCGCGGGTGAAGAGGAGCTTCTCGCCGTCGGGCGATGGGATCGGATTGGAGATCTCGATCCCGAAGATGCCGTTGCGGACATCCTGGTCGTCGCTTTCCATCCCGGTGTTCACCGGCTCGATCTTGAAGCGGAGCGAGTCGGCCCAGCGCTTGCCGATGTCGGGCTCTTCCTTCTTCTTGTCGTCCTTCTTCTCGGCCTTCTCGGCGTCGTCGCCTTCCTTCTTGTCGGCGGCGGGCGGCTCGGTCGGCGCGGGATCGGAGCCGGCGGGGTCAGCGTTGGGATCGGGCTTGGGTTCCGGCTTGGGCTCGGCGTTGGGATCCGCGGCGGGGGCGCCCGCGGGATCGCCGCCGGTGGGATCGGGCGCCACGCCCGGCTCGGGCGCGGGTGGCACCGGAGCATCCTCGATCACCGGGGCCTGGCCGGTGGGCTCGCCTTCTTTGCGGGGCTGCAGGTCTTCGCGCGAGAGCTCGACGGTCGCGACATACAGCCGCGGCACACCGGTGTCATCCGAAACGAAGTACAGCTTGGTGTTGTCGGGTGACCATGCGAGATCGCGCTCGCGGCCGATCGTGCTGGTGACGCGGCGGGTCGGTCGGCCCTCGCTGGTGGAGCGGAGGAAGATCTCGCCGCGGGCGACCATCGCGATGGTCTTGCCATCGGGGCTGAGCGCCGCCTCGGACACCTCGCGTGAGAGGTTCGTGCGGTTCCAGTCGTTCTCGTCGGCGCCGGATGTGGCGAGCACCGTGACTGCCTTAGGCTGCGCGCCGCTCCTGGTCAGGTCCAGCGTGTACAGCGTGTCCCACACAACGAACGCGGCCATTTTGCCATCGGGCGTGACGGTGAGATCGCGCACGCCGTGGCCGATGGTCGGCTCGCCGCCGGGCTTGAAGTCGGTGATGCGGACGGCATCGCCGTCCTTGCCGCCGGCGGGCAGACGCCAGATGTTGTTCTGGCCGCCGCGGGACGAGACGAAGATCACCGAGCCGTCGGCGAGGGGGAAGCCGTCTGCGTCGTCGCCGGCAGCGCTCGTCAGTTGCGTGAACTCACCGCCGGGGACGGACATGGACCAGAGGTCGGAGGTGCCGCTGCCGCGGTACTTGGGGCGGTTGTAGTCGTAGCGGCGGTAGGCGAAGACGATCTGGTCGCCGTCACTCGAGATCCGCGGCATGTAGCCGTGCGCATCGGTGAGCCGCTCGAGCGGGCCGCCCTCGATGGGCAGCTTGTACATCTTGAGGCCGCGGTAGACCGCGGGCTCGTGGCTCGAATTGATCAGCAAATACTTGCCATCGGGCGTGATGTCCGAGAGCGTCTGCGAGCGGTCCATCACATGAACGCGGCGGGTCTCGCCGGCGAGCGTGGCGCCGTCGGGGCCCTTGGAGAGCGGCATCGTGTAGATGTTGCGGCCGCCGTCGCGGCCCGACTCGAAGGCGAGCAGCGAGCCATCGGGCGAGAAGACCGAGCGCCGCTCGGGCGCGGGGTGGTTGGTCAGGCGTGCGGCGACGCCGCCCTCGGCGGGGACGATCCAGAGATCATCGAGCCAGGAGAAGACGATGCGGTCGCCCGAGGGGCTGAGGGTGGGGTACTGGATGAGGCCGACGGAATGGTCGGCGGGCCCGGTCTGGCCGGCCGCGGCCGCGACCGCCGCGGGGGACAGAGACCTGGTCGTATGAATGCCCGACGCCGGCTGCGCCGAGCAGCCCGCGGCGAGCAGGTTCGAGACCACCAGCAGCGACGTCAGTTCGAGTACGCGTGCCATCAACAACCTCGCTTGAGTAGGAAAGGCCGGACCGGACGCCCGGCAACTGACTGAGCGGAATGCCCCGCGGCGAGGCCGCGGGGGGACGGAGACCGAACGGGACCGCAGTGTACCGAAAGCCCGCGCGTGTGCGAACGAGTGGGGTCACCGGGCGTGGCGGATCGCGATCAGCCCCCCTCGAGGTCGACCTTCATCGCGAGGAACGCCATCAGGTCCTTGAGGGAGAGGATTCCGGCGAGCGAGCCGTTTTCGACGACCATCAGCCGCGAGGCCCCGGTCCGCCGCAGCCTGCTCAGGGCCATCATCGCGTCCTCGCCGGGGGAGACGGTGTTGTCGCCGGTGCAGGCGGTGAGGGCATCGCCGACGGTGGAGGTCTCCCACCGATCGCGTGGGATCTGCTTGATGTCGTTGATCGTGATGCATCCGAGGAGGCGGCCGCCCTCGACGACCGGGTACATCTTGTGATGGTGCGTGTAGGCGACCTCGCGGACGAGCCGCTCAAGGGTGAGATCCGGCGGAACCGTGACCGGGTTGGCCCGCATGAACCGGCTGACGGGCTCGCCCTCGAGGGCCCGACGGAGGAGCAACTGCTGGTAGGACATGCCCGCAGCGCTCCGCAGGAAGAGCCCGAGCACGACCCACCAGATCCCGCCGATGATGTTTCCGGCCAGCGCGGTGACGATACCGACCGCGATCAGGGCGAGGCCAAAGATCCCGCCGATCGTAGATGTCACACGCGTTGCCCACCTGAGATCGCCGCGGGTGTGCCAGAGGATGGCGCGGAGCACGCGCCCGCCATCGAGCGGGAACGCGGGGATCATGTTGAACGCGACGAGGATCGCGTTGATCCAGCCGAGGTAGCCCAGAACGCCGCGGACCGGATCCGATGCGCCCGCGGCGTTGGCCGCGAGGAACGCGGCGAACATCACGCCGGCCAGCGCGACGCTCACGATGGGTCCTGCGATCGCGACAAGAAACTCCGCCTTTGCGCTGGGCGGCTCATCGCCCATCTCGGCGACACCGCCGAAGATGAAGAGCGTGATGCCGCGCATCGGGATGCCTTGCCGCCGCGCCACCACCGCGTGTCCGAGTTCGTGCAGCACGATGGAGACGAACAGGCCGATCGCTCCCGCCGCGCCCATGACCCAGTAGACCGCAGCGCTCAGGCCCTCGAAGAGCGAGGGGAAGAGGCCGTCGGCGAGCGACCAGGTGATCAGGATCGCGATGAGGAACCAGCTCAGATCGATGTTGATCTGGATGCCCAGCACTTTGAAGAGCGGGATACGTCTTCCCAGCACGGTCGCCTCCGTCGCGGGGCGCCCATTGCGTCCGGCCCGCGCCTGCCATTTCTACGCCGCTCGGGTCGGCGTGTGCGGCGGGTACGCGGCGATGATGATCCGTCCATGCGTCGGTGTCGTCGGGGTCAGCCGCCACTGGTGTGCTCGACGCAAATGATCTCGCGGAAGCCGGCCAGTCGGAGGCGACCTCGTGTCACGGCGGCCTTGCGGGGGAACAGGATACATGCGGGATCGCTCGCGGGGCCTTGACCACGGCGCCTCGACCACGGGGCCTTGAGCTGGGGGCCTTGACTTGGGGGCCTTGACCTGGGGGCATGACCGCCGGATAGTGTACAGTCGCATCCATTACCTCCGGCGGCGATCCGCCTTTGACAACCATGATCTCTCAGACCTCCGAATACGCGCTGCGGGCCGCCGTCTTCCTTGCGGCGAGGCCGGACGCCACGCCGGCCTCGGCCCACGAGATCTCCGAGGCGACGCGCGTGCCGCTGGGGTATCTGCAGAAGATCCTGCGGATGCTCTCGAAGCACCAGATCCTGACGGCTCAGCGCGGCGCCGGGGGCGGGTTCGCCCTGGCGAAGGTCCCGACGGCGATCAGCGTGATGGATGTCCTTCGCGCGACTGATTCGCAGGTGCAGCGCATCGAGCGTTGCCCGCTGGGGATCAAGGGCCACACCCGGCTGTGCTCGCTCCATCGCATGCTGGACGAGGAGCTTGCCCGAGCGGAGCAGACGTTCGCATCGACGTCGCTGGGGGACCTGCTCGACGGCCGGGGCGGGGTACGGCCGCTCTGTGATGCCGCGGGGCGGCTGCCGCTGACCGTCTCGGCCAAGCGGGCCGGGGATGCGGGCCGCAAGAACTGAAAAAAGTGGACCGGGTTGACCACTTTGACGATGGCGTGTAGAGTCAAAGTGGATATGTGGATCCACGGATTCAGAATAGAACTGGGAGACCGCCACATGCGACCCGCCGACACGCCAGCCCGCCCGCTCGCAGGGGCAGACCCCGCCGCCACCCCCGCGCCGTTCGATGCGGCGGGGCTGAGTTCATCCCTCTACCGCCGCATCGGTGTGCTCGCGGTGCTGGTGCTCACGATCCCCGCGCTGCTTGTGTTCATCGTCGCGGCCGGTCCGCAACCGGGTGTGCCGACGGCGACAGCGATGGCGGGGGACGCCGCTCTCACACCCGCACGCCTGGGCGCGGGCGCGTACGCCGCCGCGTGCGCAGTCTGCCACGGCCCCGACGGCGAGGGCGTGCGCAACCTGGGCAAGCCGCTCCGCAACAGCGCTTTCGTGCAAGCGCAATCCGATGAAGAGCTCTTCCGCCTGATCGTCGATGGTCGGCCGGTCGCCGACCCGCTCAACACCACCGGGGCCCTGATGCCGCCGCGGGGCGCTCAGGGCATGAGCGATGAGCGGATCGGGAACGTCGTCGCCTATCTCCGCTCCATCCAGGAACCGGGGGTCGCGACGGTCTCCATGGAGCCGTGGGATCTCCGCTCGCAAGGGGGCGCGGTCGCGGCCGCGGCGGTCGAGCTCAAGGGCCATCAGGGCTTCGATGTGTTCGTCGCATCGTGCGCGGCCTGCCACGGGCAGGGCGCCGAGGGCATGGAAGACCTCGGTCTCCCGCTGAGCACCAGCGGATTCGTCCGGGGCAAGAGCGACAGCGAGCTCATCGCGTTCATCAAGTCCGGTCGCCCCAGCTGGGACGAGAGCAACACCACCGGCCTCGACATGCCCCCCAAGGGCGGAAACCCCGCCGTCACCGACGAGCAGCTCCAGTCCATCGTCGACTACCTCCGCGCTGTGCAGAAGCAGGCGATGGGCTCCTGAGGCCGATGCGGCCGCAACCAGCCGCTCGGGCCGATCCGGCCGCGGCGGCGCAGATCAGAGGGAAGCAGCAATGGAAGCCACCAAGCAACGACCCACCCGCCACCTCGGCACCGCGCTCACGATCGTGGCCGTGTGCGGACTCGCCCCGCTCGCGGGCGCCCAGACGATGCGTGATGTCGAGAACCTCGCCAAGCAGCGCGGCCTCACGGCGGCCGATCTGATGGCCGCGGCCAAGACCTACCTGCCCAGCGGGCAGCACGATGAATACCTGATGTTCGCATCGGGCGGGCACGCCGGGCAGATCTTTGTCGTGGGCCTGCCGAGTATGCGGCTGCTGCGATCGATCGCGGTCTTCACGCCCGAGCCCTGGCAGGGGTGGGGGTTCGGCGTGGGCAATGAGATCCTTGCCGAGGGGTTCCCCAAGGGCAAGGCCAATCTCTGGGGCGACACGCACCACCCCGCGCTCTCGGAAACCGCGGGCGACTACGACGGTCAGTGGCTCTTCGTGAACGACAAGATCAACGCGCGTGTCGCGGTGATCGACCTCCGCGACTGGGAAACCAAGCAGATCGTGAAGAACCCGCTGACGCTGAGCGACCACGGCGGCGCGTTCGTTACGCCGAACACCGAATACGTCATCGAGGGCGGGCAGTACGCCGTCCCGTGGGGTTCTGAGTACGCGCCCATCTCCGAGTACAAGACGAAATACAAAGGCTCCGTCACGCTCTGGAAGTTCGACCGCGACCGCGGCCGGATCGACAAGTCGCGCTCCTTCGCCATCGAACTGCCCCCGTACTGGCAGGACCTGGCCGATGCGGGCAAGGCCGCGAGCGACGGCTTCTTCTTCATGAACTCGCTCAACACCGAGATGGCCACCGGCGGCATCCAGGACAAGAAACCGCCCTTCGAGGCGGGCGCGAGCCGCAACGCCACCGACTTCCTGCACATCATCGACTGGAAGAAAGCGGAAGAGGTCTACAAGGCCGGGAAGGTCGAGCAGATCGAGGGCTTCCCGGTGATCACGCTCAAGACCGCGCTCGCCGAGGGGCTGCTTCACGTCACGCCCGAGCCGCGCAGCCCGCACGGCGTCGATGTCGCCCCGAAGGGAGACTTCATCGTCGTCTCGGGGAAACTCGATCCGCACGTCACGATCTATTCGATGGCGAAGATCAAGCAGGCGATCGCCGGCAAGAGCTATTCGGGCACAGACGAGTTCGGCGTCCCGATCCTGGATTTCGACGCCGTGGTCGAGGCGCGCATCGAGGTCGGGCTGGGACCGCTTCATACGCAGTTCGGCCCGGACGGCTACGCCTACACCTCGCTCTATCTGGACTCGGCCGTGGCCCGCTGGACCCTGGGCGGTTCGTACGGATCATCGACGCCCGAGCCGGACTGGACGCTGGTGCAGAAGACGCCGGTCCACTACAACGTCGGGCACATCGCCGTCGCTGAGGGCGACACGGTGAGCCCCGATGGGCGGTACCTGGTGTCGCTCAACAAGTGGTCGGTCGACCGCTTCTACCCGACGGGCCCGCTGCTGCCGCAGAACCTGCAGCTCCTCGACATCGAGAAGCAGGGCGCGATCATGCCGGTCATCTACGACATGGCCATGGGTGTCGGTGAGCCGCACTACGCCCAGATCGTCAAGGCCGACAAGCTCAAGCCGTGGACGACCTACCCGCAGGTCGGCTGGGATCCGCACGTGCAGAACATCGAGCCGATGGCGCCCCGTCCCAAGGGCGAGCGCGTGCAGCGCAACGAGGACGGCAGCGTCGACATCTACATGACGGCGATCCGCAGCCACTTCAACCCCGAGCACATCTACCTCAAACAGGGCGATGTGGTCCGGTGGCACATCACCAACACGGAGCGCGCGGTTGATGCCACGCACGGCTTCGCGGTGCCGCTGTACAACATCACCGCCTCGCTCGAGCCCGGCGAGACCATTACGGTCAAGTTCGTCGCGGATACGCCGGGCACGTTCCCCTTCTACTGCTCCGAGTTCTGCTCCGCTCTCCACCTCGAGATGATGGGCTACCTCATGGTCGAGCCCAGGGACTGAATCGTTGCGCCGGCGCGGAAGCGCCGGCGCGGCATTGTTCGAGCCGCCCTCGCGCTGCGCCCGGCGGCGGAAGGAGCCTTGCTGTGAACCGCATCATCGACAGGGTGTTGGGCCCTCGGGTCCGCCCGGAGCAGGCCGCGAAACACTCTCTGCGCTACGGCGCGCCCGGGGCGCTTCTTCTGGTGGCCCGCATCCTGCTCCTGGTCTCGCTCTTCCTCCCGTACTGGCACATGGAGTTGCAGGCGCCCCAGTACCCCGACGGTCTGCATATGACCGCCTACCTGAACGCCCTCACCGGCGATGTCGCCGAGATCGATGGGCTCAACCACTACATCGGGATGCGTTCTCTCTACGAGGCCGCCGAGATCGAACGCACGATCGGCGTCTTCGTCATGATCGGCTTCATCATCATGCTCGAGCTGGCTTCGTACATCCACACGCGCTGGGCTGTCCTGCTTGTGGCGCCCGTTGTCTTCTTCCCGGTGGTGTTCCTGCTGGACCTGCACCTATGGATGCGGCACTTCGGGCTGAACCTCGACCCCGCGGCCCCGCTGTCCAACGCTGTGAAGCCCTTTGTTCCCACCGCGCTGGGCCGCGGCGGCATCGGGCAGTTCGTCACGATCGCCACCCCCGGCGCCGGCCTTCTGCTCGCCGGCGTCGCTTCGGCTGTCCTCGTCGCCGCGCTGTACTTCCACCGCCGCGCCTACCTCCCCCTCGTCCGTTCCGTCGCCGCGCGAACCGCCGCCGCGTGAGGTGCCCGTCACATGCGCATCTTTCCCGTCATCCTGATCGCCGTGCTGCTCGGGTCCACCGTCCGCGCCGGAGAGCCCATCGCGCCCAGGGCCTCGGTGGCGGTCGTCCAGGGGCTGATCGAGGCAGCACAACCCAACGCCCGCATCGACATCCCGCCGGGCGTCTACGAGGGCAACCTGGTCATCCGCAAAGCCGTTGTGCTCGATGGCGGCGGCGCCGCGATCTTCGATGCCGGCGGAAGCGGCAACGTCATCGAGGTGCTCGCCGAGGGGGTCACCATCCGCCGCTGCATCGTGAGAGCCTCTGGCGAGAGTGTCACCGGCGAGCCGGCCGGGATTCGCGTCGTCGCCGCGGGCGCCACGATCGAGGGCAATAGGGTGGAGGATTGTCTTTTCGGGATCGATCTGCGCGAGGCGCCGGGCGCGGTCATCCGCGGCAACCGCGTGATCGGAAAGGACCTCGAGCCGGGCCGCCGAGGTGACGGCATCCGGCTGTGGTGGAGTCACGAGTGCTCGGTCGAGAGCAACACCATCAGCCGCTCCCGCGACATGGTCTTCTGGTACTCCGAGGAGCTCCGTATCCGGGGCAACACCGTCACGGACAGCCGCTACGGGCTGCACTTCATGTACAGCCACAACACCGAGCTGATCGACAACGAGCTCTCGGGAAACTCCGTGGGCGTGTACCTGATGTACAGCAACGGGATCACGCTCACCGGCAACCGCATGCAGAACAACCGCGGCGCCAGCGGATACGGCATCGGATTGAAGGACTGCGACGACATCGTCATCCGGGGGAACGCGCTCCTGGCGAACCGGGTGGGCGCGTACATCGACAACAGCCCTTCGTCGATCGATTCGACCGGGCTGTTCGAGTCGAACCTGATCGCGTTCAACGAGATCGGCCTGCTGGCTACTCCCAACACGCACGACAACGTCTTCACCGGCAACGCCTTCATCGAGAACGAGGAACCGGCCGCGACGCACGGACGCGGCCGTCTCGTGAAGAACTCATTCGCCCGCGACGCGGTCGGGAACTACTGGTCCGACTACGCCGGTTTCGATCTCGATAGCGACGGCCGCGGCGATATCGCGTACGAGCCGCGCAGTCTATTCAGCACGATGCTCGCCCGCGAGCCGAATCTCCGCATCTTCGTGCACAGCCCGGCGCAGCGAGCGATCGAGTTCACCGCCAGAGCCTTGCCGGAGCTGCGCCCCGAACCGGTACTGATCGACCCCGGCCCCCTCGTCCATCCGCCCGCTGTCGGAGCGGGCGAGCCGGCGGGGGAGCGCTCTGGTATGGCGATGGCGATCGCCGCCGGAGGTCTGGGCGCGATCGCCGCAACCCTGGCGCTCGTGCTGGGTTGGGGGCCCGCGACAGCGCGATCGACGCATGGAGCCGCACGATGATCATCGCACAGAACATCTCTCGCTACTTTGGCCGGGTCGCGGCGGTGTCGGATGTGTCCTTCGAGCTGCCCGCCGGCGGCGCGATGGCGCTGTGGGGGAGCAACGGGGCCGGCAAGACGACGCTGATCCGCTGCCTCCTCGGGATCATCCGCTGCCGAGGCGAGGCCTCGATCGGCGGGATCAACACGCGCCGCAACGGTCGGCGGGCGCGGGCGCTGACGGGGTACGTGCCGCAGGAACTCGCCTTCCACGAGGATGCGCGGCTCGGCGGCGCGATGGGCTTCTTTGCTTCACTCCGCTCGGTACCCTCAGCGCGCATCGGCGCATCGCTCGCCGCGGTCGGTCTGACCGGGCACGAGAAGAAGCGGGTCCGCGATCTCTCGGGCGGCATGAAGCAGCGCCTCGCTCTTGCGATCGCGCTCTTGAGCGAGCCGCCGCTGATCGTGCTGGATGAGCCCACCTCGAACCTCGATGCCGCCGGGCGGGGCGAGGTGGTGGAGACGCTCCGCAGGCTGAGGAGCCAGGGCAAGACGCTGCTCTTCGCATCGCACAGGCCCGATGAGGTGATCGGCCTGGCCGACCGTGTGCTGGTGATGGAGCGTGGCCGGATCGAGCGGGACACCACGCCCGCGGAACTGTGGCCGACCGAGAAGCCGGTGCAGGTCGTGCGGCTGCACCTGGAGATGGCCCGCGAGTCGGATGCCGCGGACATGCTTCGCGCGGCCGGGCACGCGGTGCACCTGAACGGACACGGGTTGTGCGTCGCGGTGCCCCGGGACCGCAAGGCCGCGCCCGTCACGGTGCTGGCGCGCGGGCGGATCGAGGTGCGCGACATCGAGGTCCTCGACGATGTCAATCTGCCGGAGGTGGTCTCATGAACCGTGTTATGGAGTTGTGCTGTGTTCCGACGATGGTGCCGGCACGGCCGCCGGCCTGGGGTGGCGGGACCCTCGCCTTCGCCCGGCGCGAGTTCCGTGATGCGCTCGCGAGCAAGTGGTTCCTTCTTTACACCCTGGCCTTCACCGTGCTCGCGGTGGGCGTGTCGTTCCTCTCGATGAGCGGCGTGGGGGCGCAGGGCTTCGCCGGGTTCGGCCGCACCGCCGCGGGCCTGCTCAACCTGATCATGCTGGTCGTGCCGCTGATGGCGTTGACGGCCGGAGCGGCATCGATCGCGGGCGAGCGTGAGCGTGGCACGCTGCTCTATCTGCTCGCGCAGCCGGTCTCGCGGACGCAGGTGCTCCTGGGCAAATACACGGGCATCGCGGCCGCGCTGGTGTGCTCATTGTGCATCGGCTTTGGTGTCAGCGGCGGGGTGCTCGCGTGGCGGGCCGGGAGCGTCGGCGTCGTGTCCTATCTCTTCCTCGTCGGCTTCACCGTGCTGCTGGCGGTGGGGATGCTGTCGGTGGGGATGCTCATCTCGGTCGCGTCGCGTCGGTCGTCGGTCGCCACGGGTATCGCGCTCTTCATCTGGCTTGCACTGGTATTCCTGAGCGATCTGGGCCTCATGGCCGGGTCCCTGATCTTCAAGCTCCGCGTCCAGGAGATCTTCGGTCTCGCGGTCCTCAATCCGCTGCAGTCGTTCAAGATGGCGACGATCGTCAGCCTGAACGGGTCGCTGGATGTGCTCGGACCGGTGGGGGCCTACGCCTCGCACACGCTCGGCGGATCTCTGGTGTGGACGCTGGTGGCAACTCTCGGTGCCTGGAGCGTGGCCCCGCTGCTCGCGGCGGTGGTGATCTTCGCAAGGAGGACGTCGGTATGAAAGCTGCTTCTATCACACTCGCCTGTGTCGCCGCGGGCCTTCTGCTGGGATGCCAACCCGACTCGGCGGATGGGCCGCCGACGGTCCGGCTGGGCGAATCGGTCTGCGATGAGTGCAACATGATCATCAGCGATGATCGGTGGGCAACAGCCACGATCTTCGAGGGGGAGCGGGGGCCCGAAGCGCGGCTCTTCGACGACTTCAACTGCCAGGTCAATTTTGAACTCCAGCACGAAGAGCTGAAAGTGATCACACGCTGGTCCCACGGGTATGCCGACAGCGCGTGGATACGCACGCACGAAGCCTCCTTCGTCGCCTCGCCCGCGCTGCGCACCCCTATGGCCTCCGGATACGCGGCCTTCGCGACCAAAGCGCAGGCGGAGGCGTTCCGCGCTGAAGCCACCGGAGATCTCCTCGACTTTGCGACCGCGTGGAAGCGCCTGGATCTCGCCGGTGCGTGCTGCCGCGATACGGACGCCGAGGAATCCAAAGACAAATAGGAGAAACGCGCCATGCCCCGGACCATCGAACCCACGATGAAGGTGAAGGACATCGCGATCCGGTACCCCGAGCTTCTCTCCGAGCTGGAGCGGCTCGGGATCGACTATTGCTGCGGCGGCGACCGCGCCCTCTCGGACGTCGCCGCGGCGGCCGGCGTGGATCCGGTCGAGGTCGCAAACCTGCTCGCCGCCGCTCCGATACCGGAACCCTCATCCCAGACCGACTGGTCGCGCTCGACGATGTCGGATCTGAGCGACCACATCGAACAGACCCATCATGTCCTGGCGCGTGAGACGCTCGCGCGCCTCGAGCCGCTGCTGGACAAGTGTGTCGAGAGCCACGGCCGCGAACGCCCGCACTGGATTCCGCTCCGCGATGTTGTCGCGGGTCTGGCCGGGGAGATGCTCGATCACCTCGTCCGCGAGGAGCGGGTGCTGTTCCCGTGGCTGCGTCGCCTGGAGCAGCCGCGCCGCATCGAGAGCGGGCCACCCTGGAGCGTGCGGCGGCCGATCGACTGCATGATGCACGACCACGACAGCGTCGGCCGGGCGCTGGCCCGCATCCGGGAACTCACCCATGACTACAGGCTCCCCGGCGACGCGTGTTCAACGGAGCGCGAGGTATACCGCCTGCTGAGGCGGCTCGAGCAGGACACTCGTATCCACATCCACAAGGAGAACAACATTCTCTTCCCCGCCGGGGTTGTGGCCGAGGAGGCTCGCGCCGCGGCCGGCGCCGGGCCGCGGGGTGGTGATCGTCGCCGGGCGTTCTCGCTCATCGAGCTCCTGGTCGTCGTCGCGATCATCTCGATCGTGATCGGGATCACGCTCCCCGCGCTGGGCTCGGCTCGCTCGGCGGGCCGGGCAGTGGTCTGCCTCTCCAACTCGCGCTCCGTCGCAGTGGCGATGATGATGTACGCCGACGACGACCCCAAAGGGTTCTTCCCCACAGCGCGCATGCCGAGTATGCCGATGGGGTCGACACCCGCGGCTCCGTTCACCATGTCGTGGATCTACCTCCTCGCCCCGTACGTGGGTGTACAGACAACGCTCCCCGATGATGCGAGTGTTGAAGAGATCCGCAGCTTCGTGCTCGCGATGGAGGTCTGCCGCTGCCCGGAGGATCACAGCCAGAACTGGTCGGCGATGATGATGCCGCGTCTCGCGTCGTACGGCATTAACGCGTACATGACGCCGAACCATCCGCCCCACTGGGGCGTGCGTCCCGCGCAGATCGTCTCGCCG
Source organism: Planctomycetaceae bacterium (assembly GCA_040255445.1). GTDB lineage: Bacteria > Planctomycetota > Phycisphaerae > Phycisphaerales > UBA1924 > JBDZUZ01. Next base: position 30,221 of record JBDZUZ010000011.1, on the reverse strand, counting down.
TCACGCTGCGTGCTGACCGCGGAGTTGACCGAAGAGCTGGGATCCGACCACTTCATGCCGATGTACTGGGGCAGCCCACCCACGGTCGCCCATCCCATGATGCAGTCGCGTCAATGGGATGCGCAGACCCAGCTGCCCCGGCTGATCCACCACACGCGGCACAGCGCCCGGCGCGCAAACTATGTCTTCGCCGATGGGCACGCGGCGGCCTACGCCTTCTCCGACACATGGGACCAGACGATCGGGCAGAAGCCCGCCCGCGATTGGTTCAACCCGATGTCGCAATAACCCAGGAGCCGCTCTGTGCTCTACAAGCTCATCGTCGCGCTGCACATTCTGGGCGCGTGCATCTGGGTGGGCGGACACCTGGTGCTGATGGCGGTTGTGTTGCCCCGAGCGTTCGCCCGCCGCGAACCCGGCCGGATCATCGAATTCGAGCAGGGCTACGGCCGCCTGGGTCTGGCGGCGCTGCTGGTGCAGCTCTCGTCCGGACTCTGGCTTGCGCTCCGGTGGACGGGCGGGGTGCGTGAGCTGGTCATCGAGCCATCGCCGCTGGCGCGGCTCATCCTGCTCAAACTCGCCTTGCTGGGGCTCACGCTGTTTGTCGGAGGCGCCGCCTACCACAGTGTGCTCCCGCGGGTCGCGCGGGGCGAGATGCGACCTTTCGCCGCCTTCGCCGGGCTCACGACGCTCCTGGCGATCATCTTGCTCGTGCTGGGGGTCGTCATCCGCACCGGGGGTCTGCCATGATGAGTGCGAGCGCGGGCGGGTGTCCTCGCTTACCACGCGTCGGCCGCCCCGGGGGTGTTCGGCCGCGATATGAAAACAGCCCCGGCGATCGCCGGGGCTGCTTCAAGCGGAGAGGGGGGGATTCGAACCCCCGATGACCCGGAGGCCATACTGGTTTTCGAGACCAGCGCGTTCAACCACTCTGCCACCTCTCCGTGACCGGCCACTCTCGTGACCGAATGGTTGGGTGCAATCGTATCGGCGTCCCGGGCGTCCTCAAGCAGAGGGATCGGGGTGATTTCTGGTCCGGGGCGGTCGGTGTTTCCGGCGCGTCCGCCGCGTGCCTCAGCCGCGGCCGGGCGCGGGGGCTCCCCCGCTCAGCCGGCCGGCGATCACGCCCAGGATCTCTTCGGGCTCGGCCATCCGTCCGGTGCCGACATGCCGGCAGGCCTGCCAGCCCTGGCCCGGGGCGATGAACTCGAAGCCGTCCTCGCCGAGCTGCTTGAGGTTCCGCTGCGTCGCCGGCTGCTCCCACATCACGCTGTTCATCGAGGGGGCGAGCAGGACGGGGGTCTTGCGGCGGTCGATCGCGCTCAGGATCAGTGTGACGACATCATCGGTGCGGCCAGTCGCGAGTCGGGCCAGGCAATCCATTGTGCAGGGCGCCACAACGGCGATCTCGGTCCGCGTCGCCAGCGCGATGTGCTGGGGGTCCTGCGACTCGATGTGTTCCCACTGGCTCGTGTACACCGGCCTGCCCGAGAGCGCCTGGAACGTCAGCGGCGTGATGAACTTCGTCGCGGCCTGCGTCATCGCGACCGTGACATTGGCGCCCGCTTGCGCCAGGCGGCTCACCACCGTCGCGGTCTTGTACGCCGCGATCCCGCCGGTGACCGCGATGAAGACGTGGCGCCCCGACACCATCGGGCGAAGAACTTCCGGCGATGCGATGTTTGCCGGGGGCGCGTGGGCAGCAGGGGGCGGCGCTGCCGCGCCGTCGCTTCGCCCCGATCCCGTGTTGCCCGGTCCGGTCTTCGTCATGTGGTTCGCAGAATGCGCGTTACTGCGCGTTCGTGCTGGTGTGCTGCAGCTGCGACTCGTCGAAATCGACGGCGATCTTGTCCTGCAGGATCTCTTCGATCACCAGCTCCAGGTCGGACCGGCCGTTGCGCTCGACCAGCGGACGCGCGCCGTCCATCAGCTCCAGCAGGCGACGCTGGATGAGAACGCACAACTTGAACCGCCCGCCCGCCTTGGCGACGATCTCTTCGCTCTTGAGTGCCTCGATCATGCTGGCCTGGTGCTCCCGGGGGCGTGCCCCATCGGTCGGTGGTCCCTCGCCCGCAACCGCCATCCGCGGTAGCGATCGGCCAGAATCGGCCTCTGAGGGGCGGAGATGCTATTCTTCAAACACCCCCCGGACAAACCCGGCGGGAAAGCGTGCCGCGGCGACGCCGCCGGCCACCACCAAGGAACCCGTGCTCGCCGGCCTCACCGTAGGGGGGCTTTCGCCGGCGGCCCTGGCTCCGCGAACGACACCGACCCCGTTGCGCCCGCGGCGATCCCGCCCGGGTCTGCTACACCCGCTCCCGGATCAATGACTATGACCACACGCAACTGGACCAAAGGCGACCGCGTGATCCACACCGGGAAGCCCGAGTGGGGGTCCGGCGATGTCGTGCTCGCCGAGCCCGCCACCCACGAGGGCCAGCCCTGCCAGCGGCTCACCATCCGCTTCGACCGCGGCGGGCTCAAGACCATCTCGACAGCCTTCGCCAAGCTCAGCGAGTCCGAGGGCGCTGCGATCTCCGAGCACGCCCCGCCCGCGGATGACCCACTGGCCCGGGCTCACTCCGAAGCCGAGGTGGCCGAAGTCCTCGCCAAACTCCCCGAACCCGCCACAGACCCCTTCACCAGCCTGGCCAAGCGGTTCGAGGCGACGCTCGGCTTGTACCGATTCACCGAATCGGGTGGGTCGCTCCTCGATTGGGCCTCGGTCCAGACCGGCCTTAAGGACCCTCTGGCCCGCTTCAACCGGCACGAGCTCGAACGCCACTTCGCCCGGTTCCGCATCGAGCTCGACAACCATCTGAAGAAGATCGCCCGCGACCTTCGCCGCCAGGACCCCAAGGCCTACGACCAGTTGGCATCCGCCGCCCGCCCCAGCGCGCGGGACGCGTTGCGGCGGGCCGACATCGGGCGTTGATTTCGGGCAACAGACCGCACACGCGGCCCGCCGGCGGCGGGGCCGGCCCGTGGCGGGCGATCCCCAAAACCAGATTCTGAACACCTGGCCCCGGTATTTACCGAACCATGGTCCTTTGGCACGCGACGCCGGTCCAGCCCGGCGCGGCCGTTGTTCTCTCTCCTTCCGCCAAGGCCGCAGCGGCCGCGGCACGGTCCGACACACTTCAAAGAGCGGAGAGAGACATATGAAGGATGCTGATTTCCAGGCCAAGCTCGGCGACCTTCTCGCGCAGATCGACCACCTGCCCGAGGATGAGCGTGGCCGCCTGCAGAACCTCGCCCAGGAGGCCGGCGAGCGTCAGCAGAAGATGAAGAAGACCATCGCCGAGCTGCAGGACTCCCTCGACTACCTCCGCCTGAGCATCAAGTACCTGGTTTTCGATCTCGAGGCGACCCGCCGCGAGAACGACTACCTCCGCAAGCTCATCGAGACCCAGCAGAACCAGCAGCCCCCGGAAGCGGAGTGACCGCTTCGGGGTGAACAGATCCGGGCGTGTGAAACTGGGTAAGTCTGACGGGGTTGGGTGACTCCCGACCGCCTTCGACGCAAACCTCCTCTCGAAAAATTCCGTAAGACCACCGTGCGCATCCTCTATGCCCGGTGGCCCCCGGCGTACCTCTGACCAGAGGAACCGGGGTTCGAGAGGGGAGTCCCGGTTTCCGTGGGAGCAGGTCGCGCTCCCAAGGAACAGAGAAGGGCCGGAGCTTGCTCCGGCCCTTCTCGTTTTTTGGTTGGCCGCCTTCATCTCAGGCCGGACGTTTGACGCCCCCCGGGCAGCACCAGTACCGTCGGTTTCATGAACCGGCGCTTGCTCCGGTTCGGCACGGAAGGACCGCCCGCTCCGGAACCCGACTCCCCGACCCGCGTCGGTTGGTGTATCGCGTTGGCACTGCAGACCACGACCGAGCATCCGGCACCACACACCACACCATGTCTTCTTCCGCCACCATCGATTCTGTGAAACAGGTCATCCGCGAGAGCCTGCGGCTCGGTGAAGATGCAGAACTCGCGGACGACATGCCGCTGGTCGGCGGTGAGTACGACCTTGACTCGCTCGACATGCTGCTGGTGGTGACCAACATCGAGAAAGCGTTCGGCATCAAGATCCCCGAGCGCGAACTGGGCAAGCACGTGTTCGAATCGATCACGACGCTGGCGGGCTTTGTGGAGCGGCAGCGGAGCGCATGACCTCTACACGCGCTGAGACTGCGCCGGGCGATGCGGCCGCGATGATCGGCCGCCTCCCGCATGGACCCGAGTTTCGCTTTGTGACCTCCGCTGAGCGTGTCGAGCCCGGGGTGTCCGCGGAGGGTTCGTGGATGGTCCGCGGCGACGAGCCGTTCCTCGCCGCGCACTTCCCGGGTGATCCGATTGTGCCCGGGGTGTTGCTCGCTGAGAGTCTGGCGCAGGTGGCGGGAATCGCGGGGTTCGCTGCAACGGACGACGGCGCATCAGCCCGGCTCGCGCATGTCGATGTGAAGTTCCCGGCGGCAGCGCGGCCGCCGGGCGAAGTCCGGCTGTCGGCGCGGCTGATGCGATCGATGGGGCCGCTGCGGCTCTTCGAGGTGCGGGCGACGTTCAACGACGTCGTCGTCGCCGCGGGCACCGTGACGCTGGCGAGCGAGGAGCGGGTGGTATGACCGGCGTGCTCGCCGCGTACGTGTTGGGCCTGGCGGGCCTGGGCGCGCTGCCGATGCTGCAGCCGGGGACAACGCCACCGGGAGCCGAGTCGCCGGACAACAACGGCGCGGAGACGGAGCGCCGGTTCGAAGCGAGGCTGGAGGCGTTCGATCGCGCGATCGCCGGTGTCACCGATCTGCGTGCGAACTTCCGGCAGGAGAAGCACACGCCGCTGCTGCGGCGGCCGATGGTGTCGACCGGGACCGTGCTGGTCCGCGGCGAGCGGGCGCGGTGGGACACGCGCGAGCCGCGGCCGTCGACGATGACCCTCGCCGCGGGCGAGATCCGCATCTACTACCCCGATGCCCGAGTCGTCGAGATCTATCAGGCCCAGGGCGAGATGCGCGAGGTGGCGGCATCGCCGCTGCCGCGGCTGAAGGACCTGCGCGAACGTTTCGAAATCCGGGAGATCCCGGCCATCGAGGTCGATGGCGGCGCGGACGCCGACATGTTCGCCGCACGGCTGGAACCGCGCAACGACGGGCTGCGGGAGCACATCGATTTCATCCGGGTCTTGATCGATCCGGCGACGCCGTGCATCAGGATTCTCGAGATCGTCGATCCCGACGGCGAGCGGACACGGGTGGAATTGACGGATGTTCGCGTCAGCACCGGGATCAAGGATGAGGAACTCGCGCTCACGCCGCCGAAGGGCGTGCGCGAGATCCGCCCGGGCGGGGGCGGCCGATGAGCCTGCGCTCCTCGATAGGTCAGGCCTGCGCCGACGCCTGGCTGGCGACGCTCTTCTGGCACACGCGGCACGCGCCGTGGGTCGCGGCCGCGCTGCGTCCCGCGATCATCCGCGGCGCCTGGGCGCTCAGCCCCGGCATGCGGGCGGCGACACTCGCGAACGCGGCACACCTGCTGGGCGCCTCGTCGTCGCGGTCCGAACGCAAGCGGCTCGCGCTCGGTGTGGTTGGCAACTTCCTCGATGCGGTCATTGAGTTCGGCGGCAACCGCGCCCTGACGAGCGAAGAGTTGTCGGCCAGGCTTGGCTCGGTCGAGGGCGAAGCTGCGTACGTGCAGGCACGCGCGGCGGGCCGCGGCGCGATCCTGGCGACAGCGCACCTGGGCTCCTTCGAGACAGCGATGGCGCTGCTCACGCAACGGGAGCCGAAGATCCATGTCGTGTTCCACCCGGACCGGTCCCCGCTGTTCGAGCGGCTGCGCGAGCAGCAGCACGCGCGGCTGGGCATTCGTGATGCGCGGGTGACCGAGGGCCTGCCGATGTGGCTGCGGCTGCGCGATGCGCTCCGCAGCAACGAGGTCGTGCTGATGCAGGCCGACCGCGTGATGCCCGGCCAGCCGGGCGTTGCTGTTCCATTCTTCGATTGTGCCGCTCGCTTTCCGACCGGGCCGGTGAAGCTTGCGCGGCTGACCGGCGCTCCCATCGTCCCGGTGTTCTCGCTCCGGCGTGATGATGGCCGCATCGACATCATCATCGATGAGCCGCTCTGGCCGGAGCGGACACCGGCGGCCCCTCCCGGGCGCACTGATCCCTTGTTGCTCGGACTCGTCCGGGTGCTCGAGTCGAGGATCGCAGCGCACCCCGAGCAGTGGCTCTGCCTGCACGAGGTCTGGGCGGGCTCGTCCGTCACAGATGCAGCCGATGTCGCCGAGTCGGCGCCTCGCCCTATCGCGGCGGTGACCGCATGAATCACGATTCGCCTATCGCGATCACCGGCGCGGGACTGATCACCGCGCTGGGCGCCAGTGTCGATGAGACATGGCGGGCGATCCTGGCCGGTCGTTCCGGGCTGGGCCCGATGTCGGCGCTCGAGCAGCGGCCCGTACCCGACAAGGGCGGCGGACAGGCGGTGGATTTGCCGCACGAAACCGCGTTGCCTCGTGCCGCGGCCTATCTCCGCGCTGCGATCGCGCAAGCGGTCGAGGCCTCGAAGCTCCCGAGGTCGATGCGCTGCGGCGTGGTTGTGGGCACAACGCTCCACGGCATGCGGGCGGGCGGGGACTACATCCGTTCCGGCGACCCCGCGCTGCTGCGCGACTTCCTCGGCGGCGCGGTGTTGTCACGCGCCCTCGAAGGGATGGGTGTGCAGGGGCCGCAACTCACGACCTGTGCCGCGTGCGCTTCGGGGCTGAACAGCCTCGTGCTGGGTGCGATGCTCCTGCGCGCGGGTCTTGTCGATGCCGTCATCGCCGGCGGGTACGACCCGGTGAGCGAGTACTCCTACGCCGGTTTCGACAGCCTGCGGCTCATCGCGGAGGGACGGCCACGGCCGTTCGCCGTTGGCCGTGATGGCATGAAGGTCGCCGAGGGGTATGGCGTGCTCGTGCTCGAGCGAGCGGATGATGCCGCTGTCCGAGGCGCAGAGCCGCTCGGCTTCATGGCCGGCTCGGGAGAGACCGCCGATGCGTTCCACCTGACTCAGCCGCACCCCGAGGGCCTCGGCGCTGCGGATGCGATCCGGCGGGCGCTTACCGAGGCGGGACTTTCGCCAGCGGACATCGATCTCATCACCGCCCACGCGACAGCCACGCCCAACAACGATGCCGCGGAGTACGCCGCGCTTGCTTCGGTCTTTGGTGAAGGGCTGGCAGAGACCCCGGCCGTTGCTTTCAAATCGCACCTGGGGCACACTCTCGGCGCGGCCGGCGCGGTTGAACTCATCCTGACGCTCCGGGCCATGCGTGATGGGGTCGTTCCGCCGACCGCCGGCGACGATGCGATCGACCCCGCCTTCACGCACCTGCGCCTGATCCGTGGCGACGGTGAGCCCGGGGCAATCAAGTCCGCGACTGGGGTGTCGCTCGGGTTCGGCGGGAGCAACACCGCTGTTGTGGTACGCGATTCAGCGCCGATGCGGCGTCACGCAGCGCCGCCCAGCGAAACCGGAGATGATCGCCGCCCGGTCATCACCGGGATCGGGCTCGTGCTCCCGGGCGCGGTCGGCGTCGATGCCTTCGCAGCGTTCCTCGCGAGCGACCCACCAGAGCCCGCCGCGGACACCGGCCCGATCGCGGAGTCCGCGTACGCGCATCTGATCAACGCCCGCCGCGCGCGGCGGATGAGCGAGTACGCCAAACTCTCGCTGGCCGCGACCGCCTCGGCCCTGGCTCACGCGGGCGCCGCCGATGATGCAAGCCTTCTCGCCGGCGCGGCCGCGATCCTGGGCACCACGCACGGATCGAGCCCGTTCTGCGAGCAGTACTACACGCAGCTCGTCCGGGAGGGGATCAACGCCGCCAACCCGGTGCTGTTCGCGGAAGGTGTGCCCAACGCCGCGGCGGCCCACCTGAGCATGACCTTCGGCATCCGCGGCGGGTGCCAGACGATCATCGGCACGCCCAGCGCCGGGCTCGATGCGCTCGCGATCGCCGCGCTCCGCATCGGGCAGGGCCGGGCGGACTGTGTTGTGGTCAGCGCGGCCGAGGAGTACTCCACGGTCGTCAATTCGGCGTACGGCGCGTGCGGGCGGTACGGCGGACCGGGTGGTTTCGTGACCGGATCCGCGGCCGCGACGCTCATCGTCGAGAGCCGGGCGGCGGCGATCCGCCGAGGCGCTGTGATCCTGGCCGAATTGGGCGACCCGGCCTGGGATGGTGACCATCGCGAAGCAGCGAGCGTGTGCCCCGGCATGCCCGAATTCTTCAGCGTGACACCGCTCGTGGCCGCCGCGGCATCCGTTCTTCAACGGCGTGGTGAGACCACGCGTATCACAGCGGGCGGGGGCGGGGCCGCGATCAGCGTCACCGCCGTCCGTACCGCCGCTTCCAGGACTCTCGTACACTGAGCCGAACCGTGGCAGCACCGATCACGCACCAACCCCATCTGTCATCCGGCGCATCGCGCAGCGGTGTTGCGTGCGCACCGGCCGCGAGGCTCTCGCTGTCGCCGCGTGTTCCGTCGTGGGTCGACGAGCTGGTGGCGGGCGGTCTCGTCGATGAGGCGAGCACGGAGTTTGACCTCTCCGACGGCGCAACGGCACGCGCGGCGGTCACCACCGTCTCCGAGAGGGCGATGACGCTTACCTCCGTACGGATCCCCGGCGTCACGATGATGAATGCGGCGGAGTTCCGTGCTGCGGCCCTCGCCGCGTACCGCGCGATCGGACGGAGCGCCACGCCCCAAGACGAGCGGCACATTGTCCGCATGTGGAACTTCATTCCCGCGATTACGCGACCGATCGGGGAGGGCCTGGACCGGTATCGGGCCTTCAACCTCGGGCGGTTCGACGGGCTGGTCGAGTGGTTCGCCGGTACAGCCGCGTTCGAGCGGACGCTGCCGACGGCGACGGGTGTCGGTCACGACGGCGATGATCTCTATGTCCATGCTCTGTCGCTGCCGCTCGCAGGGATCCCGATCGAGAATCCGCGGCAGCGGCCGGCCTTCCGCTACTCCGCCGCGTACGGACCCAGACCGCCGTGTTTCGCCCGGGCAACCCGGGTCTGTCTGGATGGACGCGAGCACCTGCTGGTCGGCGGGACCGCGAGCGTTCGTGGTGAGACATCGATGCACGCGGGCGACCTCGCAGCGCAGCTCGAGGAGACCTTCACCAATCTGACCGCGTTGCTGGCGGAGGTGGATGCGACGCCAGCCGACCTGAGCCACGCGGTGGTGTATGTGTCTCGTCCCGACGACCTGCCGGTTCTCGCCGCGGCGATTGCGCTGCGGTTGCCGGGCGCGGTTGTCGAGTTCGTTCGCGCGGATATCTGCCGGGCCGAGCTTCTGGTCGAGATCGAGGCCGTTGCGGCGCTACCAACCGGCCGCGTTGGGGGATGATCGGCGGCGGAGTCGAGTGATGAGCACCGTCCACGATGTGGTTGTGATTGGTGGTGGGCCGGCGGGTGCGACCGCGGCGTTGTGCGCTGCGAGGCGCGGGCTGTCGGTGCTGCTGCTGGAGAAGGACAGCCACCCTCGTTTCCATGTCGGCGAATCGCTGCTGCCGCGGAACTACACGCTGTTGCGAGAACTGGGGCTGCTCGAGCGTGTCGAAGCGATCCCGCATGTGCCAAAGTTCGGCGCATCGTTCGTGATGGGCGACGGTGAGGCGCCGACCGACTTCTGGTTCTCGCCCGGGCCGCACGGGGAGGATGCCCGGACGCTCAGCATCGAGCGTGCCCCCTTCGATCGGGTGCTGCTCGACGCCGCGGCGGAGGCGGGCGCGGAGGTGCGTGAGGAGTGCGCTGTCCGGGCGATCACGCATCTTGCGGACGGCGATGTGCGGCTCGAGACAGATGCCGGCGAGGTGCGGGCCCGGGTGCTGCTCGATGCGAGCGGCCAGGGGGCGATCGTCGGGCGGCATTTGGGTTTGCGTCAAACACTCCCCGACCTCAAACGCGTCGCGTACTACGGGCATTTCACCGGAGTTGACCGCCGCGATGGGAAGGTCGGCGGGTCGCCGATCATCGTGATGTGCGAGGAGGGATGGTTCTGGGTCATCCCGATCGATGGCGAGCGGACGAGTATCGGGATGGTGGTGTCGGCGCAGGTCATCCGCGATGCGGGTGTGCCGGCGGACCAGGCGCTGGCGTGGGGGATCGAACGCACGCCGTATCTGCGGGCCATTACTCGGAACGCCGTGACCGCTTCGCGGAACCATGTCACCGCCGACTTCTCTTACCGCTGCGAGCCGTTCGCGGGTCCCGGCTACTTCCTGGTTGGTGATGCCGCGACGTTCGTTGATCCGATCTTCTCGACGGGCGTGTGCATGGGGATGATGTCGGCGGTCCGCGCGGTCGATGCTGCGGTCGAGGTGCTCGGCGGGCCCGCTGGTGCAGAAGCGGCACGCCGGGCGTACATCAGGTATGTCGAGGGTTCGTCAAAGGTCTTCTTCGGCCTCGTGCGCCGCTACTACCGGCACGGCTTCCGCGAGATGTTCCTGAACGGAACTGGCCCTTTGGGTGTGCATCGCGCGATTCTCTCGACGCTCGCGGGGCATGTATTCCCGCGTCCGGTCTGGAAGCTGCGCTGGCGGCTGGCGTTCTTCGGCGCGTTGCTCGAGATCCATGAAAGGGTGCGGCCCTTGGTACCAACGCGGCGGCGATTCTCGCTGTTGCAGCAGTCGGCCGCGGTTGAGGACTCGGCCGCGATGGCCGTGGAGCCCAAGGCCGCCGATCCAGGGGTGCTGCTGCCGCAATGAGCACCACACGATCCACGCCACAGCGAGCCACCAAGGACGATGCGCCCGCGGAGTGCGAGGTGATCGCGCGGATCCTCGAGCACGGTCGGGAGAGGCCGGATGCGCCCGCCGTGTGTGAAGTCGGTGATGACGGTCGGATCGCGGAGACCGCGACCTACGGGTGGCTGGCGGAGCGGGTCGCTGGTCAGGGCGAATGCACCCGCCGCGTGATCGACTCGCACGGCCAGAGCGATCGCGGCACGAAGCTCCTCAGCGCCCCCAACAGCATTGGGTATCTGCGGCATCTGCTCGCCGAACTTCACGGTGGACTCCGGGTTGCGCCGGTTGCTCAGTCCGCGACGGTGGATGAGGTGTGCGCGATCGCCGAAGCGTGCCGGGCGCGCATGATGGACGCTGTGGGCACGGTGCAGGCGTCGAGCACGAAGGTTCTATCCGTGGGTAAGCTCGCACCCCGCCCGCCGCACGAGATCACCAGAGGGCGGGCCGGGATCATCCTCCAGAGCAGCGGCACGACGGGCCGCTCGCGGCTCGCATTCCGCGATGTCGCTGCGCTGGATGCGGTCGCGCGGAATGTCGCCGAGGCGGCCCGGCTCACGCCCGATGATCGCGTGCTCGCGACGATGCCGCTGACGCACTCGTACGGAGTTGATGTGTTGCTCGCCGCGCTCTGGGCGGGGTCGGCGCTGCATGTCGCTGCGCGGTTCGAGCCGGTGGCGATCGCAGCGCACCTGACTGAGACGGCCACCGTGTTTCCGGCTGTGCCCTTCGCGATCGAAGCATTGACGCGGCAAGGGAGCGGCCGGCGGCCGTCGCGGCTGCGGCTCGTCTATACAGCCGGCTCGACCTTGCCGGCGCGGATCGGGGCGGAGTTCGCGCAGGCGTGGGGTATCGCGGTCGGGCAGCTCTATGGGGCGACAGAACTCGCATCGGTCACGCTCGCCGATCCGACGGAAGACGAGTTCGATCCGCGGAGCGTCGGCAGGCCGATGCGGGGAGTGAGCATCCGTATCGTCGATCCCGATGAGCCCACGCGGCAGCGGGACGCCGGTGTTGAGGGGGAAGTCGCGGTGCGTGCCCCTTCGATGATGAGCGGGTACCTCGACGGTGAAGCAGGGATGATCGACGGTCACTTCCTCACCGGCGACCTGGGTGTCCTTGATGAGCGCGGCCGGCTGACGATCACGGGCCGACGAAAGCTGATCGTTGATGTCGGTGGGTACAAGGTGAACCCGGCCGAGGTCGAGGCGGCGCTCGAGATGCACCCGCAGATCGCGGCGTGCGTGGTCGCGCCGCTCCCGGTGTCGGACACGGTGACGCGGCTGCGGGCGGTGTACGAGGTGCGCGGCGGCGGGGAAGGGCCCGATGAGCGGGAGCTGCGTGCGTTTCTTCGCGAGCGGCTCAGTCCGTACAAGATCCCGCGCGTGTTCAACCGCGTCGATGCCCTGCCGCGGACCGCTTCCGGGAAAGTGATGCGTGACCGTCTGCCCGCGGCGGAGGTGTGCCGTTGAAGGGTCAGGGTCCGAGCATGGCGAGCATGAATTGCGCTGTATCGGTACTTGTTGCAGTGTTCGTTGGCCTCGGCTGCATCGGTTGTGCGCAGCAGTTGCCCCGCTATCCGGTGATGTCGGTCGAGGAATCGATCACGGTGGTGGCGGAGCGGTTTGAGGGGGTGCGGACGATCTCAGCACGCTGCGATGTCACCGCGCGAGACAGCAAGGGCGAGGACGTGCGGCTTGATGGGGCCGTCGCGATCGAGTTCCCGGGGCGCATGCGGTTGCGGGCGTGGAAGTTCAACCAGGCCGTGCTGGACATCACCATTGATGACGAGGACGCGTGGGTCTGGATGCGTGAGCGTGAGGGCGAAGCGGCCCTGGGATCGGGTGAGTGGTTGCCGGCTGGGCAGTTCGCGGCCGCGCTCCGCGTGCTGTCTCCGTCATGGTTCGCGGCCGCCGCGGCGGATGACGCGCGAACGAGCGATGCGACACTGACCCTCGTCGGCCCCGCGCTTGAGCCGGATGCGCCCGCCGTGGTCTGCACGATCGATCGGCCGACACTGACGCCCCGGCGATTCACGCTCGATGGCCGCGAGGATGTGGCGATCACATTGGATCAGTACGAGGTATACGGCGAGGTGGTGTGGCCGCGGCGGATGCGCATCAGCGGCGCGGAGGGGGAGTTGACGATCCGTCTGTATCAGACGGAATTCAACCAGGAGCACGCGGAGGGGGCGTTCGTCCCGCCGCGGCGGGCGAAGCTTCTCCCGTGAGTGATTCTGACGCGAGCCGTGTGTCATGGATCGGCGGGGCGGGCGCGTTGATCGCCGGAGCCTGCGCCCGCCGACCGTTGCGCACGCTTCTCGTTGCCGCGGTTGTGCTCGTCGCGGCGATCGTCTCGATCGTCCGGACTCCCATCGATGCGAGCCTTGGCGCGATGCTTGGGGACGATGCTGCTTCTGCAGCAGCGCTCGCGCGTGTCGGTCATGCGTACCACACGCTCGACGAGCTCCTGGTGTCCGTGTCGCTCCCGGAGTCCTATGAGGGGGCGGATGTCGCGCCGCTGGCGGAGTTCGCCGAGCGGTTCGCCGCGGCGCTGCGGGCATCGCCCGGAGCGCCGCAGCGCGTCCAGCGGATCGCATGGACGCGGGATGCGGCGCTGGAGCGGTATGTACGCGAGGTGATGCTGCCGCGGGGGGCGTACTACCTCAGCGAGGACGGGTTCACTGAGCTGCTTCGGCGTGTGACGCCGGAGGGCATGCGTGAGCAGATCGCGCGGAACGAGGCGCTCGCCGCGGCGCCCGGGCCCGCCGCGGCCGCGATCGGCGACCGGTTGCTGCGGGATCCGTTGCGGCTGACAGATCTGATCGACGAGGATGTCTACGGGATCGAGGATGCATCGCCAGCCGCGGCGGGGTCGGCGACCGAGGCGGGCCCTGCATTGGAACTGTCGTCGGATCGGCGATCGCTGCTGATCCGCGTGTCGGGTCGGCGTCCGGTGAACGATCTCGCGTTCGCACAAGCACTGGCGGATGACGCCGCGGCCGCCGCGGAAACGGCGAACATCGACGGGCTGACGCTGGAGATCGGGGGCGGGTACGCGATCGCGGCGACGACATCGCGGGCGATCAGAGGTGATTCGATCCGAAGCTCGATCGCGGCGGTTGTGCTGCTGCACGTGTTGTTCTTCATCTTCTACCGCCGCATCGCAGCCCCCGTGCTTGTGGGGCTGACCGCGGGAGTGGGAGTTGTGGCCGGGTTCGGGGTGCACGCCGCGTTCGCCACTGGGATCACGCCGCTGACGGCGGTGATCGCCGCGATGCTCGCCGGCCTCGGTGTTGATTATGGAGTGCACTTCCTTTCGCACTACCAGGCGGCGCGCGCGGATGCGAGTAAGGTGGCATCCGCGGCGTCCGCGTCATCAGCGACCGCACGCGCCCTGGCGCGACCGATCGTCACCAACTGTCTGACCAGCGTCTTCGGGTTCGTGGCCCTTCTGACGGCCCAGGTCGCGATGCTGCGCGACTTCGCGGTGATGGGGGCGCTCGGGTTGGTCGGCGCTGCGGCAGCGGTCTTCACGGTGCTCCCCGCGCTTTTGGCGGTCAGCGACCGGTTCCACGCTCCAGTGAGTGGGGGTGGCGGGGGTGGCGGGAGTGGAAGGGGTGGCGGGGGCGGCGCTGCGGCCCGCACGATCGTCCGACGCGGTAGTGTGCTGATGCGGGCGAGCAGCGTGGTGTTCGGCGTTGCGGTTGTGGCGCTGGTGGTGTTCGGTCTTCCCGGCCTCGAATCAGACCTGACGATCATGCACCCGCGGCCGAACGCGCCGCTGGCGGCAACGGAGCGGATCGCGGGCCGATTCGTGTCGATCGGTGAGTCGGTGCCGATCGAGGTCCGGGGGCGGGATGATGGGGAGCTGATTGCGCGAGCCCATGCGGTGGCCGCGGCGTTGCAAGCGAGCGAACTGCAAGCCGCGGGGCTGAATGGCGTGCTCGGAGTGCATCTGCTGGTCCCACGCCCGGCCGATGTCGATGCTCGCGCGGAGGCGCTGGGGCGGATCGATCCCGAGCGGGTGCTCGCCGACTTCGATGATGCGCTCGAGGCGAGCGTGTTCGATCCGGCGGCGTTCACTGAGTACCGGACGTTCCTCGGTGAGTTGATCACTCCTAAAGCCGCCCCGACACTCGCGGATGTGCGGTCGTATCCGTCGATCGCCGAGCGGGTTCTTGATGCGGAGGATGCGGGTGTGACCAGTGAGACGGGCGTTCCGCGTGAGGACGCACGGCTGGGCGAGATGGAAGACGAGGTCGCCACGCTGCTCATTGCCCGCTTTGACCGGCCGATCCGTGATCGCGCTGAGCGCGACCGGATCATCGAGCTGCTTCGAGCGGCGGTCGATACCGTGCCAGGGTCGGGGGCGACGGTGACCGGAATGCCGGCGGTGAGCTACGACCTGGAGCGGTCGACGCGGGCCGATCTGCCGCGAGCGATCGGGCTCTCGGTGGGGCTGATTCTGGTGTGGCTGGTGGTTGCGCTGCGACGGGTGTCTTCGGTCTTGCTGGCGATGACGCCGCTTCTCTTCGGCGCGGTGTGCACGCTCGCGGCGATGCGGCTGCTGGGGATTCAGTTCAATCCGGTCAACGCGGTCGCATTGCCGCTCTTGTGCGGGATCGCGGTCGATGCGGGGGTCTTCCTCGTCTCCGCCGCGGCACGAAAGCGCGATGGGGCGGAGTTCGAGGTAGTCTTAGCGCCGCTGGTGCACGCCGTAATCGTGGCGGGCGTGACGACCGTTGCGGGGTTCGGTGCGCTCGCGTTCACATCAACGCCCGCGATCTGTACGCTTGGTGTTGTCGTGGCGATCGGTGTCGCTGCATCGCTGGGCGCGGCGTTGTGCTTTCTGGCGCCGGTGCTCGCCCGGCGGCGCAAGGAGAGGTCCTCTTGATCCGTGCTCTGGTGTTGAGTCTCGTGGTATCGGTTGGTGTTGCGGGGTGCATCGCTCCCGGTGATCGGCTTCGATTCCCAACGACGCCTCTGCACGCCGATGCCGCGGCGTTGCGGTACGACACCGACGGCTCCGGCCACGCCGATTTCTCGCTCGAGCGGGATGACCGCGGCGCCATGCGCCTGCTTGGCTATGACGATGACGAGGATGGCACGATCGACCGCGTGTTTCGCATCGAGCCGGCCCGCGCTAGTGATGTGCCCCACCTGATCGTCCTGATGGATTCGATCCCGTTCGAAGCGGTGCGGGAGCGGTGTGCGGATCCGGCGAGCCCGCTGGCCATTTTCGATCCGCCGACGAAGGTGATCCCCCCGTTCCCCACCATGAGCCCGGTGATCTTCAGCCGGATGATCGGCGCGCCGCCGATGCCCGGGCCGATCAACCAGTACTACGACCGCACACGCGGGAAGCGGGTGGACCGGGTCTACGAACGAACGACGGGTCGCGGAAACCCGTGGGAGCGGCGGCTGCATTACCGCCTCAAGTACTGGGAGAACGGGCTCTCGTTCCTCTATCCGCGGCGGTGGTTTCGAGTCGAGCTGGCACGGGCGAAGAAGGCGTTTGATGCTTCGCCCGACCGCGTGACGCTGGTGTACTTCGCGAGCCCGGCGGGCATGGTGAGCAAGCACGGCGCCGAGGGTGTCGAAGAGTGTCTCGATGGGCTGGAGCAATTGGTCGCCGCGGTGCTGCACGAGCGGCGCGGCGCTGTGATGATCTCCGCGCTCTCCGATCACGGGCACAATCTGCGGAGCGGGGAGCGGATCGACCTCGAAGTGATGCTGCGGGAGGCGGGCTTCACACCGCGGTCGACACTCGGCGCTGCGGGGGCGCATGAGCGTGTTGTCGTGGTGGAGCAGGACGGGCTGGTCAACTACGCCGGCGTCCACACCCGGCATGCGGCGGAGGTCGCGGCAGCGCTGGCAGCGCGGCCGGAGATCGGGCTGGCGATGTATGTGGATGGCGAGGACACGGTTGTCCTGAACCGCGCTGGGGCAGCTCGCGTGTCGGCGCGTGATGGCCGGTTCCGGTATGTGGCGCACACCGCGGATGTGCTGCACCTGAGCGGAGTTGTTGACGCCTTGCGCGAAGCTGGAAGGGTCGATGCGGACGGGTTCATCAGCGCGGAGGACTGGTTCGAGGCGACCGCCGATCACCAGTGGCCAGATGCACCGCGGCGGGTGTGGGAGGCGTTCCGAGGCGTGACCGTGCACGCGCCCGATGTCATGATCACGACAGCGCCGGGCTACTACGCCGGCCTCTCCTCGTTTGACTGGTGGGTGGACATGGCTTCGACCCACGGCGGGCTGGATCAGGTCGACTCGGCGGCGTTCCTTCTCACCACAACCGGCCGCGGGCGGCCCGTCATGAAGACCGAGGATGTGCTGCGGGCGATCGAGCCGCGGTACGACCCGGATCGGCTCCGGCGGTGATGCATGGCGATTGATCCGAGCATCATCGCCGCGGCTGGTCTCGGCCTTGTCGGGGGCGTGGTCGCATATGGGGTGTTCGCTCCGCGCAGCGGGCTGTTCGGCGAGGTCGTTGCGCGGGGCGATGGGAGTGCACGGCGGGTGGCACTCACGTTCGATGATGGGCCCTGGCCGGGTGAGACCGAACGCATCCTCGATCTGCTCGGCGAGCACGGTGCGCGGGCGACGTTCTTTGTGATCGGGCGGTACGCTGCCGCGCACCCGCGGCTGGTCGAGCGCATCTACCGCGAAGGGCACCAGATCGGGAACCACACCTACGACCACAGCCGCGCCGGCCTGCTGCGGTTCTGGGGGTATTGGCGGGCGCAGCTGACGAGAACCGACGAAGCGATCGCTTCGATCATCGGCGCGAGGCCGGCGGTGTTCCGGGCGCCGATGGGGTTCAAGTCGCCGCCGGTGATGGCCGCAGCGCGCAACCTTGGCTATGCGACGATCGCGTGGTCACGCCGCGCGTACGACGGTGTCGCGAGCAGCCCGGACCAGATCGAGCAGGCGGTGCTGCAACGCGGCGGCGGGATCAGGGCGGGAGAGATCGTTCTGATGCACGATGGCCGTGATCCGGCGAGCGATCGGCCGATCGGTGCAACCTCGTCAGCGCTGCCGCGGATTCTGAGCGGCCTGCGCGAGCGGGGGCTCGATGCGGTCAGGCTGGATGCGTTGCTGACAGGTGGGAGCGACGCAGCCGGCCGCTGATCCCGAAGACGACGAAGAAGACACAGGTCCCGATCACGAACGCCAGCGGGATGCCGCCGACGAGCCACGCCGCGGCGGACTCGAGGGCGAGCGAGAGGACATCCTGTTCCCACAACGCGCTGAGCTCGGCCGGGCCCAGCACGCGGCCGAAGAGCAGCAGATGCCCGAGCCAGATCGATGCCGCCGCGATGATGAAGCCCAGCGGCGGGATCGAGACCTGCGAACCGAGCACGACACCGGCGGGATGGAGGTGCAGGCGCCAGGCGGTGTAGACGCTCATCGCGGTGTGCAGCCCGAAGAAGGGTGTTGCGCCGATGATTGCGCCGACACCAATCGCCGCGGCGAATTCCATGCGGCCCAGATCGCTGCCGCGGGCCTCGCGGAGCGAGCGAAGCGGATTGATCCACGCGAGGGCGCGCCGCCAGAGCGGCGTGGCATGGGATGTGCGGGCGCGATGAATGCCCACCGGCCAGAGTGCGCGAAAAAGCAGCCGTACATGCAGCGCCGCCTGCCGCAGCGAGTCCCGCCAGGGACGGAAGTGGCTGACACGCCGCGAGGCGTCGAAGTACGCGCAGCGCACGGGCGCTTCGATGATCGGCGCGCCCGCCCACGCCGCGCGGGTGATGAACTCCGCCTCGAACGAGTAGCGCCCGCCCACGCATCGCAAGCGATCGACAAGCGCGAGGGGGTACACGCGCAGGCCGCACTGCGTGTCGGCGAGCCGGATGCCGCACTGGGCGGCGACGGCAAGGCTGGTGAAACGTCGGCCGACATCGCATCGCGCCGGGCAGCCCTCCATCGCGATGGGCCGCGAACCCAGGATCAGCGCGGTCGGTTGCTCGGCGGCGATGCCGAGCAGCATCGGGATATCGGCAGGGTCGAGCTGACCGTCGGCATCGATGGTGGCGGCGTGGGTGCAGCCCTCCGCGGCCGCGGTTTCGAACCCGGAGCGAAGCGCCGCGGCCTTGCCGCGGTTCACGCGATGAAAGACGATCGTGAAGTTGGCATCTGGGTTGGTGGCGATCCAGTCGGCGAACGCATCGGAGGTCCGGTCGGTTGAGCCGTCATCGACCGCGATGATGAGCGCCTCGGGCACAGCCCGCAGCACACCGTCGAGCACCTCCGCGACGAGGTGGCCGTGGTTGAAGCACGGAACGATCACCGCGGGCCGGAGCTGCGAGCGCGGAGTGAGCCCGTCAGTCCTTGCCGCGGCGGCGTCGGAACGCACCAGACCATGCACCCGGGTTTCATCTCGGAGCGCCGTCACCGCGGATTGTTGGCCCCATCCCGTCCGGCGTTCTGGGCGTCGTAGATCGCCTGGGCGGCGACCGCGTGCCGGGCGCGCTGGGCAAGGTTGAGAGGGGTAGCGCCGTCCTTGTCCTTCGGCTCGAGGTCCGCGCCGCGGCCGGCAAGAACCGTGATGACGTCGTCGTGCCCCGCGGCGGCGGCGGCGTGCATCGGGGTCCAGCCTTTGATGGTCTCTTTCGCGTTGAGGTCGGCGCCCTTACTCGCGAGCC
Source organism: Planctomycetaceae bacterium (assembly GCA_040255445.1). Taxonomy (GTDB): domain Bacteria; phylum Planctomycetota; class Phycisphaerae; order Phycisphaerales; family UBA1924; genus JBDZUZ01. The sequence goes on along the minus strand of JBDZUZ010000011.1, from coordinate 10,774 downwards.
AGGCGACCATGGCGTCGTGACCCCCGGCCGCGGCGAGGTAGAGGGCGGTGCGGCCATCGGCATCGCGGACGTTGATGTCGACAGCGCCGAGGAACTCTTCGGCGACGCCGGGCTTGCCCCTCGCGGCGGCGCGGAGGAAGGCGACCTGATCGCTGTTCAGCCCCTCGGCGGCGACGCTGGGCGGCGGCTTCTGCGACGACTTGCAGCCGGGTGCGGCGGCGAGCAGGGACAGGGTGACCAGGCCGGCGAGAGCGCGTGCTTGCATCGGGATCCTCCTCCGAGCCGCGGAACGCGGCGTCATCTGTGCGTTGGCGAGTGTACCCGTGGGTGGGGTCAGGTCCGGCCGGTTCGGCGCGGTCTGAAAAGAGCTTGAACCCGGACGTCGACACCCCCGCCGGGGTCCCGGATTGGACACCGCCCGGGCTTCCGCTACGATCGATCTCCGCTGCCCGGGAGGGCGGCTCCCCCGAACGCGGGCTTTGGCGGAAACGCTGCGGCCCGGCCCCCATTGGGCCGATGCATTCCTTCATCCGGAGAGGTGGCCGAGCGGCTGAAGGCGACGGTTTGCTAAACCGTTATACGGGTTTTGGCCTGTATCGAGGGTTCGAATCCCTCCCTCTCCGCTTCTGCGGGAGACTCGTCTTGAGTCTCCCGCTTGTCGTTTTGGGGTGCCCGGCGCTGGATCTAAAGCAGCGATCACCTTTGGAGACCGGGCTGACGGGGCGGGGGCCGGGCGGTAGGGTCCGGCATGCTGACCACAACTGAACTGCAGAACCTCGCGGGGGTCCGCGAGGCGACGCTCGTTTCGATGTACCTCCCGACGCACCGCAAGGGCGCCGAGGTTGATCAGGACCGTATCCGACTCAAGAACCATCTCGCGGCGGCGGATCGTGAGCTGAAGGGACGCGGTGTCGGTGATGGTCTGAATGGTTCACTGGAGTCGGTGCGCGATGCCCTCGGCAACCCGCGTTTCTGGCGGCATCAGTCGGACGGGCTGGGTGTGCTTGTCGGTCCCGATGAGGTGCGCATGCTGCACCTGGACACGCCGGTCCAGGACCTGGTGTACATCGGTGACCGGTTCTGTGTGCGGCCTCTGGTGAGCGACGTCGCGGATGAGCAACGGTTCTTCATCCTGACCCTGAGCCAGAAGAAGATCCGGCTGATCGCGTGCACGCAGAACTCGGCGCGGGAACTGACGGAGCACGACATCCCGCGGAGCCTGCGCGATGCGATGGGCTACGACTACGAGCAGCAGGCGCTGCAGTTTCACACCGAAGCGCAGCAGACCGGGCCGGCGAACATGCGTGCGGCGATGTTCCATGGGCAGGGGCGGGGCATCGACGATCAGAAGGCCGAAGTCGAGCAGCTCTACCACCGGGTGGACGCCGCGTTGAACGGGCTGCTCAACGATCGGTCGGCGCCGATCGTGCTCGCATCGGTTGATTCGGAGGTCGTCATGTATCGCTCGCTGTCGAAGTATCCGAACCTGCTCGACGAGCATCTTTCGGGCAATCCGGATCATCTCAGCGCCGATGAACTACACGCGTCGGCGTTGCCGCTGGTGCGGGAGCGGCTCGACGCCGCGGTGAAGGCGCACGCCGAGCGTGTCGCGGCGGTGGCGCACACATCCTCGGTCGCGAAGGGCATCGATGCGGTGCTCCCGGCCGCGGCCTCGGCGCGGGTGGGGTCGGTGCTGGTGGCGCCCGGTGAGCCGATCTGGGGACGGTTCGAAGAGTCGAGCGGGCGCATCGAGCGGCACCAGAAGCCCGAGGCGGGTGATGAGGACCTGCTGGATCTGGCGATCTCGCGTGCGCTGGCGACGGGCGCCGAGGTGATCGCGGCATCGCCGGAGCAGATCCCGGGCGACCCGACGATCGCGGCGGCGCTGCGGTTCTAGCCGCCAGGGATTGGCTGCCATTAGTGGAAGTCGCGGGAGGCGAGGCGCATCTCGTCGAGGCCGGCGCGGACGGTGAGCGGCTTGATGCGGGTCACGACGACATGGACGACCTCGCCCTCGCGCTGGACGCGGCCGCTGGCGAGGATCAGCTGCGCGCGGGCCTCGCGGCGGTACTTCTTGTAGACGCGGCTCCAGATGACGAGGTTGGCGATGCCGGTCTCGTCTTCGAGCGTCATGAATGTCACCTCCTTGGCGGTGCCGGGGCGTTGGCGCATGAGGACCACGCCGGCGACGGTGACCAGTTCACCCTCGGGGGTCTTCGCCGCGTCCTTGAGGTCTTCGCAGCGGATGGCGCCGATACGGCCGAGGTTGGGGCGAGCGAAGGAGATCGGGTGGGCCTTGAGAGAGAAGCCGGTGGCGTCGTAATCGAGGACCACCTGGCGGAGCGGCTCGACGGCGGGGACCTGGTCGTACCCATCGTCCTTGTCCGCGCAGGCCGCGTGTTCGCTGGTGGCTTCATCGAAGAGGGGTAGCGGCGTGTCGCGGAGAAGGCGGGCCTGCCAGAGGGCCTGCTGACGCGAGAGGCCCATGGAGCCGAAGGCGTCCGCCGCGGCGAGGCGGCGCATGGCGCGGGCGGAGGCGCCGCTGCGGCGCCAGAGCGGGAGCATGGAGTTGAAGGGACCGTGCTGCGCGACGGTGTGCGCGATGCGGTCGGCATCGGGCTGGCCGACGCCATTGACAAGGCGCAGGCCCAGGCGCACAGCGCGGACGCCATCATCGTGTCGTTCCATCGTGCAGTCCCACTGGCTCTTGTTGATGTCGATGGGGAGCACGCGGACGCCGTGTTCTTTCGCATCGCGGATGAGCTGGGCGGGCGCGTAGAAGCCCATTGGCTGGCTGTTGAGGATCGCTGCGAGGAACTCAGCGGGGTAGTGGCACTTGAGCCAGGCGGAGGCGTACACGAGGAGCGCGAAGGACGCGGCGTGGCTTTCGGGAAAACCGTACGAACTGAAGCCCTTGATCTGATCGAAGCAGCGGCGGGCGAACTCTTCGGGGATGCCGTTGCGGGTCATGCCCTCGATCAGCTTGTGACCGAAGCGGAGGATCTGATCGCCCTTGCGCTTCCACGCGGCCATGGCGCGGCGGAGCTGATCGGCCTCGCCGGGCGTGAAGCCCGCGGCTTCGACAGCGAGGGCCATGCACTGCTCCTGAAAGAGTGGGACGCCGAGGGTCTTGCTGAGAACTTTGTCAAAGGCCGGGTGCGGCGCGGGCGGGATCGGCTCCACACCGGAACGCCGCCGCAGGTACGGGTGCACCATGTCGCCCTGGATCGGTCCTGGCCGGACGATCGCGACCTCGATGACAAGGTCGTAGAACTCCTTAGGTTTCAGCCGCGGCAGCATGGACATCTGCGCGCGGCTCTCGATCTGGAAGACGCCGACGGTGTCGGCGTGTTGGATCATTTGGTAGGTGCGTGGGTCTTCGGGGGGAATTGTGAGGAGGGACAGAGGGACAGAGGGACAGAGGGACAGAGATGAATCGTATCAATCGCTCGCTTCACACCCGCCACGCCTCCGGCATCCGGTACGCGCAGTACCGCTCGCGGTCGGTCTCTGCGACATCCTGTGGGTGCGTGATGTCGCCGTACGCGATCCACTCAATGCACAGACCCATGACCCACTCCGCGAACGACCTCGCCACCGGCATCCGCATCTCCGGATCGTGGCAGCAGTACACGATCGAGCCGCGCGGGTACGGGCCCTCGACGCACGCCAGACAGTCGAAGTCCCCCGTCCCCCAATTGTGCACGGTCAGCAGTTGCCCCGCATCGTCGTACCAGTGGATCTCCGCCGCATCGCAGAGTCGGAAGTACGGCCCGATGCCCAGCCCATCGCTGTACAGGTGGAACTCGTCCATCAGGCTTCGCAACTCCACCGCACTCACCGCCCCGGCCGGAAATGCCTCCTTCGCCCAGCCGTCATACACCTCCGCCGCGGCGGGCCTGCTCTTGTCGATCCCGCCCCGGTGGGAACGTGCCACCAGGCGCAGGGCATCGAGCGTCGCGTGCAGGGTCGTCATGGCGGCGAGTGTACCGACGTACCGAATGGCGCGATGGACGAGGGCGGCGTGGGTGGCGGGTCAGACGGGTTGATACAGGGGAAGGCATCAAGGCATGGGGCATCGAGGCACCGGGGCGGGAGCTTCTCGCTATGTCGATACGCGAAGCTGTGCGCCGCAACTGGTGCAGAACTTGTGCCCGGGTTTGGCGGTGACGCCGCAGTTCGTGCAGAACCTCGCCCGCGGCGCGGCGTCGCGGGCGGCCGCGGCGACCTGCACCGCATCCACCAGCAGCGAGGCATCGACCGCGCCGCGCATCACCGCTTCGAGCAGCCCCACCGCCGTCCGCTCGCGGGGCATCAGGGTTTCGGGTTCCCGGTCGATCAGTTCGAGGATCTTCTGGGAGGTGGGTGTGTCGATCTTACCATCGGTGAGCAATTGGAACGTCGCCTCGCGGGCCCGCTTGAGCTGCGCTTTGCGTTCCGCGCGTTCCTTGTCGAGTTCGGCCTTGAGCTGGCGGATCTTCTCGGTGTTCACCGTCAGGCGGATGTCCTTCGCCACATCGCCCCAGAGCAGCGGCTCCTGCAGGCTGTTCGCCAGCCGCCGCGCAGAGTCGGGCACGTGCTCCTCGAGGTAGCGGAAGACCTCGAGGATGGAGACATACCCGTCGCCGTCGGCATCTGCCTTGCCCGAAAGCGCTTCAATCAAATGGTGCGTGAATATCCCGTGCCCGAGCGATTCATCCTCCCAGGACCGCTGGTTCGGCTTCGCCGCGGCGATCACGATGCGGCCCTCGCCCTCCGTCAGTTTCTTGAAGGGGTCCTCGACCATGCCGATGTCGCGCGAGCCGGCGCCGGTCGAGCTCAGCCCGCCGCTGTAGCAGGCATCCATGAAGATCACCATGCGCTTCGCCTTCACGGTCGAGAGCAGGCGGTTGAACTCGTTGTTGGAGATCGCGGATGCGAAGAGGTTGTCGGGCGAGGCGTCCCAGGGGAGGAGGTACTTGGCGAGCCCGTCCTTTTCGATCCCGAGCCGGTCGCTCTCCATGTGGCCGTGCCCGGCGAAGAAGACCACGACCGTCGAGTTCGCGCTCGCCTCCTTGAAGAGCCAGCCGCTGATGTGGTGCTTGATGTTGTACGCGGTGGCCTGGTCGTCGAGGAGCGTCCGCACATGCTCGGGCTTGAAGCAGCCGCGCGTCGGATCGGTCAGCGTCGCTTTGAACGCCTCGGCATCGCTGTGCACGAACCGCAGCGGCGGGATCCGCTCATCGCGGTAGGTCCCGATGCCGATGATCAGTGCGTACGACTCGGGCCCGCCCTCGATCATGCAGCGCCTCCGGCGGCGATCGCGCTGGTACGCGGCCGCGTGAGGCGCCACACCGCCGCGGCCAGCACACCAACCATCCCGACCCATCCGGCCAGCGCGGCCCAGGCGATCGCGCTCGTTCCAACACCAGCCACAGCCAGCGCGACCAGCGCCGCGGCGAGGCAAGCCGCCGCCGCGATCGCCCGCAACGGCACCGCCTTGGATCGCGGCCGGTCGCTGAGCAGCGAGAGCAGCCAGATCACACCGACGCCGAACGCAACGCCCGTCGCCGCGCGGGCGGGCCCGTCCGAGGCCCACACGCCCAGCGTGCCCGCGGCGCCATCGATCAGGAGCGGCGACACGAGCCCCGCGGCGAGCAGCGGCGCGGACCGCGGCGACGGGTACGCCGCGGACCGGAGCCAGCGCCAGACCAGAAGCGCGGCCGTGAAGCCGAGGCACATGCCGGCGCAGCGCCAGCAGAGCGGGAACTGCTCGCCCGCGATCACCGGGCTGCGCTCGGTCAACTGGTGGCAGAGCGGACCGCACAGCGCGTGCAACGGTTCATGCACCCGCGGCGTTGTGGCGGCGGCGATCAACTCAGTATCCTCCGCCGGCCAGCGCGCCCACGCCGCACCAGCAGATCGTCTGCAGCACGATCGCCCCGATGCCGACCATCAGCCAGAGCTTGCCGACTTCCTTCTTTTCTGGAGAGGCGTTGGCATCGACCATGAAGATGATGCCCATAATGATGCCCACCAGCGGGATGAGCACGGTGCCGACAACCACGCCCCACTTGAGTTCGGGTTTGATGGGCTCGCCCATCGCCGGGTCGGGGCGGGCCGGCGGGAGCGTCGACGGGTCGCCGCCGACGGGCGGCGCGGCGGGCCCCGTCGTGGTCTTCATCGGCGCTCCGCACGCGCCGCAGAACCTGGCATCGTCCGACTCCTGAGCGCCGCATTTGGGACAGATCACGGTGTTCCCCCTTCCTGTGCCGCGGGCTGGACCACGACGGTGGTTTCGGCTTCATCCCATGCTCCCGATGGGAGCTTCTCGACAGTGTCTTTGACGACGGCGATGTCGCGCGCGGCGGCTGTGGGCGGGACGGAGCGGAAAAGCGCAGCGCCGGTCGACATGGATCCGGTATCGCCGTTCATGATCGGCTTGTCCTCGACTGTGGCGATCGCCTTGATGCGTTCCACGCCGGGCGGGCCGGAGAGTTGCAGGTGGAACGAATCGCCGGGGCCGGGGACGGTGATGGTCTCGCCGGCCTTGACGAAGTTGGCAGCGCGCTGCTGGTTGGGGAGCAGCGTGGTGAGCTTGCCGCTGGTGCCCAGGTTCAGGATCGTGATGTGGCAATCGCGCTGCGCCTGGCACTTGACGACGATGCGGTCGCCGACGCGGTACGTGGCTTCATCGAGCTGCTTCACCGCGATGTCGGGTCTGGGCGCATCGGGGTGCTCGATGACGGCGATGTCGCGGGCGACGGCTCCGGGCGTGGAACCCTTCGCGGCGGGCGGGCCGGCGGGCTCGGTCCAGACCTTCAGACCCAGGCCGTGGTCGGAGCTGATCTGGTGGATGCGCTCTCTGAGGACCTTGCTGGTGGCGCCGGGGTCGCCGCGGTTCAGTTTCTGTTTCTGCTCGACGAACAGGAACGCTGCCAGCCCGATGAGGAAGAGCACGGCGACGATGATGATGATCGGCAGCGCCTTGTCCGGCCCGAGCAGGGCTGCGCCGACGACGATGACGATGAGCACGCCGAAGGTAAACAGCAGCGTCTGGCTCTTGAGCCGCTCGATGACGAGCTTGAGCACATCGCCCGTCGAGAACGGATCGCGGGAAGCATCCATGCCGGCCGGCCCTCCTTGGAGCGCTTTTTGCTCCAACCGGCCCGGATCACAGCGCGAACTCAGCCGTACCCCGGGCACATTCCCCGGGATCACTCTACCAGACGCGGCGGCGGCCGCAAGCAGAGGAGCGGCTGCAACCGGTCTCAGGCCCCCGCGGCGAGTTCATCATGGAGGAGCGCGAGCGGGTCCTGGCGGGCGCGGATGAGCCGGGGCTCACCGTTCTCTACGAGCACCTCGGCGGGGCGCAGATGCTCGTTGTAGTTGGACGACATCGACATGCCGTACGCCCCGGCGGTGAAGACGGCGAGCAGGTCGCCCGCGGCGACGGGCGGGAGGTCGCGGTTCATGGCGAGAAAGTCCGAGGATTCGCACACCGGGCCGACGACATCGCATGTGGTCAGCCCCGGCAGGTCCTGCTTCTCGGCGCCGGATGCGGGCGTGTGCTCGGGGGCGACCCGCGCCGGCCAGATGAAGTGGTACGCCTGGTAGAGCGCGGGGCGGACGAGCGTGTGCACCCCGGCATCGCCGATGATGAAGGTCTTGGTGCGGCCGCGTTTGGTGTACTGCACCCGCGACAGAAGGATGCCGGCGGGCGCGACGATGCAGCGGCCGGGCTCGAGCAGGATGCGCAGGCCGCGGGCTGCGCGGTCCTTGAGGAGCGGCACGATCGCCCTGGCGAAGTCGGCGATCGGCGATGGAGCGCGCCCGGCGGGGGCGTTGCCGTAATCGACGCCGTACCCGCCGCCGATGTTGAGCGCGGTGATGCTGTGGCCGCGGGCGGTGAGATCGTCGATGAGCGCGAGGGCCGCGGTGATGCCCTCGATGTACGGCTGGGGCGAGGCGATCGGCGAACCCAGGTGCATGTGCAGCCCCGTGAGGTTCAGGCCGCGGCGGTCCTTGAAGCTGGCGAAGATCTCGGCAGCGCGGCCGATATCGACGCCGAACTTGTTCTCTTTCTTGCCGGTCGTCGTGTAGGCGTGGGTGTGGGCATCGACATCGGGATTGATGCGCAGGCAGGCGCGGGCGGTGACGCCGAGCTCCGCGGCGATGTCGGCAATGCGCTCGAGTTCGCCCTCGGACTCGGCGTTGATGAGTCCGACGGGGCCGCGGCGGTGCGGGGTTTCGCCGCGGGGGTTTTTCAGGTCGCCGGCCCGGTCTCTAATTACGCGGGCGAGCGGGGAGTGCTCGCCGCTGAGGGCTGCGTGGAGCTCGGCCTGCGTCTTGCCGGTGCCGGCGAAGGTGATTCGGTCCATGGGGACGCCAGCGAGCCAGGCGCGGTCGAGCTCGTTGCCGGAGACGACATCCATGCCGCTGCCGAGCGCTGCGAGGCGGCGGAGGATGTGCAGGTTGCTGTTGGCCTTGACGGCGTAGCAGATCGTCGGGTTGAGGTCTGCGAAGGCGTCGGCGACGGCCCGGTAGTTGGCGGCGATCGCCGCGGCGGAGTAGAGGTAGAGGGGGGTGCCGAAGCGGTCGGCGATGGGCCCGATGGGGAGACCATCGCAGGTGAGCACGCCGTCGGAATAGCGGAATGGGTCCATGGGAGGCGAAGCGTACGCCGCGGCGGGCGGGGTTCGTCGATACGCTTGGACCGCTGGTTTCTTTCGTGGCGATTTTGACGGGGATTCTTGAGCATGGACAGTGCGCGTGAGCTTTCGGTGAAGCGGTTCGGCGTTTTTCTCCGCGATGTGTTGGAGGGGGCGGCGGTGCGCGTGCTGGGGGAGGGACAGAGGGACAAAGGGACAAAGGGACAGAGTGGGCCGGGGGTGGGGTTGGAGGTTGGGGTCGCTCAGTTCGCGGATGCGCGGGCGCCGCTGGTTGGGGTTGAGGAGGCGGTGAGGGCGTCGTTTGAGCCGGTGTCGCCGCCGTGGGCTTGGGGGCCGAAGTGGTCGACGGCGTGGTTTCGGGTGCGGGGGGTTGTACCGCGGGCGGAGGAGGTCGGCGCCGCGCTGGAGGATGTTTGGCTGCGGTTCAGCTCGGGGACGGAGGCGATGGTGTGGGGGCGGGCAGCTGATGGCACAGGTTGGCGGCCGGTGCAGGGGATGGATATCAACCGTGACCGGGTGCGGCTTTCGGATGTCTTGCCGCGGATGAAGAGTGGTGAGCGGTTCGAGATCTATATAGAAGCGGCGTGCAACCACCCGTTCGGTGTGACGGGGTTTGAATGGGACGACAGCGAGGTGCACGCGCGGTGGCGGAGCGCAACGCCGGGGCGGTTCGAGGTGGCGGAGCTGGTCGAGGTTCGCGGCGGGTTGCAGGAGCTCGCGTGGAAGTACGCTTTCGCGCTGGGGCTGTTGAAGGAACTGCCGGAGGATTCGCCGCGGGCGAGAGTGCTGGAAGAGGCGCTGCGGGCGGCGACGAATCTGGTCGGTGATGCCGAGCCCTTCGAGGGCGCGGCGGAGGCGGAGCGGGTGCTGGATGCGGCGATCGAAGCGCCGGCTTCATCGGCGACGGTGTGCCACGCGGTCGGGCACGCGCATCTGGACACGGCGTGGTTGTGGCCGCTGCGCGAGACGAAGCGCAAAGCGATGCGGAGTTTTTCGAACGTGATCCGGCTGATGGAGCGGGAGCCGGAGTTCTGTTTCCTTGCCAGCCAGACGCAGCAGTACGCGTGGGTTGAGGAGGATGCCCCCGCGCTCTTCGCGGAGATCGCCAAGCGCGTGAAGGAAGGGCGCTGGGAGGCGGGCGGGGGGATGTGGATCGAGCCGGATGTGAATGTGCCCAGCGGGGAATCGCTGGCGCGGCAGATGCTGCACGCGGACCGGTGGTGGCGGTCGCGGTTTGGCGAGAAGGGTGCGCAGCGGCACCTGTACATCCCCGACACGTTCGGGTACAACGCCGCGTTGCCGCAGATCATGCGGCTGGGGGGCTTGGACACTTTCATCACCAACAAGCTGTGGTGGAACCAGAGCAACCCGTTCCCGCACACGACGTTCCGCTGGCGGGGGATCGATGGGAGCGAGGTGATCGGGCACAACACGCCGGGGCAGGATTACAACGCGGTCAACACGCCCAAGGAACTGCGGCGGGGCGAAACGAACACCGCGAAGCGGCGGGCGCCGATGGGAGTGGCCGCGGGTGTTGGGAAGGAGGCGGCTCCGGTGCGGTGGATGCAGCCGTTCGGGTACGGCGATGGCGGCGGCGGGCCGACAGCGCGGAGTATCCGGTACGCGCAGCTGTCGAAGGGGTGCGAGGGGTTGCCGGCGGTGCGAATGTCGACGGCAACGGCGTTCTGCGATGCGCTGCACGCGGATATCGCGACCATCCGCGCGGCGGGCGGGGATGTGCCGCTGTGGATCGGTGAGCTGTACCTCGAACTGCACCGGGGGACGCTGACGACACAAGCGTGGATCAAGCAGGCGAACCGGAGGGCGGAGCAGCGGCTGCGGCTGGCGGAGCTGTTGATTTCAGGCGCGGGCGAGACCGTGAGCGAGGACGATCGGGCTGCGCTGGACAAGGCCTGGAAGCTGCTGCTGTTGCAGCAGTTTCATGACATCCTGCCGGGGTCGTCGATCGGGCGGGTGTACGAGGATTCGCGGCGGGACTTTGCGGAGATCGAGCGGCTGGTCGGGGGAATCATCGAGCGGGGGGCGACCGTGTGGGCGGGGAAGGCGGGGGCGGCTTCGGCGGGATGGGCCTGCTCATCGTGATCGCCGTCGTCGCCTTCCAG
>JBDZUZ010000141.1:0-5390 GCA_040255445.1 Planctomycetaceae bacterium | reverse complement strand
GCGCTTTCGGGAAGGACGTCGAAGAATCCGAGCAGCTCGGCGTTGGTCTGCCGCAGGAGCAGGCGGTAGGCACGCTCGCTCCCGGGGAAGTCGCGGATGAAGAGGAGCGCGAGCCGATCGCGCATCTCGACCTTCGACCTCGCGCCGGATTCCACCAGTTGATCGAGGGCGACGATCGCGTACCAGATCGCGTCCTGGCGCTCGGCGGGGTCCTGCGTAAGCGTCGCAGCCCGTTCGAACTGCTTCGCAGCCTCTTCAAGGCTGCCCGCGTAGTAGAACGCCAGCCCCAGCCGGATCTCGGCCCGCGCTGTCTCGCTCGCGAAGTTGGATGCATCGTCGCTGCGGATCGCGGCCTGCAGCAGCCGCGCCGCCTCGCCGTACTGATTCACGATCGGAGCGGCCTTCGCCGGGAGTTCCGGATCCCGCCCGGTCGCGCGGTGCGCTTCCCGCGCATCTTCGAACGTCTTCAGGGCGCGGACATAATTCACGACGAAGCCGCGCTCGCCGATCGGTGCGGTGCCGTACTTGCGCACCAGGTCGAGGACCTGCGCGATCGCGCCCCGGGCGACCAGATCCCCCAGCGCGGTCTGCGCCAGCCGCTCGGCCTGCGACTTGAGCCCGGCCCTGAGCGCGGGGTCGCGGGCTGCTTCGAGCGCAACCACCGAGAGCAACCGTGCAGAAACCACATCCAGCGGCTGGACGGCCCCATCGCTCGCGCTCTGCCGCTTGCGGCGGGTGACGAGCTCGACATCGGCCCAGCGGTTCGCCGCGGCGTAGATCATGACCTGCCGCGGATAGAGGTCTCGCAGCACCGCCTCGGGCACGGACTCGCCCAGGTCGATGGCCTCGAGCCAGCGGGCCGCTTCGACATCATCGCCCACGAGCGAGCTCGCCATCGCGCAGCCGATCACCGAGCGGGCAACATGCTCATACCGCAGCAGCCCGCGCGGGAGCCGGTCGAGGCTCGCCTGCCGCCCCGGCACCGCGTTGAGCAGCACACCGAAGTACTCGCGGGCCTTGTTGCCGTGAACCGGCACACCGCTGAGGTACCCGATGTAGTACTCGCTCCAGCCCGCGTAATAGCTCGCGAGCGAACGCAGCCGGCGCGCATCGGCGAGCTCGGTGCGCAATGCCTCGATGTTCTGATCGCGGCCCAGTGTTTCCTTCCGTTCCAGTTCACCGACCTTGCGGCCCACATTCAGCGCGATGTTCGCGAAGAGGGGCGCCACCGACCGCAGCACACGCTCGGCCTCTTGCTTCTGATCCGGCGTCGCGATGCGAAGCCGCTCGTTCTCCACGATCTCCTCGGCCCGCAGATAGCTCGCCTTCGCGAGATTGAGCCGCAGCTCGAAGGAATCCGCCTGCGGGACCGCCGCGAGCAGCTCCTGGCTGCGGGCCTCGACCGATTGCCGCAGTTCCGGAGGTGTGTCCTCCCGCTCGAGCATCCGCACATACAGCCGCCCGAGCAGCTCCGCGTTCCGCACGCGCGCATCACCGATCGTGTCGGCGACCCGCTGCCGCAGGTGCGCGGCCAGGACCTCGAGCAGATCATGCTGCGCAAGATAGTTCTCGACGGCCTCCTGCGGGCGGAGCTGGATGCTCTCATCTTCGGGCGTGAGCGCGGTCTGCGCCGATGCCGCGCTCAGGCAGAGCGAGAACGCCCCCAGCAGCGGCGCTCGCCACCACCGGCCGCTGATCGGCGTGTGCTCAGGGCGCCGGGACATAGGTCACCTTCGTAAAGCCCGCATCGCGGCAGGCCTGCACCGCCGCGGTCGCCGCCGACACCGGGACATCATCTCGCACGCGGACGAACACGCCGCGTTCCTTGGGCAGCAGCTTCAGGATCTGGGTCAACTGCTCGCGCTCGAACATCACGCGGTCACCGAGGCGGAACGACGGCTTCCCCCCGCTGTTCTCGACGACGATGATCTGCGGCTGGAAGTTGGTCGCCTGCGCGGAGCCCTGGTTCTCCGTCTTGAGCGCGGCGGCGAGCTGGGCTTCGCTGGGCGTCATCCGCGCGGTCACGAGGAAGTAGACCAGCAGCAGGAACACCACATCGATCATGCTGGTGATCGGCAGCCCCTTAAAACCCTCGCGATCGATGCCGCGTCCGAACTTCACTGGCCCTCCCCCGCCGTGCCCAGCCGCCAGGCACGGATCTCGAGGCGAGCGAGCGCTTCGGCGATGCGGTTCACGCTGCCGGCGGGCGCCATCCGATCCGCACGCACCAGCACCTGCACCAATTCGGGCCGCTCGCCCTTCTCACGCACCTCCGCCGCGAGCAGTTGAATCGCACGATCGAACGACACCGGCTCGCCCTCGACCAGCACCTCGCCCGTCGGCCCCACGTCGATGACGACCTCCTCCGTGGTCGCCGGCGAGGTCGGATCGCCCTTCTCCTTGGGAAGGTCGATGGGTGATCGGACAAGCTGCGAGAACTGACTGGTGAACATGAAGAAGATGATGAGCTGCAGAACCACGTCGATCATGGGCGTCAAATCGGCGCTGGCGAAGACCCTCCGCTTTGTGCGTCCGCCGCTGATCAAGAGCGCATCTCCGCGGGGTTGGGGGCCTGGGTCGGCATCGGGCCGGACATCGTCGGGCGAGCCGCGGGGCCGCGGGCGCCAGGCCGCGCGGGTGCCTTGCCGCCGGTGTGCTCGAGCTCCGCGGCGAGCGATTCAACGACCTCGCCGACCTCGCTCGCGAACCGCTCGATGCGGTTGCGGAAGTAGCTGAGCGCTGCGTGCGCCGGGATCGCGACGATCAGCCCCTGCACCGTCGTGATCAGGGCGATCGAGATCGACCCGGCGAGCTGCGGCGGCTTGGCGACACCCTGCGTCGCGCTGATCGTGTCGAAGGCCCCCACCATGCCGACAACGGTGCCCAGCAGCCCGAGCATCGGCGCGATCGATGCGATCACCGAGATACCATCGGTCGAGCGGTAAAGCCTTTCGACCTCGCGGTGGCCGGATTCTTCGAGCGCCGATCGCAACTCCAGGAACCCGAAGGGCGAACGCTGGCAGCGCACCAGCGCGTTGTGGAAGATCCGTGTGAGGAAGCAGTCGTTCTCATCGGCCGCGCAGTACTGCACCGCCGAGTCGAGCCTGTTCTCGCGAAGGTGCGCCCGCAACGCTTCGACGACATCGGGCGGCGCGAGCTTCTCGCGGCGGATCTGCACGAAATGCACGATCGCCAGCGCCAGGGCCAGCACCGAGAGCCCGATGATGATGTAGCCGATGAAGCCGCCGCCCTGGATGTACTGCAGGAGCGATTTGCTGGGCGCTTCCGCCGCGTCCTGCGCAAAGATCGGCGCGAATATGGGCATAAAGGTGGTCGCGAGGGTTGAGAGCATCTAGTTCGGGCCTCCTTCGCCCGGGAGTTCATCCGGCTGCTGCGTCGTCGGTTGAGTGGGTTGCACCGCGGGCTTCGCGCTCGGCGGCGGCGCCACGATCGCGCGGAGCGGCGGCCACTCGAGCGCGGGGTGACCGCCGTACGACGATGCCAATTCGTCGCGCAGCCCCACCGCATCCGCGGCGTCACCCAGGTGCGCCACCGCGACCGCCATCTCGGCGATCGCAACCCCGGTCAGGTACGGGCTCTCGCGCGACAGCCGCGCCGGCACATGCGCAAGGTGGGCCACACCGAGCAAACGGCTCTCGCGGTCCGGCTCCATCAGCAGCGAACGCCCGACCGCCACACGGATCCACGCCTCGGTCCACGCCGCCGGGCGGGCATCAACCATCTTGAGGAGCGCAATGCGAGCCTCGGCCCGGCGCGGCGGCGGAGACACCCGCGCCGCGACCATCTCACGCACCAGCCGGATGCCGGCATCGCTCGATCGCTCCGGCGGCAACATCGCCTCGAGGCCGACCTCGTGCCGCGCCGCCTGTTCATACAGCGCCGCCAGATCCAGCGCCGCCGGCGAGAGCGGCTCGCCATCCGCGGCGGGCGTCAGCCACTGTCCGCGGGCGAGCGCATCGGTCGCGGGCACATCGAGCCAGACCGGCGGCAGGTCCGGCGCGAGCCCCGTCGCGGGATCGATGCGACCCGCGACGATGTCGAGTGATGTCGGCTGCGACTCGGCGCGAGCGTTGAACCACGCGAGCCAGGGCATGACCGCGCCCGCGACAGCGCCGCGGCGCAGTCGGCACGCCAGCAGCCCGCCGGCGATGCGTTCCGCTGTCGGCCCCCGCCGGCCGGCGTACAGAGCGAAGAGTTCCTCGAGCAGCGGCTCTGCCGCGACGGTGTCCCCGCGCTCGAGCCGCGAGACCGCCCGCCACGCCTTCTCCGCCGCGGCGGACATCCAGGAGGCCCGCTGCGCCAGGGGCCCATCGATGCCGGCGATGATGTCCCACGGCACAGTCACCGCTGCCGCGGCGGCCGCGCCCGCCGGGCCAGGCTGACCCGCGAGGCCAGTTTGGCCCGCCGCCGGAGCACGCACCACAACGCCTTCGAGCGAGACACTCTCAGCCGGCAGGGTGCTGCCCGCGGCCATGCCGGCAAAGTCGCGGCGGAGCACGACGGTCGAGGGCGAAGCCGCGGCTGCAGCGGATGGGTCACCCGCCGGCTGCGCGACAGCGACCGCAGGGCCGCACAGCAACCCGACCGCCGCGACCCGCCATGCCCACCGACCTGACCGCATCGTCCGCATCGACCTCCCTGTCGCTCATCCCGCTCCGGTCGTCATCATCTCAGCTTTGATCGCCCCGCGTGGGCTCACGGCCCCTTGATGAACCGGTAGGTCCCCCGCGACTGCCGCGCGATCAGCCGCATCTTCTTCTCGATCTCCGGGACCGGCTCATCGTCCCCGATGTAGATGCAATGGATCGGCACCTTGAACCGCCGGTTCCGGGCCGAGACCTCATCGGGAACCACATCATCGAACTCGCCGTCCGTCATGAAGTAGATGGCATCGGGGATCGGCTTGGTCTCGAACACGATCGCGAACCCCGGTCGGGGGTCCGTGCCGCCCTGCGCGGAGAGCCCGGTGATCGCGTTCTTGGCCCAGCCCTTGCCGTTGCTGGATGCATCGGTCCACGCCCGCCGGTTGGCGAGCGGTGTCGCATCGCTCGAATACGGCACGATCAGAAACTGCGAGGTCTCCAGCAGCGAGTCGATCGAGCGGATGAGTTCGAGTTGCAGCGTCTGGAGCCGCGCGCCCTCCATCGAACCCGAGACATCGACGATGTACGCGAACCGGTTGCCCTGAGCCTCGACGCCGAAGAAGCTCGCGCCCCCGCCGCCCGAACCCCCCAGCCCCTCGCCACCCTCGGAAATATCACCGGCGCCGACCACCGGCCCGATGTCCGAGATATCCAGCGACGTCGCGGAGAGCGCATCACCCGGCGCCGCATCAAGAAGTTCGGCGATCTCCGGCGTGGGCGTGACCT
>JBDZUZ010000140.1:0-10183 GCA_040255445.1 Planctomycetaceae bacterium | reverse complement strand
TCGGCAGAATGCCGATGCCACCCCCGCCCCTCGCCACGCCGCCCGCAATTCCCCGGATCCCCCCTCCCGCCCCCTCCGTACGGCTTTCGCCAGCGTTCGCGGCACGGGGCCCCTCTCTTCTGATACCCTGTTCCCTCTTCCTCCCGAAGGGTCGGCCGTACGCCCGACCGGGGGGACTCCGACCCGACCGTCTTTCGAGGAACGCACACCGGTGCTGCACACCCTCCCGAACTCGCCCGTGGACTCCCTCCCCCTCCTGCTCGCGGACGCTTTCGTCCTCGTGTCCTGGTGGAAGCCGCTCATCCTCCTTGTCCCGCTCATCCCGTGGATGTGGCTGGTCAGCAAGGTCTTCGACAAGCACGCCGCGCGCTTCTTCCTCCCCCGCGAGCAATGGGGCGTGGCGCATTTGTGCGTCGGCCTCGTCGCGTTCCTGATCGCGATCTTCCTGCCGCTCAAGTCCGAGGGCACGATCTGGATCGGCTTTGGCATCATCATCGTGCTGCTCGCCGCCGATGTCGCCGCGTTCATGCTCATCACCAACCGCGATGACCGCGTGCCCGAGGACTTCCGCCTCAAGCTCGACTTCTCCGCCATCGCGGAGGCCAAGGCCGCCAAGGCCGCGGCCAAGAAGCAGGCCAAGGTCGAGCTCACCATCAAGAGCCCCGACAAGTCCGCCGTGCCCCCGCCCATGGAGGAGACGCCCGAGTACCAGGTCCGTCTCGCCGCGGAATCCGGCTTCACCAAGGCCCTCGAGGCCCGCGCCTCGCAGCTGGATTTCGCCCCCACCGGCCGCGACAACACCTACACGGCCTCGTACCTCGTCGACGGCGTCCGCCAAAGCGGCGACGTCATCCCCGGCGCCGACGCCGTCCGCATCATGGACTTCTGGAAGGCCGCCGCGAAGCTCGACCTCAACGACCGCCGCCGCCCCCTCAAGGCCGACATCTCCGTCGAGCGCGCCGGCGCCGGCCGCACCGTCCGCGTCATGTCCAGCGGCACGCAGGCCGGCATGCGCCTCACGCTGCTCATCGACCCGATCGAGGCCGTCCGCCGCAAGTTCACCGAACTGGGCCTGCTCGAACCCCAGCTCACCGAGCTCAAGAAGATGATCGAAGAGGAGACCGGCGTGGTCCTCCTCTCCGCCCCGGGCGACGCCGGCCGCACCACCACGATCTACGCCCTCATCAAGCAGCACGACGCCTACACCAAGAACGTCCAACTCATCGAGGTCGACCAGCAGGACACCCTCGAGGGCGCCCGCCAGAACATCTTCAACCCCGCCGCCGAGGGCCCCGAGTTCTCGACGCTCGTCCGCTCCATCCTCCGCCGCGACCCCGATGTCCTCGCCATCGCCGAGCTGCCCGACGCCAACACCGCCAAGGAGGTCGCCAAGTCCGACCTGGAGCGGACCCGCGTCTACATCTCCATGCGGGCCGACAACGCCATGGCCGCGCTCCAGACCTATCTGAAGGCCGTCGGCGACCTGAGCCTCGCCGCCAAGGGCCTCCGCGGCGTGCTCTCCCAGAAGCTGGTCCGCAAGCTCTGCACCAACTGCCGCGTCCCCTACCAGCCCTCGCCCGACATGGTCAAGAAGCTCGGCCTCCCGCCCGACCGCGTCAAGCAGCTCTTCAAGCGTGGCGGCCAGGTCCTGATCAAGAACAAGCCCGAGATCTGCCCCGTCTGCGGCGGCGCCGGCTTCATCGGCCAGGAGGGCATCTTCGAGGTCTTCCCGCTCGAGGCCGGCGAACGCGCCGCCATCGCCGCTGGCGACATGAACGCCCTCAAGGTCGAGCTCAAGAAGCGCAACCTGCCCACCATGCAGCAGGCCGCCCTCCGCAAGGCCATCGAGGGCATCACCAGCGTCGAGGAAGTCATGCGGGTCACCGTCGACCCCAAGGCCGGCGGCGAGGGCGGGGCCCCCGCCGCCCCCAAGGCCCCGGTGCCGGCAACCTGATCCGTCCCCGCCCGCAACCAGAACCGCGGGCCGCCGTAAGCGTCTAGAGAGAAGACAGTTCCGATCGATCCGCCCGGGCGCCCCGTCAGCGGCCCCGCCCGCCCGGATCGCCAGACCGATTGCCCAGACCGATTGTCCAGTCCGATCTGCAGGGAGTCACCGTCCCATGATCATGAGCCTTGCCGCCATCGCGATCGTCGCGCTCGTCACATACATCTGGCTGATCCGCGGGTTCTTCTCCGCGTTCATCCACCTGATCGCCACGATCTTCGCCGGCGCGGTCGCGTTCGCCGCCTGGGAACCCGCCGCGCACTTCCTCCTCGCCAAGGGCGGCTCGGGCATCCTGGGCAGCTCGGCCTGGGCCATCGCCCTGGCCGTGCCCTTCGCGGCGAGCCTCGTGCTCTTCCGGGCCATCATGGACGGCATCCTGCGGGCCAACGTCGTGGTCGGCCGCGTCGCCGATTACGTCGGCGGCGGTGTGTGCGGCCTGGGCGCCGGCATCATCACCTCGGGCATCGTCGTCCTGAGCCTGGGCTTCATGCGGCTCGACACCGAGCTGTGGGGCTACAAGCCCATCGAGTACTCCCCCAACGGCTCGGTCGTCCGGGGCGACAAGCTCTGGGTCCCCACCGACCGCATCGTCGCCGGGCTCTACGGCCACCTCTCGCAGAACGCCTTCCGCGCTCCCAACGCGCTCGCCGAGTACTACCCCAACCTGGCTGAGGTCGGCGGCTCGATGCGCCTCAACTACGGCGACGGCAAGGCCCGCAACACGCTCGCGCCCGAGGACTTCAAGGTCCTGGGCCGCTTCACCGTCGGCCGTCAGGCCGGCCAGCTCGCCCCGCTCATGAACGACCGCTGGAACTTCGCCGCGCAGCAGGCCTCGGCCCTCGACGGCGGCAACTTCCCCGCGGCGTCCTACATCGAGGGCTTCGTCGTCGAGTTCAACGCCGGCGCGAAGGAGAAGGAAGGCAAGATCGTCATCGGCGCCGGTCAGATCTGGCTCGTCTCCGAGTCCGAGACCGACGATGAGTCGTACGTCTCCTACCCCGTCGCGGTCAGCACACAGGCCGAGTCCTCGACACCCCAGCTCGCCCGCTTCCGCTTCAACAGCCGCGATGTCTACATCGCCAACGCCGGCGGCGGCAGCACCGGCATCTTCGGCTTCGAGTTCGTCGTGCCCAAGGGCTTCCGCCCCAAGGCCCTTTACGTCAAGAACGTCCGCCACGAGGTCGACCCCGAGGCCAAGCCCGCGATGGAACTGCCCAACGCGGCGGCCCGCGACGGCTTCATCGCCGGCGGCGGCGTGACCAACATCGGTGGCGCTGGCAAGGCGATGGAGCTGGTTGAGAACCCCGACATGCAGGAGGCGGGCGCGGGCCGCCGTCTGAGACAGGGCGAGATCCCGCAGATCGACGGCCTGGTCATCCGGAAGAACCTGCCCATCACGATCCAGAAGGGCACCGAGGGCGCCATCCAGGTCGACGACAGCAACGTGATCCAGGAAGGCACGCAAGCCTGGCCGCCCGACCGCGTCGGCATCATGGTCCGAGAGAAGGCCCTCCGCATCAACGAGCTCGCGACCACCGCCGACACGGTCATCGTGCAGCTTCAGGTCCATCTCAACAAGCCCGCCAGCCTGCTGGGCCGGGCCGCGGCGGGCGCCGAGTTCGTCGTGCCCCCGCTTCTCCGCGACACCAACGGCACGGTCTACGAGCCCATCGGCTACCTCTACAAGGACACCAACAAGGTCGAGCTCCGCTTCACACCGGGCAACCCCGTCCGCGCCCTGAGCGAACTCCCCTCGCTCTCCCGCTCCCGGCCCGATCAGGAACTGACGCTGATCTTCCGCGTCAGCCGCGGCGTCGATGTCGAGTACTTCACGCTGGGCTCCAAGCCCGTGCTGAAGTTCGACCCGCCGATCCCCATGTTCTGATCCTCCCTGTTCTGATCCGCGCAAATCGCGGCCAACGAAAAAGCCCTCCGCATCGCGGAGGGCTTTTTTCATGACCTTGATCTGTCCGCCGCGGGCCGCGGCGGGTGGATCACTCGTCCTTCTTTTTCTTGCCCTTCTTGCCGCCGCCCGACGCGGCCTTCTCGGCCTGCTCGGCGACGCTGGTGTCGCCCGAGAGCGTCGGGGCGTTCTCGGAGGACGCCGCGACGACTTCCTCTTCCTCATCCAGGTCGAGCTCGCGGTCCGCGACGACCCACAGCTTCAGCGTGGCGTCGAGGTCCTGGTCGAGCTTGATGTGGACGTCGTAGGTGTCGATCCGCTTGATGGTCTGGGCCAGGCGGACATCGCGGGGCTTGATCTTGTAGCCGACCTCGCCCAGGGCCGCGGCGATGTCCTGCTGGGTGACCGCGCCGTAGAGCAGGCCCTGGTCGTTGCAGGAACGCTGCAGGGTGAGCTCGAGACCGTCGATCTTCTGGATGGTCGCCTCGCGCTGCTTGCGCTGCTCGGCCAGGTCCTTCTCGGCCTGGGCGCGCTTCGCGGCGAGCTCCTTGATCTTGTCATCGCTGGGGATCGTCGCCAGGTTCTGCGGCAGCAGGAAGTTGCGCGCGAAACCCAGGCGGACATTCACGACATCGCCGACTATGCCGATCGTGTCCACGTTCTCGGTCAGGAGCATTTTGACGGTCTTTGCCATCGCTGTCCTTTCGGCGCCGGCTTGGCGGCGGCCAGGAAGTTAGGAGCCGAGCGGGACACTGCCCGCGGGTCGGCCCCAGCCACATGTCGGGCCGCCGGACTCTCCGGCGAACACCAGGGGTGCAAAGCACCCCAAAGACCGGCCCGGGCACATCTGCCCGGGCCGATGAAGGGTCGAGACAATAGGCCGGATCGACCGGCCAATTCAGGAGGGTCCGGATCAGAACGGGATGTCGTCGGCGTCGATCTGCTCGACGGCCCCACCGCCGCCGCCCCCGCCGCCATATCCGCCACCCCCGCCGCCGCCCTGAGACCGGCCGCCGCCCCCACCCCCACCACCGCCGCCCCCCGAGCCGCGGTTGCCGTAGTTACCGCCGGAGCGCTGACCGCCCCCGCCGCCACCACCCTCACCGCCGCCCTTGCTGTCGACGAAGTAGAACTGCTCGATCACGACTCGCATCTTTGAACGATTCGCACCGGACTCCTTGTCCTGCCAAGTGTCCAGCTTCAGGCGGCCTTCGATGAGCAAAGGCTTCCCCTTCGCCATGTACTGAGCCAGGATCTCGGCGGTCTTGCCCCAGGCCTCGCAATCGACGAAGGTCGTCTCCTCACGTTGCTCGCCGTTCTGGTCCTTCCAGCGGCGGTTCACGGCCATGCCGATCGTGGCGACGGCCTGATTGCTCTGGGTGTGCTTGAGCTCGACGTCACGGGTCAGGTTGCCCATGAGCATCACTTTGTTGAGGCTGCTCGCCATGAACATCTCCCTCGGGCCGCGGTGCGGCGGGTGCTTGCGGTGCCGGATGTCGCCCGATCACGCCGAACGGACGGCTACCATTCTACCGATCATTTTCCGATCATACAACGCCGCGGCCGCGGTCGTCAACGGCGTTCCGCCCGGGGTGGGGGAACGCCATGAGGACCGCGGCCGCGGGTTGATCCTGTCACATCCGGGCGTTCACGCCCGGGCGTGATCAGTTGTTCTCGGCGTCCTCGCCGCCCTCGGCCTCGCCCTCATCGGACTCGCTCGAAGCGGTCGGAGCGCCGGCGGTGACGGCCTGCTGAGTGGCGGCCCGCTCGGCGCGGAGCTTGGCCTCGACCTCGAGGTCCTTGCGACCGTCCTTGGCGAAGATCTCCTCCTCGGAGAGGTGATCGGCGCGGAGGATCTGGGCCCGCATGATGCGCTCGGAGAGGTTGCAGTCGCGCTCGATGTGGGCGACATCGGTGCCCGGGGCGCGGAAGTAGACGAGGATGTAGACGCCCCGCTTCTGGCCGTCGATCTCGTAGGCGAGGCGACGCTCGTCCCACTTCTGCATCGCGACGACCTCGGCGTGGCCGCGCTGGAGGACTTCGTTCAGGTGGGCGATCATGCCGCCGAAATCGGAGGCGGTCGCCTGGCTGAAGAGGAACATGCCTTCGTACATGTACACGCGCTTATCTGTCATGATCTGATTCCTTCCCGCGTCCGCTGTTGGACGCGTGCACCCGTCAGGTGTTGGTCGACTCTGGGTTGTGGCCCGAAGGCGACCGATCGCCCGCGGGGTTCTTCTCACGCCGCGGCTGCTCCGGGCGAGGTTCCTTTGCATTGAAAGCGTTCATGGCCGAAGCCAGCCCGCCGGTGACGAACGCCTCGGCGGCGTCGGCACCCTTGTTGATGACGCCCGAGAGCAGCGGCTCTTCCTCGGCGGTGAACCGGCCGAGCACGAAATCGGCCTGGTCCATGAGGGGCGGCTTGCCCCCCGAGGGCTGGAGACCGACGCCCACCCGCAGCCGCGGGTATTCGTCGGACCCGAGCGCCCGCTGGATGTCGGTCAGACCGTTGTGCCCGCCCGCGCCCCCGCCCGGCTTGAGCCGGATGGAGCCCACGGGAAGGTACAGGTCATCAACGACAACAAGCAGGTCCTGGCCGATCTCGCTCTTATAGAACCGCACCGCCTCACCGACGCACTGCCCCGACCGGTTCATGTAGGTCGTGGGCTTGAGAAGCAGACACCGCTCGGATCCGATGCGGACCTCGGCCGCCGCGGCGTTGAAGCGGGCCTTGAGAGGCTCGCCCCCGCCGTGGCGCTCCAGCAGGCGGTCGACGACCATGAACCCGGCGTTGTGCCGCGTCCTGGTGTACTGCGCCCCTGGGTTGCCGAGACCGACGATCAGTTTCATCGCGTTGCCTGTGTGTTCCTCGTGCGGTGGTGAGAGCGGCTCGCTCCCTATGCGGGTTACTTCTTCTTGGCGTCGGTCTTCGCCGCGGCATCGCCCTCGGGCTTCTTCGCGGTGAGGACTTCCGGAGCGGCGGCGGCGCCGGCTTCGGTCGCCTCGGCGGTGGGCTGCTCGACCTGAACGACGATGTGCGCCACGACGGCCTGGCCGTCGGTGAGCAGCTTCATGTTCTTGCTGGGCAGCTCGACGTCCTTGGCGTAGATCGTGCCGTCGGCCTCGAGGGCGCGGACGGAGACCTCGATGAAGTCGGGCAGTTCGACGACCGAGCACTCGATCTCGAGCTCGGTGGTCGGGTGGATCATGACCGCGCCGGCCTTCTTGAGGCCCGGGGCCTCGCCCACCAGGTGCACCGAAACGCGGGTGGTGACGCGCTCGTTCATGTCAACGCGGGCGAAGTCCGCGTGAACGATGTTCGTGCCCAGGTAGTCGAACTGCAGGTCCTTGAGCAGCACGGTCTGGTTCTGGAAGCCGCCCTCGAGGTTGATCGTGAACACCTTCTCGCCCGAGTTGATCAGGCGGAGGGTGTTGCGGGCCTCGACGATGATGGGCACCGGCTGCTCGCCGTGGCCGTACACGATGGCCGGGAGGCCGCCGTTGTCGCGGATGCGCTTGCAGTACCGCGAGCCCAGGCGCTCGCGCTTCTTCGCCGTCAGAGTGGGTGAATTCTCGTGCATGTCTGAAATCCCTTGAAAAAGAAACTCGCGTTGAGTTCGGTTCTTGACTCGCTCCGGTCAGCGCTTCGACCCACCGGTCGACTTGAACAGCGCGCTCACCGATTCGTTGTTGTGGATGCGGTTGATGGCCTCGCCCAGGAGCGGGCCGACACAGAGCTGGACGACCTTCTCACGGATCGGGGCCGCGTTCTCGCCCAGCGGGATGGTGTTGGTGATCACGATGCGGCTGATGGGGCTGGCCGCGAGCCGCTCGACTGCCGGGCCGACGAGCACCGCGTGCGTCGCCGCGGCGATGACGCCCCGGGCCCCGCGCTCCATCACGAGCTTGGCCGCCTCGCAGACCGTCCCGGCCGTCGAGATCATGTCGTCGAACATCAGGACGGTCTTGCCCTCGACCGAGCCGATCAGGTTGCCGGTCGTGACCGTCGAGCCGCTCAGCCGCCGCTTGTTGATGATCGCCAGATCTCCGCCGAGCGTGTTGGCCATGCCCTCGGCGACCTTGACGTTGCCCACATCGGGGCTGACCAGGCAGAGCGGCCCGAGTTCATCGCGGATCTTCGTGAAGTAATCGACGAACACCGGCGCCGCGGCGAGGTGATCGACGGGCAGATCGAAGAAGCCCTGGATCTGCGCTGCGTGCAGGTCGAGCGCGATCACGCGGTCCGCCCCCGAGGCGGTGATCAGGTTCGCGACGAGCTTGGCCGTGATCGGCACGCGCCCCTCGTCCTTGCGGTCCTGGCGGGCGTAGCCGTAGTACGGCATCACGACCGTGACGCG
This sequence comes from Planctomycetaceae bacterium, assembly GCA_040255445.1. Classification (GTDB taxonomy): domain Bacteria; phylum Planctomycetota; class Phycisphaerae; order Phycisphaerales; family UBA1924; genus JBDZUZ01. Next base: position 1,917 of record JBDZUZ010000140.1, on the reverse strand, counting down.
CGAAGCGCTGGCGCGCTTCAGGCAGTCGATCGTGATGAGCAGCTCCATCAGATTCTCGTTGACAGGCTGGCAGGTCGAGAGCACGACGAAGCAGTCTCGCCCGCGGACATCGTCGTCCAGCTTGACGAGCAGTTCGCCGTCGGGGAAGGGACGCGTGATGGCGCGGCCCATCTCCATGCCCAGGTGCGCGCAGATCCGCTCGGCCAGCGGCTTGCTGTTGCGACCCGCGAAGATCTTGAGTTCACCGATGGAGTTCTGCATGCGTTCCACCTCAGCGCTGACCCTGTTCGCGGCTCTGGCCGCGCCCAGCGTCGGCGCTGATCCTCTGGCGGTAGATCGAATCGACACGGGCAAGGTCCTCCGGGGTGTTGATGGAAAGAACATCCTCGGGAGGCACCGCCTGCAGCACCTCCACCCGTTCGCCTTCCGAGAGCAGGAGCCCGGGCACATCGGTGAGGTAGTACTCGCCGCTGACCGGGTTGCGCTCGACCTTCTTGAGGGACGCGAAGAGCGCCCCGGCTTCGAAGCAGTAGTAGCTCGGATTGACTTCCTTGATCTTGAGCTGCTCGGGCGTGCAGTTCTTCTGCTCGACGATCGCCGCGAACCCGCCCCGCGCATCCCGCGCGATGCGGCCGTAGCCCGTCGCATCATCGAGCACCGCGGTCGCGAGCGTCGCCTTCGCGCCCGTCTCGGCGTGCCGCGACTTGATCTTCGCCAGCGTCTCGGCGCGGATCAGCGGACCGTCGCCGCAGAGGACGAACGCCGCGTGCCCCGCGGGAACCCCCGCGTACACCGGCGCCGCCATCATCACCGCGTGCCCGGTGCCCAGCTGCTCTTCCTGCACAACGAACTCGACATCGAAGCCGGCGAGCGCATCACGCACCTTCTGCTGCTGGTACCCCACCACCACCACCACGCGGCCGCACCCGGCGGCGCGGCAGGCATCGACCACCGCGCACACCATCGGCCGGCCCCCGACGGGGTGCACGACCTTGGGCAGGTCCGACTTCATCCGCGTGCCCTTGCCGGCCGCGAGGATGATCGCCGAGGGGGTGTCTTTCGTGAACTGCTTCATCGGCGCCAAGACGGCGGCCGCGCGATCGGTCGGGCGTGGCGGCGGTGAGCCCTCCGCCGATCAGCAGGAAGCTGGTCGACCAGGACTCGAACCTGGACTAACAGAACCAAAATCTGCTGTGCTGCCAATTACACCATCGACCAGTGTCGGGCGGGCCGGTTCTTCTCCATTCCTGCGACGGCTTCGGGGCAATCCCCGTCAACCGCCATGTCCACGGACCACTGCGAAAGACGCGGTCCGCGGAGCCCGCCGATGGTGGCAGGAACCGGAGGCCGCGGCGTCGGGTGCCTTCCGCATCAAAGTTGGTGCGGTCGGCCAGAGCTGGACGGTCCATCAGCCGCGATGGGATCGCCCCTGACCACGCCTCGGCTCGGCACACGCCTCGCGTCCGTCGTGATCGGCTCCAACAACCGGCCCCAGGTCACCCCGGAGCCGAGCAGGAATGGTAGAGAGGCCGGAGGCTCAGTCAACGACCCGGGAAGCCCGCCCGAGGCCGAAACCTCTGACTTAAGACTCCTCGGACTCAGGACTCCTCGTCCTCTTCGTCTTCGTGGGCCGGCTTGTCCTCGGGCGGCTCGATCTGCCCCGCGGTCCGGATCGTCTCCTCGCTGATGGTCTCGTAACAGCTCGCCAGGAGACCCACCAGCGGGAACTGGGCGTTCTGGAAGGGGCTCCCCCCCAGACGCCGCAGCAGGGGATGGCTGACCGGAGGCGGTTCGAGCGGGAGGCTCAAATCCTTGAGGCCCGGGCCCGCGGTCCAGAACCGGTCGAGCTGTTCCTCGAGGGTCGGCGCGGCGGTGTCGGCCACGCCAGGGACCTGCTGGGCGTACACGGGCGTCAGG
>JBDZUZ010000284.1:0-2109 GCA_040255445.1 Planctomycetaceae bacterium | reverse complement strand
ATCCGGCCTGCGGGGCGTAGCGAACGCCAGATCCATCGGAATGGCCGTGATCTGAGCCGCGACTTCGTCGGCAAGCGGTGTCGCAACGCGGGAAATCGGTCGGGGTGCTCCCCCACTCCGATCCGCTACGTCGGGGTGACAGGATTTGAACCTGCGACATCCTGCTCCCAGAGCAGGCGCGCTACCAAGCTGCGCTACACCCCGTTGCCACACCGGTGGCCCCGCCGGGGGACCTCCACGTGTGCCTGCATAGCGTACAGCCCGGTATCATGGCCGTGTGCTCCGAAGCTTCGGGGCCAGGCGGGCGTAGCTCAGTGGTAGAGCCTCAGTCTTCCAAACTGATTACGCGAGTTCGATTCTCGTCGCCCGCTCAACGTGGTTCGCGCCGTGTCCCTGGCGATGCTGGGCACCGCGCGGCCAACGTTATTTTTTGCGCAGCGACGTACGGCGGGGCGCTCCCCTGGGAGGACCCGCCGTTTTTCCAACAGTGAACTGAATCGAGAAAGAGACATCCATGACAGTCCGCAAGGTTGCCCTTCTCACCGCTGGCGGTTTCGCGCCGTGCCTCTCGTCGGCGATCGGCGGGCTCATCGAGCGCTATCACGAGTTGGACCCGTCCATCGAGATCGTGGCGTACCGGCACGGATACCAGGGTTTGCTCTCCGGGGACAGCATCGCGATCACGGACACCGTGCGCGAGAACGCCGGGCTACTGCACGAATACGGCGGCTCACCCATCGGCAACTCCCGGGTCAAGCTCACCAACGTCAAGGACCTCGTCCGGCGCGGCCTGATCGCGGAGGGCGAGAGCGCGCTGAAGGTCGCGGCCGACCAGCTCACCGCGGACGGCGTCGACGTGTTGCACACCATCGGCGGCGACGACACCAACACCACCGCTGCAGATCTGGCCGCGTACCTGGCCGAGCACGGGCACCAGCTCACCGTCGTGGGCCTGCCCAAGACCATCGACAACGACGTGAAGCCGATCAAGCAGACCCTCGGTGCGTACACCGCGGCCGAGCAGGGGGCCTTGTTCGCGCGCAACATCGTGGCGGAGCACAACTCCGGCTCGCGCATGCTGATCGTGCACGAGGTCATGGGCCGCAACTGCGGCTGGCTGACCGGCGCCACCGCGAAGGCCTACCGGGACTGGCTGGATACCCGCACCTGGCTGCCGGAGATCGGGCTCTCCCGCGAGGCGTGGGACGTGCACGCCGTCTACGTGCCCGAGATGTCGCTCGACCTCGATGCCGAGGCCGCTCGCCTGAAGAACGTCATGGACACCATCGGCAACGTGACGATCTTCCTGTCCGAGGGCGCCGGCACCACGGAGATCGTCGCCCAGCTCGAAGCGGCCGGTGAAGAGGTCGCGCGGGACGCGTTCGGACACGTACGCCTCGACGAAATCAACCCCGGCGCCTGGTTCGCCCAGCAGTTCGCGGCCAAGCTGGATGCCGAGAAGGTCATGGTGCAGAAGTCCGGCTACTTCTCCCGCTCCGCCGCGGCGAACGCCCGTGACCTACGGCTGATCAAGTCCATGACGGACCTCGCGGTCGAATGCGCGCTGCGGGGCGAGCCCGGTGTGATCGGGCACGACATCGAGCGGGGCAATGTACTGCGCGCGATCGAGTTCGAGCGCATCGCCGGCGGTAAGCCGTTCGACATCACCGAGCCGTGGTTCACCGACATGCTGGCCGCGATCGGTCAGCCCCGGTAGGGTTCGTCGGCATGGCCGCGCAGCAGGATCCGAGCCGTTCCCGCCGACAGCGGCGCCGCGGCGGCTCGGACCGCGCCGCGGACCCGTCGGCGGAGCGCTCGGAACGCACGGAGCGGCTTCGCAACGACTACCGGCCCACGCAGCTCTCGTTCTCCACGGCGCTACGTGCCCGCGAAGTAGCCGCGCCAAGCTCGCAGGATCTCGCCGAGGCAGCCGACGAGGTCGTTCTCGTACGCCGCCACTACGTGCCGCCGGCGTCGCGCGACTGAACCGGGCACGACCCGCAGATCGGCCGAAGCAGGTGCGGCCCCCGCTCGATCCGACGGGTCAGTCTTCGGGCGCCACGAACTGGGACGGCGCCTGCTCGTACACTGCGATCCCGGCGATCCGGC
>JBDZUZ010000139.1:0-10379 GCA_040255445.1 Planctomycetaceae bacterium | reverse complement strand
GCCTCCGGATCCGAATCCGCCACGATGCCGCCCGCCGCCTGCAGGTAGTACATCCAGCCCCGGCCCGCGGCGTCCTTCTCCGCCCGCCCCGCGCCCGGACGCCGCGTCACCACCATCGTCCGCAGCGTCAGCGCGATGTCCATCTGCCCGTCCAGCCCGATGTACCCCATCCCCCCGCCGTACGGCCCGCGCCGCACCGGCTCGAGCTCATCGATGATCTGCATCGCCCGCACCTTGGGCGCACCCGAGATCGTCCCCACCGGCAGCGCGGCCCGCAGCGCATCCCAGCAGTCCAGCCCCGGCCGCAGCACGCCCGTCACCGTCGAACTGATGTGCATCACATGGCTGTACCGCTCGATCGTCATCACCGCCGGCAGATCGATCGAACCGGGCACGCTCACCACGCCCACATCGTTCCGCCCCAGGTCGACGAGCATGATGTGCTCGGCCCGCTCCTTGCTATCGGCGAGCAGCTCCGCCTCGAGCGCTGCATCTTCCTCGGGCGTCTTCCCGCGCCGCCGCGTCCCCGCCAGCGGCCGGTTCGTCACCACCAGTTCATCACCGCGCTTCGCCACCCGGCACAGGATCTCCGGGCTGCTCGCCACCAGGATGCACCCCCGCGCCTGCAGATACACCATGTACGGGCTCGGATTGACCGCCCGCAGCGCGCGATACACATCGAACGGGTCCGCATCACTCTCCCGCTCGAACCGCTGCCCGATCACCACCTGAAAGATGTCGCCCGCGCGGATGTACTCCTTCGCCCGCGCCACCATCCCCGCATGCTCCTCCCGCGTGATATTGCTCCGCGCTGCGCCCGCCGCCGCGGGCTCACGCTCGAACACACCCGATGGCAGCGGCTTGCTGTGCTTCTCTATCGCGGCCAGCCGCTCGTAGAGCGCATCCCGCGCCCGGTCGTACGCCTTCCCCGCATCGTCCGTCTCGCCCACCACCGCGAGCCGCACCAGGTACACGACCTTGTCGACATGGTCGAACACCGTCACGCCGTCGTAGAACCCAAAGTGCAGATCCGGCAGCCCGCGATCATCCCGCGGCGGGCTCGCGAGCTTCGTTGGCTCCGCGTACCGCACCGTGTCGTACCCCGCGTACCCGAACCACCCGCCCAGCACACACGCCGGCAGCAGCGGCCGCGGCCCCCGCGGCGGCTCGACCAGCCGCACACCCGCGGTCAGCTCCCGCAGCGCCAGCAGCGGATTCTCCGACTCCCGCTCCTCAACCCGCTCCCCGCCCCCGCGCCGGTCGATCACCGTTAGCCGCCGCCCGTACGCCACCGCCTCCATCACCGGCGCGGAACCCAGAATCGAATACCGCCCCTGCCGCTCACCCCCCTCGACCGATTCGAGCAGGAACGACGGCGCCGTCCGCTCATCGGGCGCCACCAGCCGGCGATACGCCAGCACCGGCGTGAGCTGGTCCGACAGCACGCGGATCGCCACCGGCACAGCGACAGCCCCGCCGCGCTCCTGCGAGCGCGCTGCCGTCACCAGCGCCACGAATTCATCACGCGTGAGATTCGCCATCGGGCCGGATCGTACCGCCGCTCCGCCCGCCCCCGCCGGACCGCCGGCTTACTCGGTCACGCTCGCCGGGTCCTTGCCGTCCTCGATCGCCATGATCTTCCGGATCCGCCGACCGTGCCGGCCGCCCTCGAACTCCGTGTTGATCCACACCTCGGCGATCGACTCGATCAGCCGCTGCCCCAGCAGGTCCGCCGAAAGGCACAGCACGTTCGCATCGTTGTGCGACCGCGACAGCTGCGCCGTCAGCTCATCATGAACCACCGCGGCCCGCACACCCTTGATCTTGTTCGCGGCGATCGCCATCCCCACGCCCGTGCCGCAGATCAGCACGCCCACATCGGCCTTGCCCGAGGCGACCGCGTTGCCCACCTCGAATGCACGCTCCGGATAGTCACAGGGGGCCCCCGAGCAGTCGCCGAGCATCATCGGCTCGTGGCCCTCGCGCTTGAGCTTGTCAAAGAGCTGCTTCGTGCTCGACGCACCGCGATGGTCCGCGCTCAGAGCGATCTTCATGCCCGCGATTCCTTCTTCCTGTACTGTGCCGCCGCCGGGCCCAACCACCTGTGTCAGCCCTGCCGACGCTTCTCCGCCGCGGCGATCTCCGCCAGCCGCGCTTCCACCAACGCGCGGATCCGCCGCGCCGCAGCACGATAGTCGTCCCGCGTCCCGCCGATCGGATCCGGAACATCCCCGCCCTCAGGATCCAGAAGCAACACCTTCCCCGAGGCGGAGGGGTCGATCGCCACGATCGCCTCGATGTGCCCACGCGTCATCGCGAAGATCACCTCCGCCTCCGCAACCATCTCCCGGCTCAGCGGTCGCGAGCGGTGCTCGCCCGGATCCACCCCAAGCTCCGACAGCGCCTCCTCGGCCTCCGCCGTCATCATCGCGCCCGCCCGCGTCGCCACCCCCGCCGAACCGACCCGCACCGGCGGCCGCGGCGGGCCACCCTCGGTCGTCTCACGCTCCACCACCGACCGCGCCACCGCCTCCGCCATCGGGCTCCGGCAGGTGTTCCCAGTGCACACGAACAGAATCACCCGCTCCATCTTCTTGCGGATGTACCGCTCCTCGATCGCCCCCTCCGAAATCACCCGATACCCGCCACCCGCCAGCAGCCGCACCGCCGTCGAGGGCTTGCCATACCGCGTCGGCCCATCATCGATCGCCGTCCCGATCCCAGCGTTGCGGGCCGACTCTTCGATCCCCGCCGGCAGCTCCCGCCCCTGCCCCACCACCGACACCACCCGCTCCGCCACCACCGGCACACCCGCCGCATCCAGCACCGCCCGCGTCACCGCGCTGTCCGGCACCCGCACCGATACCGCCCCGTCCGAATCGAATGCGCCCCGTTGGGCCCCCAATTCCTTCATGATCCCGTCGATCTCCGCCTCGCCCTTCTCAACCAGGAACCGCACCGGCCCCGGCGAAAAGAGATCCAGCAACCGCAGATGCATCGGCGCGGTAATCCCGATCGCCTCAACCGCGGCCTCCACGCTCGGCGCGTGCCACGTCGACGATCGACTCAGCTTGTCCCCCGCATCCGCATCGCCCAGCGCACGCAGCCGCCGCACCGCCTCCGACGATGCCGCGCTCGCCGCGATCCCGTACACCGTGTCAGTGGGCAGGACGACCAGCCCCCCGCCGCGGAGCTCCTCGGCCGCCCGGGCGATGGACGCGGCGTCGGCCGAGCGGAGGATGTCGGTGGTTGCCTTCACGCGGGCAGTATCGGGCGAGGGCCCCGGAAGTTCAAACCCCGACGATCTCAGACTCCCCCCGCAACCCATCGCCCCCCCGCCGGTACCCCTTCCAGAGGAGCTATTCGCGGTTTGCCCTGTTCACGGCCCCCCGGCTCCGATACACTCGGGTTCTGTTTGTAAACCCCGCCCGGACCGCCCCTTCGGGGAAACAGCGGCGCCGCCGGATACGAACAGGACAGTCAGGGATTCACCCATCGCGCCGGGACCGCCGCGCGCACGCCCGCAGCCGTCCCACCACCGGTCCGATCCCGGGCCGCGTCCGTCGCCGATCACAGGAGCCGTCTCATGAAGTCGTTCCGCACGCGTCCGGCCTTCAGCCTCATCGAGCTGCTCGTGGTCATCGCGATCATCGGGATCGTCATCGCCATCGTCGTCCCCGCCCTCGGCGGCGCCCGCAAGGCCGCCAAGAAGGCCGACACGCAGAACCTCGTCACCAACCTCAACCAGGCGTCCGCGCAGTTCGTCCTCAACGAGCGCCGCACGCCCGGCTACTTCACCCCCCGCGAGATGGGCTCCGCTGAGAACGAGGCCCGCGGCCTCACCGGCATGCAGAACGCCATGCTCGACCTCGCCGGCGGCCTGCTCCCCGCCGGCGCAGCGCAGCAGGCCGGTGACCTCGATGTCGGCCCCACCGCCGCGAGCGAAGTCGTTGTCCGCCCGGACCTCATCGGCGTCACCGTCGGCAACAGCGCGGCCTACTTCAAGGTCTCCGAGAAGAACTACCGCCCGCAGGACGGCACCCAGGGCGGCAACAGCAACGCGCAGCACGCCGACCACCGCCAGCTCCCCGACATCGTCGACTCCTTCGGCACGCCCGTCCTCTTCTGGGCGCAGGATCCGTCGGCAACGCAGCCGATCGACGGCATCGGCGACTTCGCCCGCCAGGCCGCGACGCAGCCGTCCCGTTTCTACTGGAACAGCAACGCCGCCTACCTGGCCGATGGCAGCAACCGCATCGGAACGCAGAACATCCAGATGGCCGATGCATCGCTGATGGGCGAGAACAACATCAACCGGATGGATTCGGTGATGGCGCTCCTCGGCAATCCCTCATCGCCGCAGTCGACCGCGGACACCATCCCAACCAACCAGATCTACCCCTCCGCCGCCCGCGGCTCCTACGTCATCCACTCCGCCGGCCAGAACGGCGTGTACATCGGCCGCTCCGAACGCGGCGGCACCCTCGCCGCTCAGTCCGCCAACGCTCTCTACTACGGCTACCACTTCCGCACCGGCCCCGCCGGGACCGATGTCCGCACCGACCGCGATGGCAAGGCCACCAGCGTCGACATGATCGCCACCGAGTTCGACGACCTCGTCCAGTCCGGCGGCTGATCCCGCTCGCAACCGCAACCACCCCGCCGCGGCCCCGAACTCGGGGCCGCGCTTCGTTTTGCGGCCGTACGCTCCCGCGTGCTCCTCGTCGATGTCTACAACGTGCTGCACGTCACCGGCGTGCTCCCGCCGCACCTGGCCGGCATCGATGTCGACGGCCTCGCCGACCTCATCGACGCCAGCCGCTACGCCCGCCAGAAAGCGCTCCTCATCTGCGACGGCCACGGCGCGCCCCTCGCCACCGATGCGATCGCCACCGCCCGCATCCGCGGCCGCGAGGCCCGCGTCGAAGACTTCGTCGGCGTGCTCTTCGCCGGCCGCGGCCGCGATGCCGACACCGTGATCGAAAGCCTCATCAAGCGCTTCGGCGGCCAGAAGACGATCACCGTCGTCAGCTCCGACCGCCGCATCGCCCGCGCCGCCAAAGGCGCCGGCTGCCGCTGGCTCCGCAGCGAAGAGTTCCTCGCCCAGCTCGCCCACGACGCCGAGCGCACCCGCCCCGAACCCCGCCGCCCCGGCTTCGCCACCGACCTCCCCCTCACCCCCGCCGAAACCCGCGCCTGGGCCGACGCGATGGGCATCAAACTCGACGAACCCCAAGCGCCGCAACCCCCTGCGCCGCAGCAAACCGCACCACCGAAGCAGGCTCCGGGCAATAGGTCCTATAGGACCCATAAGTCCCATAGGACCTATGAGCCCGCCCCACCCCCGCGCGAATCACCACAACCCCCCGCCGCGCCACCACCGCAAACAACCAACCCCGCCGCCGCGCCCACCGAACCACCCGCCGAACCATGGCTCGCCGAAGCCATGCGCCTCTGGCCCGACCGCATCGACCTCGCCGACTTCGACATGGAACGCTGGCTCGCCGCGGAAGACGACCCCGCGCGCCGCAAGTACGAGTAGTCACGCCGCACCTTGCGGATGTACGCCACCGTCGCGAGAATCCGCCGATGCAACCCCGCCACCCGGTCACCGGCGAACCCATCGATCTCGTCGCCCTCATCCACGAGCACGGCCTTGAACAGTTCGAGAAGGTCATCGTCGCGCACAGCAAACCGTGCGTGCACCTCCTTCATCACGCGATCGATCCCGAGGCGATCACCCCGTTCGATTCCATCCGCGGCGGGCACGTCGGGTTCTTCGCCGATCAGGCCGATGCGCAGGCGCACTGGCCGCGGTTCGGCGAGATCTGTCTGCAGCCGATCCTGACTGTGAATCTCGAACACGCCGCGCCGCACGACGCCGCGGGGCTCCTGCCCCGCCGCGGCCGACTGACCTTCTGGTACGACATGCAGAACCGCCCGCGCGGCTTCGAAGTCGCCGACCGCGCCGGCGCCCGCGTCACCTTCGACCCCGACCCCGAACGCCTGAAGCCCTTCCCCGCGCCGGGCCCGATCATGCTGCCCGATGTCGAGTGCGAACCGACGCCGACCGAGCGGGTGGAGTTCATCCCGGGCATCACGATCCAGTCGGTCCACGATCGCGAGCCCGACCTGACAGTGACGGAAGATCCGTACTGGGAGAGACTGCGCGCGTTGCGATACGCGATCGGGCAGTGGAATTTCCTCGCAGATGAGCCGCCGCTTCGTCCGGAGTGGTTGCTTGGCTTTCCGGAGCTCCCGCAGAGTTCGAACGAGCGCTGCTGTGAGTTGAATGAGATCGGTACCGAGTATTTCGATGTCCTCTACGGTCGCACCGTTGATCCATTCGCGAGCGTGCGTCCGCTCGACCAGCGTGCGGCAGATTGGATCCTGCTCGTGCAACTCGACGACATTCCCGACCATCCCAGTGACGACGGCGAACCCAGCGTAATGCACTACTACATCCGCCGGCAGCAACTCGCGGATCGCGACTTCAGCCGCACATGGACGATGCTTCAGGGACATTGAGGTCAGTCCATGAGCTCGTGTCGGGTACCCCGGGGTTCCGCGATGCTTGCGCATCGCTCCACCCCGGCCTACACACGTTCGCCGCTCCGCGGCTTGATGCGCTCCGCTCCTTCAAGCACAGACCCGGCCTTTCAGCCGGGTCTGCGTGTTTCACGAAATCAGCAACTCCGAGCATCACGCGATCGTGATGCTCTTGTCCAGGTACACATCCTGGATCGCGTGCAGCAGCTTCGCGCCCTCGGCCATCGGGCGCTGGAAGGCCTTGCGGCCCGAAATGAGACCCATGCCGCCGGCGCGCTTGTTGATCACCGCGGTGCGGATCGCGTCCTGCATGTCGCTCGCGCCCTTCGACTCGCCGCCCGAGTTGATCAGGCCGCAGCGGCCGCTGTAGCAGTTGAGCAGCTGATAGCGGCAGAGATCGATCGGGTGCCCGCCCTTGCCGGCTTCATCGCTGCCCGCCAGGTCCGTGTACACCCGCTTGTCCCACTTGCCGTAGGACGACCCGCCCGCGTTGAGCGCGGCGTACCCACCGTTCTTGGTCGGCAGCTTCTGCTTGATGATGTCGGCCTGGATCGTCACGCCCAGGTGGTTGGCCTGACCGGTCAGATCGGCCGAATCGTGGTAGTCGGTGCTCTTGCCGTCGGCGCCCTTCACCTTGAACGCCTCGTTCCGCGTGTAGCACCACAAGACCGTCACCATGCCGTAGCTGTGCGCTTCCTCGAACATCTCCGAGACATAGCGGATCTCCTCCCGCGAATCGGGCGAGCCGAAGTAGACCGTTGCGCCCACTGCCACCGCGCCCATCTCGAAGCACTGCCGCACCGAACCGAAGTACGACTGCTTGAAGATGTTGGGGTAGGTCAGCATCTCGTTGTGGTTGAACTTCACCAGGAACGGGATCTTGTGCGCATACTTCCGCGCCATCGCCCCCAGCACACCCACCGTCGACGCCACCGCATTGCACCCGCCGTCGATCGCGAGCTTGATGATGTTCTCCGGATCAAAGTACGCGGGGTTGGGCGCGAAGCTCGCGCCCGCCGAGTGTTCGATGCCCTGGTCGACCGGCAGGATCGACAAATACCCCGTCCCCGCCAGCCGCCCGGTGTTCAGCATCGTCTGGTAATTCCGCAGCACGCGCACCGACCGGTCCGTGCTCGCGAACACGCGGTCAACAAAGTCCGGCCCGGGCAGCTGCAGCGCGCTCCGCGGCACCGCCCGCGACTCGTACGACAGCAGGCTCTCGGCCTCGGACCCCAGGGCAGCGCGGATGTCGACGGTCGCGGATTCCGGCATGGTCGGCTTCTCTTCCTTCTTTGAAGTGGTCGGGCTCTCAACCCGCGGCGGACGCCGCGGCAACCCCCTCGCACCCTTCCGGGCGCCAGGGGTGCGGATTATAGGGTTGCGGCCCGCCCGCCCCGCCGCGGCCCGCACCCCGCCACCCCTCCGCCCGAGCCCGCGCCGCCCGCCGCGCGGCCCATAACACCCCGAAACCGTTTTCGTTCGTAACCCGTTTCTGGGTAAATAGATGGGATTTGCCGCCCGCGCGGCCCCGCCGCGGCGATTTGTGCAGCCGAAGGTGGCCGCGCCCGCGTATCGGGTGCACGTTGAGAGTGCGGGCCGCGGCATTCACCGCGGGCCCGAGAGGGATCGAGATTCGCCAGACCGGCAGGTGCCCGAAGCGGAGCGTGCGACCACACCGCGGCGGTATCGCTGCACCCTGGCGGGAAAGAGAAGAGACATGTCGAAGATCTGTGCAAACGTTCGCCGCGCTGCGGCGCTGGGTATCGCCTTGACCGCTCTGGCCGGCTTCGCCGCTCCCGCCGCGGCCGACATCGTCTTCGCCGCTGACATGACCGGCGGCAACATCGGCGCCGGCTGGTCCAAGCACCAGACCAGCATCGCGCCTCTCGGTGAAGAGTTCCTCGGCGAGTTCGGCAACGAGCGCGTGACGTTCACCTTGCAGGAAGCCGTCGAAGCGCCGATGCTCGAGGTCAGCTTCGATCTGTACATCATCCGCTCGTGGGACGGCAACGTGAGCTTCCCCGGTCAGGACATCTTCCGCTTCGGTGTGGTCGGCGGCCCGACGCTGCTGGACACGACCTTCGCCAATCAGCGCCCGGGCTGGGAGCGGCCGCAGGCCTACCCCAACGCCCGCGGCGAGGGCGACAACCCGATGAACTCGGGCGCTGACGCGGTCAACACGCTCGGCTACGAGTTCTACAACGGCCCGCTCGATGCGGTGTATCACATGACCTACCTCATCGAGCCCACCAACGGCGGGCTGGAACTCTTCTTCGAAGCCCAGGGCCTGCAGCAGCTCTCGGATGAGAGCTGGGGCGTGGACAACGTGCAGATCCGGACGGTGCCGGCGCCGGGTGCGCTGGCGCTGCTGGGGATGGGCTCGGTGCTGGTGCTGCGGCGGCGGAAGACGGCGTGAGGCGGAAGGCACGAAGGCACAAAGGCACAAAGGGGAAGACAACCTGACTCTGGACGGGCCGGCGCTGTGTGGGCGCGCCGGCCTGTCCGCTTTTTTGCGCGAGGTTGCTGGGGATGCGCGAGGTGTCAGGGACAAAGGGACAGAGGGACGAAGGGACAGAGTGTGAAGGCAGCGGCCCGTGGCATCGGCCTGTGGGCCGATGTGTTGGGTGCGCGTGGCGCTTCGCCGGGAAGCCCGGTCGGCGGGCGTGTGTTGCATTCGGCGCACAACCGCTGCTGTTCCGCCGCGTGCCACGACTGAGCTGCTCTGAGCTCAGTCGTGGTTGGGCGCACGATGTGCCGTGGGTCAGCCGGTGTACTTGCGGGTGGGCCGGGGACGGCCGCGGTGGGGCGGCCGGTGTGGGGGTCGGGGAGGAGTGTGAAGCCGACGCCGAAGACGGGGGCGAGTGTTGCGGGGGTGATGACATCGGCGACTGGGCCGTGCGCGGCGATCTCGCCGCGGGTGGTCAGCAGAGCGGCGTGGTCGGCGTAGCGGAGGACGAGGGAGAGGTCGTGGAGGACGACGGCGACGGCGTGGCCGCGGGCCGCGATCTGGCGGAGGAGTTCCATGGCGTCGAGCGCGTGGGCGGGGTCCATGGCGGAGACGGGTTCATCGGCGAGGAGGATTTTGGTTGTGGTGGAGTCCGGGTCATCGTCGGCGCGCGGGGTTTTGGGTTGGGCGAGATCGGGTTGGGCGAGATCGAGTTGGGCGAGTGCGCGGGCGAGGGTGACGCGTTGCTGCTGGCCGACGGAGAGGATGCCGAAGGGATCTCCAGCGCGGTCGGTGAGTTCGAGGCGCGCGAGGGCGGCGTTGATGGCGGCGTCGTCGTTGCTGCGATCGGAGAGGTAGCGGCCGAGGCGGATGACTTCGCGCACGGAGTATGCGAACGCGATGGACGAGCGCTGGGGGACGTAGGCGATGCGGGCTGCGCGCTGGTGGCGGGAGTGATCGAGGAGGGGGCGGTTGTCGAGGGTGATCGCGCCTTGCGCTGGTGTGAGCGCGCCGATCAGGAGCTTGAGGAGTGTGGATTTGCCCGCGCCGTTGGGGCCGAGGATGGCGGTGACGCGGCCGGGGGCGAGGGCGAGGGAGACGCCGCGGAGGACCGGGGCGGCGTAGGAGAAGTGGAGGTTGGAGGAGGAAAGGGGCATTGGGGGGGAAGGGACAGAGGGACGGAGGGACAGAAGGGAAGGCAGAGAGGCACGGAGGCACGAAGGCACGGAGTGGGGAAGGCACTGCGCCGGGTGGGCGGGGTGGTCCCCAACGGCGGACTCTACGGAGTTTGATCTCTTGGGTTGGGTGGTGGGGGCTCGGTGGGGTCGGTGGGGTTGGTGGGGTTGGTGGAGGGGAGCCAGGCGGTGCGGAGGGCTTGGTGGGT
>JBDZUZ010000138.1:0-10401 GCA_040255445.1 Planctomycetaceae bacterium | reverse complement strand
CCCCACCCCCACGACAACTCTGATCAGTCCCACACCGGCGGCGATGAGCCCCTCGCCCACGACCACCACGCGATCGAGCCCGCCTCGCTGGGCACACGGATCGCCGCGGCGGTCGCCATCGTCCTCCCGCCGCTCGCGCTGATCGCCGGCATCGCGCTCCTCTGGGGCCCGGGCATCGCGCCCGTGCACCTGGTGCTGCTGATCGTCGGGTACATCCTGACGGGCCTGGGCATCACGATCGGCTACCACCGCCTCTTCACGCACAAGAGCTTCGAGACCAACCGCATCATGACCGCGGTCTGGGGCATCCTGGGCTCGATGGCGGTCGAGGGAGCGCTCTTCCAGTGGACCGGCATGCACCGCCGCCACCACCAGCACAGCGATGATGAGCACGACCCGCACTCGCCGCACACGCACGGCGAATCGGGCGTGAAGGGCCTCCTCAAGGGCATGTGGCACTCGCACGTCGGCTGGGTCTTCGAGGGCAACCCCCGCGACCTCGAGCGCTACACGGTCGATCTCCGCAAGGACAAGCTGCTGGTCTTCATCGACAAGTTCTTCCTGCTCTGGGTTGCGCTCGGTTTGATCATCCCCGGCGTGATCGCGTGGGCGGTGACGGGCACCGTCGTCGGCGGGTTGCTCGGTGTGCTCTGGGGCGGGCTCGTCCGTGTGATGGTCGTGCACCACATCACATGGTCGGTGAACTCGGCCTGCCACATCTGGGGCTCGCAGCCCTTCAACAGCCACGACCACAGCCGCAACAACCCGATCTTCGGTGTGCTCGCGCTGGGCGAGGGCTGGCACAACAACCACCACGCCTTCCCGACCTCCGCCCGCCACGGCCTGGCGTGGTGGCAGTTCGACCTCTCCTACATCATCATCCGCGCCATGTCGTTCCTGAAGCTCACCCGCGGCATCCGCCTGCCCAGCAAGGACAGAATGGAAGCCAAGCGGGCTGGCAAAATCGCGAAGAAGCACCGCCGCATCCGCCACGCCGCGACGGACCGCAGCGATCTGGCTGCCTGAATCGCCGGCCTAACTCGGCCGCCCAGTTCTTCGCTACCCTGCGGCCATGCCGCACACCATCTCGATCCGCAACGCCAGACCCGAGGATGTCACCACCATCCTCGGGTTTATTTCTGCGCTCGCCGAGTACGAAAAGGCCGAGCCAGGTGCCGTCAGCGCTACCGAGGAACTACTGCATCAGCACCTCTTCGGCGATGGATTAGGACGAGGCCCCACCGCCGAGTGCGTGATCGGCGAGATCGATGGCGCGCCGCAGGGCTTCGCCCTCTGGTTCATGAACTTCTCAACCTGGCGCGGCAAGCCCGGCCTCTACCTCGAAGACCTCTTCGTCATGCCCGAAGCACGCGGCAAGGGCCTCGGCCGGGCCCTGCTCAAGCACCTTGCCCGCATCGCAGTGGGCCGCGGCTGCGAGCGCTTCGAATGGATCGTGCTCGACTGGAACGAGCCGGCCCTGAAGGTCTACCGGGCTATCGGCGCTGAGCCCCTCTCGGAGTGGACCGTCCACCGCCTCGCCGGCGAGGCCCTGACGAGGTTCGCCCAGACGGACTGACCGGCCCGCACGGGCCGCAAAGGCAGCCCGCGGGCGTGCCACCACCCGACCACCTACCAGATTCCCGAAACATCCACCGCCCCTCCGGCGTCGTATCCATGTGGACCCAAGCAGATCGCACGCCCGGCGTGCCCGGCCCTGCCGCCCACACCGATTCGGAGCCCGTCACCGCATGAAACCGATCCCAACCATGGCCCTCGCCCTCATCGGCGTCGCCATCGGCGTGGCGTCCTCCCGGGCGCTCAACACGCTGCCCCAGCCCGGCAACACCCAGCCCACGCAGATGCATCAAACCACTATGAGCACAGCCGACACTTCCCGCCGCCTCTCCGCCTCCGGCCACGACATCACCCCGCTCTCAACTGAGAAGCGCAACACGCTCGCGGCCAAACTCACGCCCGAAGAGGCCCGCGTCCTCCTCAACGACGGCACCGAGCCCGCCTTCTGCGGCAATCTCGTCGATAACAAGAAGGACGGCGTCTACCTCTGCAAGCTCTGCAGCCTGCCGCTCTTCGCGAGCAACGCCAAGTTCGACTCCGGCACCGGCTGGCCCAGCTTCTTCCAGCCCGTCGACAAAGACCACATCCACGAGACCAAGGACACCGCCTACGGCATGGTCCGCACCGAGATCTCCTGCGCCCGCTGCGATGGCCACCTCGGCCACGTCTTCGATGATGCCCCGCAGACCAAGACCGGCCTGCGCTACTGCCTCAACTCCGTCTCCCTCGAGTTCATCGAGAACGGCCAGCCCATGCCCGAGGCCGCCAGGCCCGTCGCCGATCAGAAGAACGCGGCGAAGTCGCCGAACAACGCCGCGAACACCCCCGCCAATCTCGAAACCGCCTACTTCGCCGGCGGCTGCTTCTGGGGCGTCGAAGACCGCTTCCAGCAGCTCCCCGGCGTGAAGACCGCGATCAGCGGCTATATGGGCGGCGAGCTCAAGAACCCCACCTACAAGCAGGTCTGCAACGGCAACACCGGCCACGCCGAGACCGTTAAAGTCGTCTACGACCCGGCCGTGATCACCTACCCGCAGCTGCTCGAGTGGTTCTTCAAGTTCCACAACCCCACCCAGCTCAACCGCCAGGGCCCCGACATCGGCACGCAGTACCGCTCGGCGATCTTCGCCAACACCGATGCGCAGCTGCAGCAGGCCAAAGATTTCCTCGCCGCGCAGGCCAACAACCCGCGCTTCCAGGGCCGCAAGGTCGTCACCCAACTCGACCCCGTCGCCAAGGCCGGCGAGTTCTACGAGGCCGAGGAGTACCACCAGGACTACCACCTCAAGCACGGCGGCTCCTGCGCCCTGCCCGACCTCTGATCCGCCCACCCCAGAACAACAGCCCCCCGCCACACCGCCGCGGCAGGTATTCTGAGCACATGCTCAAGATCCTCGCCGCGGCGGTTCTTCTTTCCCTCTCCAATCTCGGCGCCGCCCGCGGCCCCGATGCCACCAAACCCGAGCCACGCCCCAACGACTGGTGGCAGGCCCGCAACACCCAGTTCAACGACCGCACCAGGGAAGCCGCCATGAAAGGCGACATCGACATCATCATGCTCGGCGACTCGATCACGCAGGGCTGGGAAACCGCCGGCAAGAAAGCCTGGGAAGAACACCTCGCCCCGCTCAACGCCGTCAATTACGGCATCGGCGGCGACTGCACGCACCACGTCCTCTACCGCATCGAGCACGGCAACCTCGAAGGCCTCGCCGCGCCCAAAGACGGCAAAGCCCCGCGCCTCGTCGCCATCATGATCGGGACCAACAACTCCAACATCCACGA
This sequence comes from Planctomycetaceae bacterium, assembly GCA_040255445.1. Taxonomy (GTDB): domain Bacteria; phylum Planctomycetota; class Phycisphaerae; order Phycisphaerales; family UBA1924; genus JBDZUZ01. The sequence goes on along the minus strand of JBDZUZ010000138.1, from coordinate 7,041 downwards.
GGCCGAGGAGATCACCGCCGGCGTCCTCGCGGTGGTCGATGCCGTGCGCGCAAAGCTCCCAGAAGCCCACATCCTCGTCCAGGCCATCTTCCCCCGCGGCGACGGCCCCGGCGGCGGCAAGCAGTCCCTCCAGCACACCCGCAACACCGCCGCCAACACCCTCATCGCCGCCGCGATCACCGACCGCCGCAAAGCCGACACAAGGCTCCACTACGCCGATTTCAACGCCAGCTTCATCGACAGCGCCGGCGCTGTCCCCGCCGAGATCATGCCCGACTACCTCCACCTCTCCGAAGACGGCTACAACCGCTGGGCCGCCGCGCTCGTCCCCGAGATCAAGCGGATCCTCGCCGCATCGCCCGAGCCCGCGGCCGCGCCCTGAGGCCCCCGCTGCGAAATCCGCGGCACAGCACCGTTCCGCGCGGGCACGGAACACACCGGCCGCCATAGCGTCTCACCGATCACCCACACATCGGAGACGACTATGACCGCGCTCCCCGCCGCGTTCCTCACCGCCATCGCCGCGATCGTGCTCTCAGTCTCGAGCGTCTTCGCGCAGGCCCCCGTCCCCACACCAACGCCCCTCCCCGCCGATCACCGCCCGATCGACTTCACGGTCAACAGCAAGTGGATCGGCGCCGGCGTCTCCTACGGCCCCTACCGCGATGGACAATCGCCCGACGGTGACCAGCCCACCCCCGACCAGATTCTCGAAGACCTCCGCATCATCGAGAAGACCTGGCCCCTCATCCGCGTCTACGGCTCCGCCAAGGTCTCGCCCGACATCCTCCGCCTGATCCGCGAGCACAAGCTCCCGATCAAGGTCATGCTCGGGGCGTGGATCGGCGGCGAGGTCACCTTCGGCCCCGACGGCAAGGTCGCCGGCATCGTGCAGAACGAGCTCGATGCGAACCGCGCTGAGGTCGCCGCGGCGATCAAGCTCGCCAACGAGTACCCCGATATCGTCATCGCCGTGAACATCGGCAACGAGACGCAGGTCTGGTGGAGCGCGCACCGCGTCACCCCCGAGATCCTCATCAATTACATCCGCCAGACCCGCAAGGCCATCAAGCAGCCCGTCACCACCGCCGACGACTGGAGCTACTGGATCGACCCGCGCAGCGCGGAAGTCGCCCGCGAGATCGACTTCATCGGCTTCCACGGCTACGGCCTCTGGACCGGCTACCAACTCGAGCAGGCGCTGCCCTGGCTCAAGAGCAAGTACTTCGAAGCCCAGGCCCTGCACCCCCGCCACACCATCGCCATCACCGAGACCGGCTGGGCCACACAGTACAACCCCGATGAAGAGCTGCAGGGGCGCCTCATCAAGGGCACGCCCGGCGAAAGCCAGCAGGTCAAGTACTACGACATGTTCACAACCTGGGCCAGGCACAACAAGGTGCCCTACTTCTACTTCTCCGCCTTCGATGAGAACTGGAAGGGCGGCCCCGATCCCCGCGAGGTCGAGAAGCACTGGGGCGTCTACAACACCGACCGCTCACCCAAGCCGGTCATGCGCCAGCCCCGCATGAGCCCGCCCGCAAAGAACGCCCCCTCCAGCCAAACCCGCTGATCGGTGCGAGCCCCGGGCTCACGCCGCCACCGTTTCGGTACGATGCTTCCTGTTGGCGGCGACACCGCCGCGGCAACAGCGGGAGGCTTTGACATGGTCACCGAGTCGGAACGCGAACGCGCTGCCCACCTCATCGAACTCCTCGAGGACCTCGATCACGCCGCCTGGCCGCCCGAAGCCAAACGCGTCGCCGACCTCTGCGGCCGCTGCTTCGAGATGGTCGAGAAGCTCGCTCAGAAGCACAACCTCTCCCTCTCCGTCTGCTTCGCCCCCAGTTTCAAGGCCGAGTCCGCGCCCGAGTGCCAGGCCTGCCGCTGCATGAAGGCGATCAGCGAGCTCCACTCGGCCGCGGGCTCCGATGGCGATGAGGCCAATCACGCCCGCGCTTCGAAGGCCATCGCGATGCTCTCCAAGGGGCTCGCAAGCCTCGCCGGCGTCGACCGTGCCGCGGCTCCTGCGCAGAGCCCCCAGAAGACCGGCTAAGCAGACCGGGTCGCGGCATCTCGCCCGCCACCCATCTCCGCCGCCACCTTCGGAGCCCATCTCGCCGCAGGCTGCTCACTCACCCATCGGTCGGTTGTCCCGGTACGCAAGGTGACAGTCCTTGCACGACACATCCAGCGCCTTCAACCGCGCTGAGAGCTCGTCCCTCGGCGCCTGCGCCGCCAGCGCATCCTCCATCGCCTGCGCCGCCTCCAGCGACGCCACCATCATCGCGGCGAAGTCCTCCGGATGCTTCCTCGTCTCCGGATCATCCAGCATCGCCCGCACCAGGTTCTCCATCCGCCCCGCTTCCGCCACCGGCACCAGGTCCGGATGGTGCGCCGGCACCGTCCACCCCGCCGCCTCGATCTCCTTCAGCCGCTCATAGATCAGCTGCGTCTCCGCCATCGCGCTGATGAACCCCGGCATGGGCGCCACCGCCGGGAAACTCCCATCCGCGCTGTCGATGACCCCCATGCTCACCGGCGCCGCCCGCTCCGCACACGCGTACAGCCCCTTGTAGTGCGGCGATGTTCCCGCCTTCTTCATCACCGCCACCGCCTCCTCGGGCGTCAACTCATCCAGCAGCACCGCCGCCGTCACCGCCGCGGCCGGCCCCCGGTGCTTCCCGTGATGGCAGTGCAGATAGATCGGCCCGGGCAGATCCCGCACCGCCCGCGCCAGCTCCAGCTGCCGCGCCTTCTCCATCCCGTGGTACCCGATCGGCAGATGCACATACCGCAGCCCGTGCTTCGCCGCCGTCTCAACATCCGGCGTCGCACCATCCACCGAGATGATCGTGGCAAAGCCGCGCTGCGCGAGCTCCGCAAAGTCCCCCTCTCCCTCCGGCATCGTCCCGCTCGTCAGCCCCGGGATCACATCAACCAGATTGTGGATCGTCACGCGCGGCGGCGCCGCCGCTGCGAGCGCCTCCGCCGGCGTCACCTCGCTCGCACCACCCCGCCGCACATCCGCCCGTTCCGTACCCGCCCCTTCCCCTTCACCCGCGCACGCGGCCATCAGAACCGCCACAGCAGCGACACCTACCAGAACGATCCCGCTCTTCACCACCATCTCGATCGCCCTCGCACCCGTGCCCCCCGCCCAAGCCTCACCCCGCCTCCGCCACACACCGCCAAAGTCTACGGAAACCCCACCCCACGGTTGCGGCCCCGCCCGCCACCACCCCTACTCCTCCTCCCGCCTCAGCTGTTCGATAAAACTGTCCGCCTCCCGGATCGATGCCTCCATCTCCCGGATCAACGCCGCCACATCCGTCTCCAATTCCCGCGTCGTCTCCCCCAGCGATGCGATCGCCCGCGCATTGAGATTGTGCTTGAGAAACAGCACCTGGTCCTTGAGCGCGGCCAGCACCGGGTCCATCTTCCCCGCCGCCTCACGCATCACCCCGATCAGCCGGTCGTACTGCCCCCGCGTCTCCTTGAGCGTCCGCTCGCTCCGCCGCCGCAGCGAATCACTGCTGTACTCATCCAGCTCGTCCTCCCACTCCTCGAACAGCGCCCCCGCCACCCGCTCCACATCGCGAATCCGGTCCCGCACCTCCTCCGCCCGATCCTCGCTCCGCTCGTACGACTTCTGCGCTGTCCGATACCGCTTCTCGAGCTCACCCCCATCCGCACGCGTCACCGCGAGAAACTCATCCAGCGCCGAGGCAAACTGCTCCTTCGCCTCCTCCTGGCTGTCCCGCGCATCCTCCACGCGGTTCACCAGCTGCTCGCGCTTCGCGTACCCCAGCTTCTCGCGGATCGCGATCCCCGTCGATGAGCAACCGCTCACCGCACCCACCATCATCGCGCCGATCACACACACGCCGACAACCCGCACGACCCGTATCCCATGCATGAGCATTCCTCCAATTAGACAACCGACAATCTACCACACGGCGCTCCAGCACCACTCGCCGCACGCCGATTTCGTGGTAGACTCTCCATGTACGCGGCGAACACCCGCGTGCACAAGCAAACGCGGCGCGGTCCTTCGGCGGTCCGCGGCACGCACACAGCGGCGGTCAATCCTTGGTTGAGGGAGTGACCGCCGCTTTCGCGCGCACACACACCGCCACTACACTGGCGGCATGACACGCCCCGCCTCGACCACCCCCACCCCCACCACCCCCGTCCCCACGCACAAGACCAGCCGCTCCGCCCCCCTCGCCGCGGCCGACCCCGCACGCATCGCCCTCCTCCGCGCCCTCGCCAACCAGTACCCCACCGCCGATGCCGCCATCGCCGAGGCCGCCGCCCTCCGCGCCCGCCTCACACTCCCCGCCGGCGTCGTCCACGTCATGTCCGATGTCCACGGCGAGGACACCAAACTCCGCCACGTCATCAACAACGCCTCGGGCGCTCTCCGAACCCTCGTCGAGCGCACCGTCAAAGGCCGCCTCTCCGCCGAAGACACCCAGCAATTCCTCGCGATCCTCTACTACCCCCGCGAGGGCATCAACCGCTTCTCGCGCGATATCGTCGCCGGCGGCGACCGCATCGCCTGGGTCCAGCGCACCCTCATGCTCCAGTTCGAGATCGTCCGCGAACTCCGCAAGACCTACCGCCGCGAGTACTTCGAAAAGCTCCTCCCCGCCATGTACCGCGAGCTCTTCGTCGAGCTCGGCTCGGGCCAGCGGCCCGACTACATCGGCGAGATGATCAAGGGCCTCGCGCAGCACGACCGCGACTGGGGCGCCGTCCGCGCTGCATCTCGCCTCATCCGCAACCTCGCCGCCGAGGAGATTCTCGTCGCCGGCGACCTGGGCGACCGCGGACCCCGCATCGACCGCGTCATCGACACCCTCATGCGCCAGCCCAAGGTCAACCTCCTCTGGGGCAACCACGACATGATCTGGATCGGGGCCCACCTCGGCCACGAGCCCTGCCTCCTCACCACGCTCCGCTTCAGCGCCCGCTACCGCCGCGCTGCGCAGCTCGAGGAGGGCTACGGCATCATGACCACGCCCCTCGAGAAGCTCGTCCGCGATGTCTATGCGAACGACCCCGTCGAACGCTTCATCCCCAAGGGCACCGGCCCCCGCGATCCCTACATGGTCGCCCGCATGCAGAAGGCCATCGCCATCATGCAGTTCAAGGCCGAGGGCCGCATGCTCGAACGGCGGCCCGAGTGGAACCTCGAGCACCGCCGCCTCCTGCACCGCATCGATTACAACAAGGGCACCATCACCCTCGACGGCGTCGAACACCCCCTCCTCGACACCCACCTCCCCACCATCGACCCCAACGACCCCTACGCCTACTCCTCCGATGAGCAGGCCTGCCTCGACCGCATCAAGGAGTCCTTCCAACGCTCGATGCAGCTCCGCAACCACATGGAGTGGATCGTCCGCCGCGGCGGCATGTGGACCCGCCGCGATGAAGTCCTCATCTTCCACGGCTGCGTCCCCGTCGACGAATCCGGCGAGCCCCTCTCCCTCACCGTCGACGGCCGCGAGGTCGCCGGCCGCGAACTCTTCGATGCCCTCGGCTCGGTCGTCCGCCGCGTGATGCGCAAACGCTGGTTCGGTCTCGACCAGGACGCCGACTGGCTCTGGTACATGTGGGGCGGCCCGCGCTCGCCCCTCTTCGGCAAGGACAAACTTGCCACCTTCGAGACCTACTTCCTCGCCGACAAAGCCACGCACAAGGAGGTCAAGAACCCCTACTTCGACCTCATCCACGATGCCGACTTCGTCAAGCGCACCGGCCGCCTTTTCGGCTGCGGCGATGATGTCCTCATCGTCAACGGCCATGTCCCCGTCAAGGTCGAGAAGGGCGACAAACCCGTGAAGAAGGGCGGCAACGCCATCACCATCGACGGCGCCTTCAGCGAGGCCTACGGCGATCGCGGCTACACGCTCGTCTTAAAACCCACCGGCATCGAACTCGCCGAACACGCGCCATTCTCGAGCGTCGAGGCGGTCATCTCCGCCGGCGCCGACATCGTCCCCACCATCCAGACCATCCGCACCCACAGCACGCCCCGCACCGTCGCCGACACCATGGAGGGCGACCAGATCCGCCGCTCCATCCACGACCTCGACGACCTCGTCGAGGCCTTCCACGAAGGAGAAGTCGCCGAGGGCTGATCAACCACGCTGATCACGCACCACCCTCGCCTCCACAATGCTCGCCGTATCAGACTTCGAAACCCTCGCCCAGAACGCCGGCTACCTCATGGTGGCCTTCGGCATCCTCATCGAGGGCGAGGTCACCATGACCCTCGGCGGCTTCGCCGCCCGCCGCGGCTACCTCGATCCCATCCTCATCGCCATCGTCGGCGCCGCCGCGGCCATCGCGCACGACCAGATCGCCTTCTGGCTCGGCCGCCGCACCGGCCGCGCCCAACTCGCCAAACGGCCCAAGCTCAAACTCCGCGCTGAGCGCCTCGAGCCGCTCCTCCACCGCTCCCGCTACCTCCTCGCCTTCGGCTTCCGCTTCATCCCCGGCACACGCCTCGTCACACCGCTGCTGCTGGGCATCTCCGGTGTCCGCCCCGCGCTCTTCACCGCCTGCAACGCCGCGGCGTGCATCCTCTGGGCCGCAACCTACACCACCATCGGCTTCGTCTTCGGCGCCGCCGCCGAACGCTGGCTCCACGAGGCCGAACGCTACGAAGGCCCCCTCCTCATCATCGGCGCCTCCGCCGCCGCCATCATCTGGGCCTACCGCACCTACCGCCGCCACCGCCGCCGCCGCCTCACCACCCGCCTCATCGATCCCACCAATTGATGCCGCTCAACTGCCTTTGAGCCGCGGAGCGGCGCAAGCGCGTAGCCCCGGGCGCAGGCCGAAGGCCAAGCCCGGGGTACGACGCCGCGCGCCCGCAATGCCCTCGAAGAGGGCGACACCCAAATCGCCCCATAACACCCACACCCCTGCCCCCCAAAGTCTCCCCTTCTTGTGCCTTTGTGCCATTGTGCCTGAGGTGGCCCACGAACGGCGGACTCAACGGGGGTGGTTTTATGCGGCCTCTGT
>JBDZUZ010000137.1:0-10504 GCA_040255445.1 Planctomycetaceae bacterium | reverse complement strand
GCCGGGGTCGGGCGGGTGAGGGGGGCCTGGCGTGCGGGAGGGGGCCGGGGCTCTTTGTAGAGCGTTGACGGGGGGCGGGGGGTGGTCTACCGTTCTCGACTCTGCCCGGAGCGGAAATCTGGCCGGTGTTCGGCTGGTGCGGCTTCGCCGCGGCCTCGGGCGGTTTCGCTGGTTGTTTTTCGAAGAAGATCGACGCGGTCGCGGCCCCATCGGGCCTCGGCCGCGGGTGTCTGAAGGGAGTGGTCGCAATGCTGCCTCCGATGAGACAAAGCTATGGCCGGACGCGTCGTCGCCGGTCGCACCACGCTCTGACGGGTGTTACGCCGGGCCTCTGCCCGCTCACGAACATGCCCAAGCAGCACCACCGGGTCTGCGCCGAGTCGGGTTACGTCCGCCCCGGGCTGAAGATCAAGGTTGCCAAGCTCGGCATCGGCGTGTCGAAGAAGTCGGCCTGATTCCGCGCGGACCGTTCCGGTCCGGTTGCGAGGGTGGGTAGGCATGTGTGGCCGGATTCGGCACGCGGCGTGGTGAAGAGCCACGGTCGTTGCTGAGTTCGGCCGTTTCCATGGTCCGGCCGCGTGCAGTTCACGCCGCCGCGCCGGGCCACCGCACCGGGCCGCATGGCCCTTCGCCGGCACGCACAGGCTTTCACGCCGGCACGACCCCTAGAAATGCATATGGAAGCAGCATCGCCCCGGAAGTCCGTCCGAATCGCCGTGGATGTGATGGGGGGCGATCACGCGCCGGATGCAATCCTCAAGGGTTGCGTCATGGCGCTCGACCACGTCCCCGAGGGTGACACCCTCGTGCTGATCGGCCCCGAGGGGCTGATCAAGGAATACCTCGCCGACCGCGGCATCCGCGCTGACGACCCGCGCATCGAGATCGTCAACGCGACGCAGGTCATCGAGATGGGCGAGTCCGCGGCGAAGGCCGTGCGGGCCAAGGCGGATTCTTCGATCTCCAAGATGGCGATGTACGGCTCGCCGGGGCACGCAGCGCACTGCGATGCGGTGCTGTCGGCGGGCAATACCGGCGCCTGCGTCGCCGCGGCGATGATGCACATGCGTCGTCTGCCGGGCGTGCTGCGTCCGGGCATCGCGGTAACGGTGCCGGTCTTCCACGGGCCGGTGATCCTGACCGATGCCGGCGCGAACCCGGAGCCCAAGGCCGAGCATCTGTGGCAGTACGGTGTGATGGCGGATGTGGTCGCCCGCGAGGTGCTCAAGATCGAGCGGCCCCGCGTTGCGCTGATGAACATCGGCTCGGAAGAGGGCAAGGGCACGGGGATGATCAAGGAGACGCGTGATCTCCTCAAGAAGACGCCCGGGCTGAACTACATCGGGTACATCGAGGGGCGAGACTTCTTCGATGGCGCTGCGGATGTTGTGGTGACCGACGGCCTGGTGGGCAACACGCTGCTCAAGGCGGCCGAGGGCATGGCCAAGAGCCTCTTCAAGGCGATCGCGGCGGAAATCATGGCGCATGATCCGATGCTCGCGCTGAAGTTCGAGCCGGTGGTCAAGTCGATCTACGCGAAGAACGACTACCACGAGCACGGCGGCGCGCCGCTCCTGGGCGTCAACGGCTGCTGTGTGATTGCGCACGGCAGCAGCGAGCCGCGGACGATCCGCGCTGCGATCCGCAACTCGCGGGCGTTCGTTTCGGCGAACATCAATGAACTCATCGTCAAGCGGATCGCCGAGTGCAACGCGGCGGTCGAGTTGCAGCTGCCGGCGGGCGCTGCGGCCAGCGCAGCCCGCGCCGAGACGACCGAGCCGGTGGGGGCCAACGGAGGCGCAGCGCGATGACGACGGGTGCACGGACCGGCGCGGCCATCGGTGTCCGCATCGCGGGGACAGGCTCGGCCGTGCCCGAGCGTCGGCTGACCAACGCCGACCTCGAGAAGATGATGGAGACCACCGACGAGTGGATCGTCCAGCGGACGGGGATCCGCGAGCGGCGCATCATCGACCGGTCGAAGGGTGAATCGACCGCGACGCTGGGCGCCGCGGCGATGCGCAAGGCTCTGGCGGCAGCGCACCTCGAGCCCAAGGACCTGGACCTGATCATCGTCGCGACGATGACGCCCGAGATGGCCTGCCCGGCGTCGGGGTGCCTGGTTGCGAACGAGCTGGGCGTGCCGGGGCTGGGGGCTTTCGATCTCAACGCGGCGTGCAGCGGGTTCGTCTTCGCGATGAATGTCGCCCACGACCTGATCAAGGGCGGCGCGTACCGCACGATCGGCGTGATCGGCGCGGATTGCCTCTCGACGCTGATGGACTACTCCACGGCGGGGCGGGGCACCTCGATCATCTTCGGCGATGCCGCGGGCGCGGCGGTGCTCAAGGCGACTGATGATGCCACGCTGGGCATCGAGGCGCAGGCGATGCACGCCGAGGGCGCGGGGTGGAAAGAGATCTACGTCCCCGAGTGTGTGCACGACTTCCCGGCCGGGGCCGAGGTTGATGACGGCAAGTACAACCACGTCCAGATGAACGGCGCTTCGGTCTTCAAGTTCGCCGTGGGCACCTTCCCGCAGCTCATCCAGCAGACGCTCGACAAGGCGAAGCTGACGGCGGACAAGGTCGACATGTTCATCTGCCACCAGAGCAACGCCCGGATCCTGGGCGCCGCCCGCGAGCGGTTCGGCCTCTCCGAGGACAAGCTGTACGTCAACATCGACCGGTACGGCAATACGGTCGGCGCTTCGGTGCCGCTGTGCCTGGATGAACTGTGGCGGGCGGGCCGGGTGGGACCGGGCAAGCGGATCATGTTCGTGGCGTTCGGCGGCGGGCTGACCTGGGGCAGCAGCCTGTGGCGGTGCTGAGGCCGGGCGGCCTCGAACACGCGAATTGAGCCCCGCGGCGGTCCCGCGGTCCGTGTCGCGATGCGGCCAGGTCGTTAGAATCGGGCATGGCAACACCGGTCATCGTGATCTGCCCCGGGCAAGGGGCTCAGGCGGTGGGCATGGGGAAGGCGTGGTACGACGCCAGCCCCGAGGCCCGGGCCGTCTTTGACGCCGCGGACAAGCAGCTCGGCGACCGGCTGGGCGCTCCCCTTTCGACCCTCTGCTTCGAGGGGCCGGCCGACCGGCTCAACCGCACCGATATCTCGCAGCCGGCGATCTTCGTGACGTCGATCGCGTGCTGGCGGGCTTTGCTGGCGAAGTGGAACATGGGCAACGGTGAACAACCCATCGCCGCCGCGGCGGGGCTGTCGCTGGGCGAGTACACAGCGCTGACGATCGCGGGGGCGATGTCGTTCGAGGATGGGCTCGAACTCGTGACGCTGCGTGGCCGCGCGATGCAGGACGCCGCGGAAGATCCGCAGGCGACTTCGGGCGGGGGCGGCGGGATGGTCGCGCTGATCGGTGCGGACGAGAACCAGGCGCAGCAGGTGTGCGATGCCGCACGCGGGCCGGATGTGCTGGTGTGCGCGAATTTCAACGCCCCCGGGCAGATCGTGCTCTCTGGGCACCGGGCGGCGTGCGACCGCGCGGCGGAGGTTGCTTCGGGCATGGGGCTGCGGGCGACGGTGCTTCAGGTCGCGGGGGCGTTCCATTCGCCCTTGATGCGGCCCGCGGCGGAGCGGCTGGAGGCCGCGCTCGCCAAGACGCCGATCAAGTCGCCACGGTGCCCGGTGGTTTCGAACGTGACAGCCGAACCGCACGCGGCGGCGAACGGAAAGGATGAAGCGTCGACGATCCGTCGGCGTCTGTCGGAACAGCTCACGAGCCCGGTGAAGTGGTCGCAGTCCTGCCAGTGGCTGGCGACGCACGCGAAGGGCGAGTATCAGGAACTGGCTCCGGGCAAGACGCTCGCCGGCTTGATGCGCCGGATCGACAAGAACATCAAGGTGAATTCGAATGACACGCCGTGACCGGGTTGCAGAGTTTGTTCGTCGTAGCGGGCGCGTAGCCGCGCTGGGCTGCGTTGGGCTGGTGGTCGCCGCGGGCGCGGTGGCGCCGGGCGTGATGGTTGGGTGCGAGGAGAAGAAGGCCCCGCCGCCCCCGCCGCCTCCCCCACCGCCGCCGCCGCCGGTCCCGGAGCCGATCGAGATCGATCCGGTGATGCAGTCGATCAAGCCCGATGCGCGGGTGCAGTTCCCGCAGGAGGTGGCGCCGATCGACGACACGCTGGCGCGGGCGGTGATCGGGTTCGCCGATGCGCTGGCGCGTGGCGATGAGTCCGCGTTCGCGAGCAAGCTCGACCCCAGCGGCAAGCAGATCCTCGATCAGCTCGCGGCGGAAGGCCTGTGGGAGAGCTCGACGGAGAAGATCGAGGCGGTCCGCGTGGTTGGCATGCAGGAGATGCCGGGCGCTGCGCTGCCCAGCTCCGGCGCGAGCGTGTTCTTCGCGATCCAGGAGCCGGGCGTCAGCTATGTGCTGGGCTGGACCGCGGTCACGCTGAACCCGGGGTCGGGGAGCTGGACGTTCGTGCCGTCGCCGTCGATCAGCGAGACGCGGCCGCGGGCGAGCGACTGGGACGGCATGGCGGTGATGGATCTCATGGGCGAGATGTCGACCTGGATGCCGCCGACCGATGGGCTTGATCTGGGCGAAGCGAACGAGATCCCCGATGCTCCCGAGAGCGAGGGCGAGAAGGACGGCGGCCCGATCAAGAAGCAGACGCCGCGTGGCCCGGTGACGATCCCGGGCACGGGCGGGTGAAGACAGACGCCGGGCGGCCCTTGGGTCGCGGCCGGCGGATTGCGATTGTGAACGCCGCGCCTCAAGTGGGCGCGGCGTTTCTTGGTAGAGGTCGAACTGAGGCTGGCGGGCTTGCCCGCGCGGCGGCCCTTTGAAGCACGGAGAGTGACAGCGTGGCGGAATCGAGCAGCAAGCGTGTGGCGTTCGTGACGGGCGCGAGCCGGGGTATCGGCAAGGGGATCGCGGAGCGGCTGGCGAAGGACGGCCGGCACGTGGTGCTCGCGAGCCGCTCGGCGGGACCGCTCGAGGAGCTGAAGTCGTCGATCGAGGCGGCGGGCGGGTCGGCGAGTGTCGCGGCGGTGGATGTCGCGGACTTCGCGGGTCTGGCCGCGGCGATCGAGAAATCGGCGGAGACGCACGGGCGGCTGGACATCCTCGTCAACAACGCGGGCATCACCAAGGACGGGCTCGCGCTGCGGATGAGCGATGAGGACTGGGACGCGGTGCTCAACACGAACCTCAAGTCGGCGTTCGTGGCGATGCGGGCGGCGGCGCGGCACATGATGCGCGGCAAGTTCGGGCGGATCGTCAACATCGGTTCGACGAGCGGCGTGGTCGGCAACGCGGGGCAGGCGAACTACGCCGCGGCGAAGGCGGGGCTGATCGGTCTGAGCAAGACGATCGCGCGGGAGCTGGGCGGGAAGGGCATCACCTGCAATGTGATTGCGCCGGGTTTCATACAGACGGACATGACGGAGAACCTGCCGCAGCAGGTGAAGGATCACGTGATGGGTCTGATGGCGCTGCGGCGGCTGGGCACGCCCGAGGACATCGCCGCGGCGGTCGCGTATTGCACGGCGGACGATGCGGGCTTCCTGACCGGGCAGACGATCTGCGTCGACGGCGGGATGACGATGTGCTGATCGTCGCGATTTGACCGGCTACTCGCAATCGGGTGCAGATGAGACAGGGACTCCGGCCACGATCGCGATCGGCCCCGCCGCGGCAGCGGAAGCTGCCTTGGGGCCTGGACCACATCCCGGGCATCGACTTCTATCTCAACTTCTGGGACGACCTGCGCGCCAGCTACTGGTTCGTGCCGGCGCTGATGACTCTGGGCGCTTTCGTCCTCTCGCTCATTACGCTCTGGCTCGACGGCGCGTTGACCAACGAGGATGACGGCCACTTCGCGATCAAGTTCCTGGTGGTGAACAGCCCGGATGGGGCCCGCCAGGTGCTGTCGACGATCGCGGGCTCGATGATCACGGTGACGGGCGTGGTGTTCAGCATCACGATTGTGTCGCTGACGCTGGCGAGCCAGCAGTTCGGGCCGCGGGTGCTGCGGACGTTCATGAGCGACCGCGGGAATCAGTTCACACTCGGGACGTTCACGGCGACGTATCTGTACTCGCTGCTGGTGCAGCGCGCGATCAGCGGGCGTGAGGAGGGTGTGTTCGTTCCGCACATCTCCGTCGCGGTGGGTGTGGGGCTGGCGGTGCTCAGCCTGGCGGTGCTGATCTACTTCATTCACCATATCGCGGTGTCGATCCAGGCGGCGCATGTCGTGTCTGTGATCGGGAAGGACCTGATCAGGACGGCGAATCGGCTGTACCCGGAGCGGTTCGGGAGCGGGGCGGAGGCTGCGCCGGAGTTCGTGTTTCCTGAAGACTTCGGGCGGCTGGCAGCGCCGATCATGCCGGAGACGTCGGGGTATGTGCGGTGGATCGACGATTCGGATCTGCTGCGGATCGCGCGGGAACACGATCTGATCGTGCGGATCAAGCGGCGGCCGGGGAAGTTCGCGGACAAGGGTGTGCTGGCGGAGGCGTACCCGCTGGTACGCGTGACGGAACAGGTCGCGGAGGAGCTGCGCGACTGCTTCATGATCGGCTCGATGCGGACGCAGGCGCAGGATGTGGAGTTCACGATCAATCAGCTCGCCGAGGTGGCATCGCGGGCGCTGTCGCCGGGGATCAATGATCCGTACACGGCGATGCAGTGCATCGACCGGCTCAGCGCGGGGCTGGTGCATCTGTCGCAGCGGCGGTTCCCTTCGCCGTTCCGGACCGACGACAGCAACACTGTGCGGGTGATCGCGGAGCCAACGGCCTGGGAGGAGTTGCTGCGGTCGGGGTTGGATCCGATCCGGCAGTATGGCGGCGGGCATGTGATGGTGGCGCGGCATCTGCTCAAGGCGGCGGGTCAGATGATCCCGCTGCTGGAAGACCCCGCGCATGTCGATGAGATGCGGCGGTTCGCGGACGATGTGCTGGCGACGTTCCGCGCCAAGGCGGGCGATGATCCGCTGCTGCGGGACATCGAGGATTCACACCGGCTGACACAATCGATGGAGCCGGGGCGGTACGGGCGGGAGGGTCCGCCGCCGGAATCGCGGCCGTAGTACGGGCGGGCCGGAGACGCCGGTCGGCGTGACGCTACGCGGCGGTGGTCGGTTTGAAAGTGAGTATCCAGACGCCGCCCAGGATCATCGCGATCGCCACGCCCTTGCGTACGGACATCGGTTCCTTGAGCAGGGCCCAGCCGAGCAGCACGGCGATGGCCGGCGCGAGTGTGAAGGCGATGGGTTTGATGCGGGAGATGTCGCCGCCCGGCAGCGAGAGTGCGGTGTAGAAGAAGAACACGCCGCCGAAGCCGGCGAGCAGGCCCGCCGCGGCGAGCTTGGCGAGCACAACGCCATCGGCGGTGCGCCACCACGCCGCGCCGTCGGGGCGGAGCGCTGCGCCCTCGGCGGCGGCCCCGGCCAGATGCCGCGCCAGCAGATAGGCGATCACCGCCGGCGGGACGGTGACGAGCGCCCGCACGAGCAGGATCGTCATCGGACCGACCTGGCCGGAGTGCAGGACGGACTTGGTGAAGAGTTCGCCGATGCCCCAACAGAGGCCGGCGAGGACAGCGCAGAAGACGGCGTTCATGGGTGTGAACTCGCGGGGTGTTGTTCAGTTGGGATTGCGGCGCGGGTCGGCATGCACCGAGGCCGAGAGGCTCCCACCGTCGATCGCCTTTCCGCCGGTGACGCGCTCGGCGAACCTGGCGAAGGCGGCGCGGGTCGGGAATGTCGCCGCGAGAAGAAGGATCGAGCCGACAGCGAACGCCAGCGGACGCATGTCGGCATCGACGAACGCGATCGCCGCGGCCATGAGCCCGGCGCCCTCGATCATCGCAGCGCGCACGATCGCAACCGTCTGGAAGCGATGCGAGAACCAGGTCTCCTCCGAGACCGGGTTGCGGCCCCACTCCATCGCGATCTGGCGCGTCATCACGACCGGCGTCGCGAACGATGCGATGATCAGGATCGGCCACACGCCGAGCACGATGATCCACAGGCCGGGGGCCTGCTGCTGCGCCCCTGTGCCCGGGGCCGGCGGGGTGGGGGCCGGCGGCGTCGGGGGCTGCTGGCCCTGGCCGAGCGTCGCGGCCACGATGGTGAACGCGAGGATGCCCACGATCAACATCGCGTAGATGAGTTGCGTGACGCCGAGCGACACCGTCTGCGGGTTGTGCGGCGAGCGGCTCGATGGCGGTGAGGTCATGGGGTGCTCCTTTCCGGCGGTGTGCGGCCGCGTTCAGAACATATCAGACATCCAGGGCGTGGGCCCGGCGAAGGCCGCGGCGAGGGCCTGGAGCGCTGTGGCATCGCCGCGGATGAGGCCGAGCAGGGCCAGTTCGGCGGGTGTGCGCATGCCGCTGTAGAGCGCGGCGAGCCCGCGCTCGGTGATCGTAACCTGCGGCCGCGACTGCGTGCGTTCGAGCGCGGCTTTGCCATCGGCGAGTTCGAGGCGCCAGACGCCGCGGTTGCCGGTGATCAGCGGGTCCTCAACTTCGATGGTGACCGCGAGCGCTACGCCGGTCGAATAGCCGCGACCGGCGATCGCTTTGGCGGCATCGACGATGCGCAGCATCCAGATGTCGCGCTTCTCGACATCGAAGCGCTGCTGGGGCATGAGCGCGGTGATCGGGTGTGCGGGAGCGCCGGGGATGATCGCCGTCAGACCCATGCTGCCGAGGTCGGAGAGGAAGCCGAGGATGCGGCGGCCCGCGGCGGGGGTGAGAAATGCGAGGTCGGAGACGATGATGTCGTGCCGGCCGGTGTGCTGGTCGCGCCGACGGGAGAAGTAGACATACCCGTCGAGCTCGGAGTGTCCCGCATCACGGGCGATGCCGAAGCCATCGAACTCCTGGTCTCGGTTGCGTTCGATGCGCTTCCAGCAGTAGTCGCCGCGGTCGAGCGCGCCGTTGAACACCGCGGCCCAGCGCGCGTAGCACGCGCGGACGCGGGCGCGGTCATCAGCGCCGAGCGCGACGACCTCGCCGCCGCGCTCGCGGACACCGATGGTCTGGATGTCGATGCGCGTGTTGTAGCGGTAGCCGGCCTGCTCGTAGCCGCTCTGCTGGTAGAGCGACTGGGTCGATGCGTAGAGCGCCGCGAGCGGGAAGCCCTCGGAGTGAGCCGACGCGACGAACGCGTTCATCATGTCCCGTGCCAGGCCACGGCCGCGGGCTTCGGGCGCGACAGCGACACCGGCGACACCGAGCATGGGCACCGCGCGTCCGCCGAAGTACTGGCCCATGGGGACGCGGAGCAGGCACGCTGGGATCGCCGCGGCGGGCGCAGTTGGGCGAGCGAAGGCACGGACGTGCTCCAGGCCGGCGGTGCGCAGCCACTCGTCGGAGGCGGGCAGCGTGCCGCCGAAGGCGAGGCTGATCAGCCGCGCGATGCGGGCGACCTGTTCATCGGTGGTGGGCGTGACGAGCGCGTGGGTGTCGGTGGGCATGGCGGGCTTTCTGTGCTGCGGATGTTGGGAGAAGGGTACGGGGTAGAGGGGCCCGGGGGGTGAAGCGGGGCGAGTTGGGGTGAGTGCGCAACAACGCCGCATGAACGCTTGTTGAAGTGTCTGTGAAGGTGGTTCTCGCGGGGCTCTGGCTCGTTTCGCGGCCGGTACGGTCCTGAGCCTTTCGGGCTGCGGGCCCGGGGCTTCGAGAGAGACAGCCCGCCGCGGCGGGCGCAGTGGAGACAGGACAATGCTGAAGACCGCTATCGGCGCGGCCCTTGTGGCCGTCGCGGGTCTGGGCGCCACGGCCCAGGCCGACCTCATCGTCACCGAGATCATGTTCAACTCGTCGAGCCCGGAGACCCCCGGCGTCGACAACTGGGAGTATGTCGAGATCTACAACAACGGCTCGACGACCGTTGACCTGACCGGCTGGGTCTTCGATGACTCGGCGGGTACGCAGTTCACCGCGGCGAACATCGCCTCGGGCTCGATCGCGCCGGGGACGTTCGCGGTGCTGTACGACTCGGCCGCGCAGGATCTGGCGGAGATGCAGGGCGCGTGGGGCGCGGGCATCAACTTCATCGGTGTGAGCACCTGGTCGAACCTCAACAACAGCAACGGCGACCGCATCGGGCTGTGGGCCTCGCTCGCCGACTACGGCGCAGCGCGCGACTTCTCGACGGCGCAGGTCGATCAGCCCTACACGGATCTGGCCCCGTGGCCGACGGACAACGGCTCGGCTTCCTTCACGCTTCGTGGGCTTGACCTCGACGGCTCGCTTGGAGAGAACTGGGCGCTCTCCGAGCTGGGCGACATGTTCGGCACCTATCAGTCGACGGCGTTTGGCAGCAACAACGGCCAGGACATCGGCAACCCGGGCACGATCCCGGCGCCGGGCGCGCTGGCGCTCGCGGCGGTTGGTGGGCTGGTGGCGGGCCGTTGGCGGCGCTGAACGGCCGGATTGAGCTCTTTGTGATGTGTGGGAGGGCCGGTGCGCGAGCGCCGTCCCTTCTTGTTTCCTGATTGAATCGTGACATCGGCCACCAGGCTGATGTGGTGG
>JBDZUZ010000136.1:0-10535 GCA_040255445.1 Planctomycetaceae bacterium | reverse complement strand
CCGGTGTCGCTGATGTGTGGCTGCGCGGGGGCCGCGGAAGTGGTATTCTGCGCCCGCCATGCGTCCATTGCTCATCGCTGTGTTCCTCGCCGCGGCCTCGTCGTCCTGCGTTCATGAGAATGCAGGCGCGAGCGCCGAGGCGAGGTTCCCGCGTGAGCAGCATGCCGCTCCGGGCGGGGAAGGGCCGCCGAGCGCCGGCGGTGAAGTGGTTGCAGCACTCGACAACCGCATGTGGATCGTTTTCCAAGCGAAGGACCGAACCTACTGGTTCGGCAGCGATGGACAGGGCATCTACCGCTTCGATGGGAAGACGATCGTCCGGTTCACGACGGAGCACGGGCTGGGCGGTGATCACATTCGGAGTATTCAGGAAGATCTCGCGGGGAACATCTACGCCGTCAGCGATCCCGGAGGAGTCAGTCGGTTTGACGGCCGCGGATTCAGCGTGCTGCCCGTCGCTGAGGCGTCGGAGAGCGTGTGGGAGTTCGGTGTTGATGACCTTTGGTTCCCCGCAGGACAGGACACGGGCGCTGTGTATCGGTGGGACGGCGCTCTACTGCACCGGCTGGCGTTCCCCGCGACCGCGGCGGGTGATGCGCATGCCGCCGCGTTTCCACGATCGACTCACCCCAACGCCAGGTACAGCCCGTACGACGTGTACACCACCTTCAAGGACAGCAGGGGGCGGCTCTGGTTCGGCACCGCTGTGCTCGGCGCGTGCCGTTATGACGGAACATCCTTCGCGTGGGTTGGCCCTGGCGAGAACGGCAGTTTCGGGGTGCGGTCGATCGTCGAGGACGGGGATGGCTCGTTCTGGCTCAGCAACTGCGTGAGCCGGTTCGCAGAGGATGTGAGCGCTGCGGCCGAACCGGGCGTGCCGCGCTATCGCAAGGAAGCGGGGATCGCTACCGACGGCGATCCCTATGCGGTGTTCATGTCAAGCGTCAGGGACAAGGACGGCGTCCTTTGGCTGGCGACGCTCAACGCCGGTGTCTTTCGGTACGATGGGACGGAGTGGACCCATTTCCCTGTCACGCACGATGGCAAGCCGATCTGGGTCTACTCCATCTACCGGGACCGGCAGAGTGAGTTGTGGCTCGGCACGCAAGCGCACGGGGTCTACAGGTTCAATGGGAAGACGTTCGAGAAGTTTCAGCCCTGATGAGACTGGCTGGCACGGGCTTCTCGCGGTTCCGGCGATTGCGAGGCTCGATGTTCTCGCCGCGTCCGCAAGGCCGGACGCCCCTCAAGAAACGCTCTGTTGAGGTACTGTCACCCGGCGTACCGATGCGTCCATCCGCAGGTCCAGGAAGCGCTTCTAGGAATGAGAGAGGTTGCGATGCGTGCAACGGCTGAGACGATCTGGCAAGTCCCGGCGTACCTGCCGTATGTGCAACCGGCGTTGACGGATGAGGCGGTGGCGGCGGCGGAGGCGAAGATCGGGTACAGGCTGCCGTCCGAGTATCTGGAGCTGCTGCGGGTGCAGAACGGCGGGTACATCCGCTTTGGGCTTCCCGAGCATCTGCACGACAAGATCTCGGGGATCGGGCCGCACTTTCCTTCGCTGACGGACTTTGACTGGGAGGAGACGCAACAGTACGTGAGCTACCCGCTGCAGGGGCTGGTGCCTTTCGATGGGGATGGGCACTGGCACATGTGTCTCGACTACCGCAAGGATCCGGCCGCGCCGGTGATTACATACGCCGATGTCGAATACGAGACGGAGGAACAGATTGCGGGATCGTTCCAGGAGTACTTGTCTCTGCTTCGGCTCGCCGTGGGTGATGAGTACGTGGTCGAGAGGGTGGCGGACATCGAGGGGTTGAAGGCGGAACTGTCGCGGGCGCTTGGCGCTGTCTTTGAGCAGACCGATGCTGAGGCGGCGGGCTACCGCACCGAGTGGGCCCGCCTGGGGAGAGTCCGCGACAAACTACTGCTCTGGATCAGCCCGAACACGGTGCAACGCGGCTTCGTTCCTGCGGAGGACCGGCGCTACGAGGAACTGAGAGGGATGATGCGGGGCACGGCGGATCGCTTTCCCGGGCTGCCGGCGGGCAGTTTCATTCTCACCACGACCGAGGGTGCGCGGGAGCGTGTGTTGGAGGCTTGCACGAAGGTGGGGCTGGTGGTGCGGCCACTGGGCGAGTACTACGCGGGTTCGTGATTTGCGGAGGTCTCAGGAGTCCTCAAACTGCGGTTGCGCTGCGCGACTGGTCGCTCGGGGGCGTTGAAGTGGGTGAGATGAACGAGATCGATATGGGTGCTTCGCGGGAGGCGGCGGTGGTGCGGGCGGCGTACGCCGCCCTCAATCGCGGTGATGTTGCGGGGTTTGTTGCCGCGTTCGATGTGGATGTGGTGCGGGTGGAGCCGGCGGGGCCAGACACGGCGGGGACGTACCGCGCGGATCTCCCGATGCTGCGCATCACTCGGGCTTCGGCTCGGGCGGCGGGCTGAGGCGGGCTTCCCATTCGCTGGCGCGCTGTGCGAAGCCTTCGCCTGGTGATGCGGCATCGCGGCGGTTGAAGTGTTCGATGAGGGCTTTGATGCAGAAGTCCAGCTTTGCGGGGGTTGCGTCGGGGGCATCGCGGAGGAGGGTGTAGGCCTCCTCGAGGTTTCGCTCGGCATCGGCCCATCGGCCGAGATGCGAGTGGGCGCGGCCCGCCGCGTTCAGCAGCCCCAGCAGGGCTGCGAGGTCGCCAGCATCCGAGGCACCGGTCTGTCGTGCCTGTTCGAGCATGGGGAGGGCGAGGTCGAGCACATCGGGGTAGCGCTGCTGCGCGAACATCAGCTCGGTGGCCTTGCCGATCGCTCGGCGCGTCGTCGGGTGGCGGAGGCCCATGGACTTGACGCCCCGTGTGGCGGTTTCGCTGATGAGTTCTATCGCCTTGTCGATCTGGCCGAGGCTCTCGGCGATGCTGCCGACGTTGAAGAGGTAGATCAGGCGGTCGGGGTGATCCGGCCCGAGTGTGGTGGTGGCGACATCGAGGGCGGTCTGGAGGTATGGGGCGGCCTTCTCGTTGTTGCCCTGGCGGCGGTAGACGTAGCTGGCGACGTTGAAGGAGATCAGCGTGTCGGGGTGGCCGTCGCCCTGCACTCGTCGGCGCCTGGCGAGCGTGTCGAGCGCGAGCTCTTCGGCTTCTTCGTACTGGCGGGCGTTGGTCAGCTGAACGCTCAGGTTGCTGGCGACGGTGAGCACGGGCGAGGCATCGCGCCCCATCGACTGCCGCATGGCCTCGAGGGATTCGCGGAGGATGGCGTTGCCGCGCTGGGTATCGCCGGCCTGCGCGAGCGCCTGGGCGTAGTTGGCCGCGCTCTGCTGCGTGATCGGGTGCGCTGCGCCGTGGACCCGAGCGCGGCCCTCGTAGGCCTCTTTGAAGAGCGCCACCGCATCCTCGACACGGCGCTCGGTCCATGCCTGATTGCCGGAACTGCTGATCGAACGGATCGTCTCGGCATCGTCGGGGCCGAGGACGCGGCGTCGGCGTGCGAGCACATCGTCCTCGAGGGCGCGGGCGCCGGCGAGGTCGCCGGATTCGCGCATCGCCCCGGCGAGGGTCTGCTGGGCGCGGAGGGTGTCGGGGTGGTCCTCACCGAGGAGGGCTTTGAAACCCTCCCAGCCGGCCCGACCCCACTTGAGGGCCGGGTCGAATTGACCCGCCGCCCAGAAGATCTCGGCAGCGCGCGATTCGATGGTGAACTTCAGCTCGGGCTCGACGGTCGTGGAGGCTTCGACCGCCGCGAGCACGCTTTCGATCATCGGCACCGCCTCGTCCAGGTGCGTTGTGCTCGAGAGGTAGAACGCGAGCGAGGACTTTGCCGAGAGCAGGATGGGGTGGTCGGGCGTGTACTCGCGCTCGAGGACGGTGGTGGCTTCGCGCATGAGGTCCATGCCGTAATCGAACTTGCCGATGGCGAAGTACTGGTCGCCGAGGGAGAAGCGGAGGCGGGCCTCGATGGCGGGCTGGTCCTTGAACTTGCCTGCGAGCGATTCGAGCGCGGGGCGGAGGATGAGGCTGTCGACGGTCTCGACGGCCAGATCGGTGGTGTTGAGCCGGCGCCACTCGGATTCGAAGAGGGCCTGGGCCTCCTGGCGTTGTTCTTCGGTGAGGCCGGTCTCGAGGAGGGCCTCGCGGTGCTTGTCCAGGACTTCTGTTGTGATCCCGAGCCCCGACTTGAATGTGTCGAGGCGCATGAGCATGTCGCTCTGGAAGTCGGTGATTTGCTCGACCTCGTCCAGTCGCTGGGCAACCTCTCGCTCGGCGCGGATGGCGCGGTCGCGCTGCTTGCGGGTGATCGACGATTGCACGGCGAAGGCGGCGAGGCCGAGGCAGAGCGAGAGGAGCAGGAGCGAAGCGGCGGCGACCGGGCCGCGGTGACGGCGGATGAACTTGCGGGTGCGGTAGATCCTCGTCGGGGGCGCGGCGACGACGGGTTCGCCGTCGAGGTAGCGCTGCAGGTCGGCGGCGAAGGCGCCGACGGAGTCGTAGCGCCTTGATTGTGGTTTCTCGAGGGCTTTGAGAACGATCCAGTCGAGGTCCGTCGAGAGCCGGCGGCGGAGTTCTTCGGGCGAACTGCGGCGGCGGTCGGCGAGGCGGTCGGCCTCGGGTGTGGTCTCGCGGAACCTCGTGCTGGGTTTGCCGGGCGTCTGGTCGAGCACGGCGGAACGGATCTCGTCGATCTTGGCGGACTTCTTCGCGAGGCCGAAGACGGTGTATCCGGTGAGGAGTTCGTAGAGCAGAGCGCCCAGGGAGTAGACATCGGACCTGGTGTCGATGTCGGTGGTGTCGCCCTGGGCCTGTTCCGGGCTCATGTAATCGGGCGTGCCGATGATGCGTCCGACTTCGGTGTGCGTGCCCGCGCCGTGCCCGCCCTCGAGCGCTTTGGAGACGCCGAAGTCGATGATCTTGGGGATGCCGACGCCGTCCTGCTCGGTGACGAGGACGTTGGAGGGCTTGATGTCGCGGTGGATGATGCCCTTCTGGTGGGCGTGCTGCACGCCGAGGCAGACCTGTCGGAAGAGGCGGATGCGGTCTTCGATACCGAGCTTGCGGGCATCGCAGTACTCGGTGATCGAGCTGCCGTGGATCAGCTCCATCACGAAGTAGGGGCGGTCCTCGTAGACGCCGGCATCGAGGATCTTCGCGATGTTCGCGTGGTCCATGAGGGCGAGCGTGCGGCGCTCGGCCTCGAAGCGGCTCAGGATCTCCTGCGAGTCGTGCGCGAGGCTGATGAGCTTGATGGCGACTGTGCGGTCGATCGGCTCGTGCTGGCGGGCGGAGAAGACGACGCCCATTCCGCCTTGGCCGATGCGTTCGAGAATCGTGTAGCGGCCAATCGCACGGGGGATGGAGCGGTGGGCGGCGAGCGGGTTGGGCGCCATGGTCTCGCCGGCGCGGTCGTGGGCCTCGAGCAATGGGCGTACACGCGCGAGCCTCTCGGGGTCGTTGCTGCATTCTGCTTCGAGGAATGCATCGCGCTCCGCCGCGGGGAGGTCGATGGCACGCTCGAAGAGTTCGATATCGCGTCCGATGTCGGTCACTTCTGGGCCCTTGGATCCGGCCGCGGCGGCGGTCGGGTCAGTCTAGCAGAGCGAGGATTTCCTGTGCGCCTGCGCCACTGTTGGCGCGGGCGGCGTCGGCGCGGGGGGGTGCTGCCCCAGCGGTCGACGGCGTTGCGGTTCGCGCCCAGGCGGAGCAGCAGTTCAACGGCTTCGGTTCGACCCTCCGCCGCGGCGAGATGCAGGGGCGTGCGGCCGTCGTAGTCGGCGCCGTTGATGTCCGCGCCCTTGATGATGAGCCGGTTCATGCCGTCGCAATCGCCTTCGGATGCGGCCCAGCAGAGATCGACGAGGAGGTCCCGGCCGCGGGCGTTGGCGCGCTGCCTGGGGTCGATCTTCTCGCCGGCGGCGTCGCCGACGTTGTCGTAGGCGTGGAAGTTGAAGCGTTTGACCATGGCGCGGCAGAACTCGATGCCGCGGACGGAGTTGCCGTGCGGTTCGAGGCGGGGCGACCAGACGCACAGGCCGATGACGTTGGGCACCACGACCATGACGCCGCCCGAGACGCCGCTCTTGGCGGGCAGGCCGATCGCGAAGGACCACCGGCCGGAGTAGTCGTACATGCCGCAGTTGCACATGAGTGAGAGGCAGCGGCGCACCGTTGCGGGCTCGAGGACACGCTTGCCGGTGAGCGGGCAGATTCCGCCGGTGGCGAGCGTCGCGGCCACGATGGCGACGGTGTCGGTCGTCACCTCGAGGGAGCACGACTGGAGATAGAGATCGAGGGCATCGAAGGCGTCCGAGCTTTCGGGGAAGGCGTTGTGTTCCTTCATGTAGTAGGTGAGCGCGTTGTTGCGGTCGGCGGTGCGCCGTTCGGAGAGGTAGGTCGCGTTGTCGAAGCCGGGGCGGCGGCCGCCGGCCATCTTCTCCCAGAGATCGAGGATGTGCTCGAAGCGGTCGCTGATGTGCCAGTCGGGCTTGATCATCGAGCAGCACATGATCGAGCCGGAGTTGAGCATCGGGTTGTGGGGGCGGCCCTGGTTGTCGAGGGCGATCTCGTTGAAGCCGCGGCCGCTGGGTTCGTAGCCGATGCGCTTGTGGACCGCTTCGGGGCCGTTGCCCTCGAGCGCCAGGGCGTATGTCAGCGGCTTGTGGATGCACTGGGCGCTGAAGGGGACTTTCGAGTCGCCGAAACTGGCGCGCTGGCCGTCGGTCGTGCAGAGTGAGAGGCCGTAGCGCTCGGGGTCGACCCGGCCGAGTTTGGGGATGTAGGTCGCGATGGCGCCGCTGGTGTCGGAGCGGACCTCTTCGAAGATCTTCTCGATCTCGTCGCGGAAGCGGACGAACTGGGGGATGACGAGATCGCCCGAGACCATTTGTTCGATGATGAGCAGCGCCGAGCGTGCTGAGCGGAGAAACTCCTCCCCGGTCATCTCGTCGTTAACACCGTATCCCTTGAGACCTTCCTGGAGCCGGGCGAGCCTGGGGTCGTCGGGAAGCAGGCCGCAGCGGTCGAACACATCCATGACGCGCTGGACACTCACGAGCCCCCGTGCGTTCGAGAGCGCCTGCAGTATGCTTTGTTCACGCTGGTCGAGGGGCTCGGCGTGTCCGCCGTCATCGCTGCGGGTGCCGAGGTCGGTGGGGTCGATCGGGCCTTTGACGGTGCTCATGACATGGTCTCCATCTGAGGGCGGGCGCGGCCGAAGCTGTTGTCGCTGGTTTCGTGGTGATCGCGTGTGTTCTGGCTGAGCGCGGGGTCTTCGAAGAGGCCGAGCCAGGTGGCGCTGTACGCGCGCTCGTTGTGCTCGGCGACGTCGATGCCCGCTCGCTCGGCGCCGCCGGGGATGCGGAGGGGCATGACGAGGCGGACGGCCCAGAGGATGCCGGCTGTGCCGCCCGCGGCGAAGATGGCCGCGGCCGCGACCGAGAGAATCTGAACCCAAAGGAGCGAGGCGGATCCGGCGATCAGGCCGTCCGCGCCGGCGGGGTTGACCGCCTTGGAGGCGAAGACTCCGGTGAGGACCGAGCCCACGATCCCGCCGACGCCGTGGCAGGCGAAGACGTCGAGGGTGTCGTCGAGCTTGCTGCGGCGGATCAGGGCGATGGTGCAGTAGCTGGCGACGGATCCGATCGCGCCCATGACGATGGCTGACGCGGGCGAGACGAAGCCGGCCGCGGGCGTGATCACGACGAGCCCGACGACCGCCGCGATCGCAGCGCCGGAGATGCTGGGCTTTCCGGTGCGGAAGAGGTCGATGAGGATCCAGGTGAGGACGGCCGCGGCGGCGGCGAGCATGGTGGTGAGGACCGCGAGGGCGGCGACGCCGTTAGCCCCCAGCGCGGAGCCGGCGTTGAAGCCGAACCAGAGGAGTGATGCGCCGAGCACGACGAAGGGGATGTTGTGCGCGGGTGTTTCGCTTGACTCATCGGCGTTGCGGCGGCGGCCGACGAAGGCCGCGGCGACCAGGGCCGCGACGCCCGCGCTGACGTGTACAACCGTGCCGCCGGCGAAGTCGAGGGCGCCCATGCCGGCGATCCAGCCGCCCGGGCCCCAGACCCAGTGCGCGAGGGGTGCGTAGACCGCGAGCTGCCAGGCGGCGATGAAGAGGATGTAGGCCTTGAAGCGCATCCGCCCGACGACCGCCCCGGAGATGAGCGAGGGCGTGATGATCGCGAACATCATTTGGAAGACGACGAACGCGAAGTGGGGGGTCGTGCCGGCGTAGGCTGGGTTTGGTTCCATACCTACGCCGGCCAGACCGAGCCACTGTCCGCCGCCGAATAGCCCGTTGCCCGTGCCGAACGCGATGCCGTAGCCCAGCAGAGCCCAAAGCACGGCGGAGACGCCGAGCGAGGCGAAGCTCATCTTGATGGTGTTGAGCACCTGGTTCGAGCGGACGAGCCCGCCGTAGAAGAAGGCGAGTCCGGGTGTCATGAGCAGCACGAGGGCTGCGCTGATGAGCACCCACGCGGTGTCTCCCGAGTCGATCATCGGCGGTCTCCTTGCTTCTGTGCGGTGTGGCGGTTTAGACGCGGACCTCGTCGAGCATGCAGATGGTGGTCAGGAGCTGCTCGCAGACGAGGTAGGGGTCGCAGTTGGCGCCGGGGCGGCGGTCTTCGAGGTAGCCGCAGCCCTCGAGGGCGACGGAGCGGGGCACGCGGATGGAGGCGCCGCGGTCGGCGACGCCGCTGCGGAACTCGTGGATCGAGCAGGTCTCGTGGTGGCCGGTGAGGCGGTCGGCGAGGCCGTGGCCGTAGTTCTGGATGTGGCGGTCGTGGTTCTCGCTGAGGCGCTCGATCGCTTCGCGGATGGCGGCCATGCCGGTCAGGGGGTCGCGCATCGGGCGGGTGGAGAAGTTGGTGTGGTTGCCCGCGCCGTTCCAGTCGCCCTTGGCGGGCTTGGGGTCGAAGCGGGGATCGATCCCGAACTGCTCGCCGAGCCGGCGGAGGAGCCAGCGGGCCAGCATCAGGTGGTCGGAGACGTTGAGCACATCCGCCGACTCATTCTTCATGCCGCGGTAACCGACCTGGAACTCCCACTGGCCGGGCATGACCTCGGCGTTGATGCCGTAGATCATCAGGCCGGCTTCGAGGCAGGCATCGGTGTGCGCCTCGACGAGGTCGCGGCCGAAGATGCGGTCCGAGCCGATGGCGCAGTAGTAGGGGCCCTGGGGGCGCTTGTCGCCGCGGGTGAACCCGATCGGGGTGTTGCCTTCGAAAAGGGTGTATTCCTGCTCGAAGCCGACCCAGGGGTCGAGCTCGGCGGCGCCGTTCTCGAGCACGCGGCGGAGGCGGGCGCGGGTGTTGGTTTCGTGCGGCTCGCCGGTGGGTGTGAAGACTTCGCAAAGGACCAGGACCGAGCCGCCCTTGCGGATGGGATCGCGGACGACGCGGACCGGCTTGATGATCAGGTCGGAGTCGCCGCCGATGGCCTGATAGGTCGAGGACCCGTCGTAGCCCCAGCTCGGGTACGCGTTGGGGTCGAGGGCGGTTGAATCGTCGACCGAGACGATGCGCGTCTTGGAACGCAGCTGCTGGGTGGGTTGCTCGCCATCGATCCAGATGTATTCTGCCTTGCGCACGGTATGCTCCTGCGATTGCGGGTTTGGTTGCGGGCGTCGATGCCCGCCACCCTTCCTGCGGAGAGCGGGGCGCGTGCGGGCCACGCTCGAGGAAGAAAATTGTGCGAGGCGCAGGGGCCAATTCCGGAGTCAAGAGTCGTGAATGAGGCTGGGGTCAATCAGGCTGGGTTGCAGGTCACGCAGCTGCTCCAGAACCTCAGCAGCGGCGATGCGTCCGCGGCGGATCGCCTAATGGCGGCGGTCTATAGCGAACTCCACAGCATCGCCGCGGCGAAGATGGCCCGCGAGAGCGCGGGCCACACGCTGCAGGCGACCGCACTCGTCAACGAGGCCTATCTGCGGTTGGTGGGGAACAGCGCGAGGCTGGAGGACCGGGCTCACTTCTTCGGCGCGGCAGCGCTCGCGATGGAGCGCGTGCTCATCGACCACGCGCGGGCGAAGAACGCCGCGAAACGGGGCGGGGGTGACCGGGCATTGACGCTCGCGGATGTGAGCGCGGTGTCGGATGCTCCGGATATTGATCTTGTCGCCCTGGGCGATGCGATCGCGGAACTTCACACGCAGCACGAGGAGCTCGCTCGAATCATCCGGTACAGGTACTACCTCGGCCTCTCGCTCGAGGAGATCGCGGAGCTCCTGCCGATGCCGCTGCGGACGCTCAAGCGTCGGTGGGCGTTTGCACGGGCGTGGCTGCAGGATCGGCTGGATGGTGCGGGCGGCTGATGCCGGCGGAGCGGAGGCCGCCCGCTCTGAGAGACCCGGGGGGGATTGCGTTGGCGGGGTTGTGCGCCTTCGGAGGGTTGCGATGAACGAGTCGGCATCGCCGCGTGAGCGGGAGTGTGCTGTGCTGAGCGAGGCCTACGCCGCGCTCAATCGGGGTGATGTTGCGGGGTTTGTCGCCGCGTTCGATGTGGATGTGGTGCGGGTGGAGCCGGCGGGGCCAGACACGGCGG
>JBDZUZ010000010.1:0-51812 GCA_040255445.1 Planctomycetaceae bacterium | reverse complement strand
GTTTGGTTGGGAGTTGGGGGGGTGGGGTGCAGGGAGGGGCGGACGGTTGAGGGCGGCCGCTGTCGGATCGGCCCCGAACCCACCGGCTGCACGGTCGCCGGCGCCCCCGGCCCTCCCCCTCCCCCTCCTCACTCCTCCCTTCCCCCGAGGCCCGGGAGCGGGGCGGAGGATCGCGAGGTGGTCGGCCGGGGGGCTGCAACCCGCCGGGGGACCGACCGGTAGGAAGGGGGGGCGGTTCCGCCCGCACTGTTCAGACGGTGTTATGAGGATGAAGGTTCACGGGGGCTTGCATTGGGTCGGCCGTTTGATAGACTGCCGCCGCCGCGTTCGCGGCCTGGCATGGGTGGGGAAGGATCTTTCTTAAGGGAGTTTGCGATGGTTCGGGCGGTGATGCTGTCGATGTTGTGCGTGTGCGCGTTCTTTGCGGCGGGTTGTGGCAACGAGGACGAAGCCGATATCAAGGCCCAGTACAACCTCGCCGAGGATGCGATCACACAGCAGAACGCGCTGGCGTACCTCAACCAGTACTCCCAGGAGAGCATCGCGCAGGTGGAGGAGACGATCCGGGCGGCCCGCGAGTGCACCGCCGCGCAGACCAAGAACCTGCCGCCCTCGATGCTCATGCACGTCATCCAGCTCCGCAACCGCTGCGATGCCAAGCGGCTCAAGACCATGACGCCAGAGGACTTCACCGCGTGGCGGATGGAGGAAGGGCTCCTGACTCCGGATTCCGACCACGAGATCCTGGTGCACAGCGTGCAGGTGCGGAAGAACTATGCGGTCATGCAGATGGGCATCCGCGATACTGGCCGCACCCGTGTCCGCGGCGGGCGGCGCAACTGGGTTGCCGGCGCGATCAACGTCGCCGCGGCCGTTTCCGAGGGCGGCATCATCCCGATCGAGGGGATGACCGGCAACTTCGTGAAGCAGGACGGCTGGTGGAAGATCGACAACGTGACGAATTGGAACGAGACGAACACCTGGATTGCGCAGAACGCGCAGGAGAATCAGCTGCCTGTGGCGGACTTCCTCGCTGCGTACGAGAAAGAGGAGTACGGCAAGCTGAAGTCGAACATCTGGTCGCCGGTGAAGTGAGGCGGATCAGGTCGAACCTGGCGGCGACATAATGGAGTCTGGGATTGCAGTGCCGCACTCGGGGCAGAGCCGTGTCGCGACGCCGCGGAGGTTGTAGCCGCAGGCCGGACAGGGCGCATCGGTGCTTGCGAGGAAGCTGCGAAGGCGGCCGTTTCGGCCCCCGGCAGCGGCAAACGCCTCGCTTGCCGCATCGGCGTAGGCCCGGAACGCATCGTCGGTGGCGAAGGCGGATCGAGGAACACGCGAGTACTCAGCGTGTGTCTGGAAGATCAGGACCTCGTTGGGCAGCACCAGCACATCGTGGAGCGCTGCCCACCGGTAGAGGAAGTCGTACCGCTCGGTGCGGATGCGAAAGCCGTCGGTCTCGATGGCAAAGGTGACGGGTTCGCGGGGCTCCGCGGTCGCGCGAAGATAGTCATTTCTCGCGGCCTTCCGGCTCGAACGCGTGAGCGGCTTCCACGCCGAGTACGCCCACGACCAGCACATGAGCGCCTGCGCTGCGAAGATGACGCCCAGCGGCAGCGCCTCATCGCGCATCGCGAAGAGATTCCAAGTGAACCCGGCCGCGACAGCCGCCGTCACCGCGAGGGCGAGCACGATGGTCGCGCGGCGGGCGTCTCTCGCGGACTTCCACGCGGGATCGATCGCCGCGAACCTCGCTTCGTAGAGATCGAATGCGTCGGCGTAGTCCTGCTCGGTGAAGGTGTGTGTGACCGTCGCAATGAGTTGGGGCGGGGGTGGCGCTGCCGCGCCTTGATCACGCCGCGTTGTTGTCATCGCCTTCCATCCCGGCCTCGACCTCGTTGAGACGGGCGAGCAGGACGCTGGGTAGCGATCCACGAACGGCCGCATCGATGAGCCCGACGGAGATCATGTCGGCGACATGCACACGGTCGATGTCGCGGAAACTGGTCAGTTTCATGCGGACGAGCGCGGGCAGGTCGAGCACGAGGAATCCTTCGGGATCTCGTACCGCCTCATCAACCGTGGGTGAGAGCACCGAGTAGGAAGGGCGGATCTTCTCGCCGGCCCAGACGAGGTGGACGCCGGACTTCTTGCTCGGCTCCTCAGGATCGATGAACAGGACGATGTCCCGAAGGTCTTCCCGGGCGAAGCCGAGCGAGGTCATCGCCGCGGTGATACGGGGGACATCGCTCCGCCGCACGAGCAGGTCGACGTCCTTGGTCGCTCGGGTGGCGCCGGGGTCAACGCGCCCGACCCACGCCGCGACCGCGTTTCCGCCGATCACCGCGTAGGGAATGCCGGCGGCGTCGAGCGCGGCTGTCGAACTGCGGAGCCGGCGCTGGATGCGTTCGATGGCCATGATGTGCGAGGTGATCCCCATGAATATGCCCGAGCGGATGGTATCCGGGCTCAGGTTCGCGGGAAGCGGCGGGCGCCCGCCGCGGGCTCGAAGGTGTTGCGGATGAGGCGGTCGACCTCGCGGGGGTTGGGGATGGATTCGAGAAAGTAGAAGCCACGGGAGCGGGACTGGGTTCGATCGGCGGGTGGTGGCGGCGGGTTGATGGAGACATCGCCTACTTCCGCGGTGTCGTCGTTCCGTTCGATGCGGAGTGGATGGCTGGGTTCGTAACTCCTGAT
This sequence comes from Planctomycetaceae bacterium, assembly GCA_040255445.1. Lineage (GTDB taxonomy): Bacteria > Planctomycetota > Phycisphaerae > Phycisphaerales > UBA1924 > JBDZUZ01. The sequence continues at coordinate 49,115 of JBDZUZ010000010.1, read as the reverse complement.
TCGGAGGCCGCGGCGGGTGGTGGTTATGAAGAGCACGCGTCGGTGGGTGAGGGCGTAGAGTGTGCCAGTGGCGCGGCGCCTCAGTCTTCGGGGGGTGCGGAATGCTGCCTGGGCAAGAAATAGGACGACCGCGACGCCGAGGATGTACGCAGGAAGAAACACTCGCGCGAGCTCGAATCTGCCGCTGCTCAGACCGATTGTGATGTGCGTGTAGACGGGCCAGGCCAGCGTGGCTCCGATTGCGAGCGTGAGAACAATCGGAAAGGTGAACTGGCGAGCGAGCCATTTGCGCATCATGTGCCTGAGATCGGGCCGGCCCCACCAGAGCAACCTCTCGTCGGGATCGAGTTGGCGTTGCAGTTCGCCAGGTACAGCGATCGACGCGGAGGCGGATGGCGAGTTCGGTGTGCTCACAGTCCGACGCCCTGGGAGCTGGTGCTGCCCGGCGGCGGGTCGAAGGTTTCGCGGATGAGAAGGTCGACCTCGCGCGGCGACTCGATACCGGTAAGCGTCAGCAACGCCGAAGCACCGACACGCTGGACCTTCAGCGTGCCGCGGCCGTCCTTGTGCTCATCGCGGGTGATGTCGAGCGGATGCGCGGGTTCGAGGGAGGTGATCTGGGCGAGACCCTTGTCGCTGAGGCGCAGGCTGAGCAGCCGCGTGTTCGTCAATCCGTAGATTATCCGCCGGGACTCTCGCTTCCCCCAGCGATACGCGATCGCGGGTGACGCGATGAAGACCGCGATGCAGCCGACCAGCGCCGTGGCGAACCCGATCACATCGCCGGCGGTCGTCGGTGCACCGCCCGGCTGGCGAGGTTCACCGGTCAGATACTCGATCAGCGACATGATCCCCAGCAGGATCATTCCGATCCCCAGGAACCCGCTCAGGACCATGAAGATCCCGGCGTACATCATCGACGCGGTGGCGTAGTGCTGCTCGCCCGGCCGGCCGTACCAGCGGACGGTTTCGCTCGGATCGATCTCGCGGTTGAGCGCTTCGAGGAGTTTGGCCGGCGGCGGATCGGCGGTAGTTGGTGAGGCGTTGGGCATGCGTTGCGGAGTGTACCGATCAGGGCGGATCGGGGTTGCCAGCCTCCGAAGGTCGAAAAGCTTACTTTGACGAAGCGGCCGAGATGGGTTGGGGTTTCGGGTGATCTGCGAAGGTGATGCGGATCAACTGCTCGAGCAGCCGCGGGTTCCTGATACCACCGATTGTTCGACGCTGCGACCTCGTCGGGTCATTGCGTCCGAGCACGAGATCCCCGCGACCATCGGGGCGCTCTGTGACGCGGAGCTTTAGCGGCGGGCGGGGGTAGAGGCTGATGACAGAACGCCCCTCGGGCCAATCGCGAATCGCGAGAATCCTCCGATCAGTCAGGGCGTAGGTCGGCGGGCTCTGCTCGCTGGGCGGGGGCGGCTTTCGCACCATCGAGGAGCCAAAGTAGATGGCGAAGCCGACGGTCAAGCCGAGAGCGAGCAGCGGAGCGCCGAGCTCCCCCCACTCGAGCCCGGCAGCGCGGTAGTCGACGATGATCTTTGCGAAGTATGCGATCGCACCGCAGGCCATCAGTACGAGGATGGTTGAGATAATGCGCAGCTCTCGGAAGCCCCGCACCAGCCGCGCATCCATCGCCGGGGATTCGTACCACAGCAGGTGCTCACCTGCATCGAGTTCGCTGGCGAGCGGTGCCGGGACTGACGCCGCGAGTGGCGGCGACACTCCATCCACGGGGGTTGAGAAGCCGGGCGGGACTGCACCGAGCGGGACGAGGATCTGCCGGATCTGGCGGCCGAGATCGTGGGAGATGTCGACGCCGAACATGCAGAAGCGTTCATCGCTGGTGCGCATGTCCCCGGCCCCCATCCACCCACCGCCGGGCCGTTCGCTGCGGTGCACCTGGAGCTCGGTGGTGCTCCCGGCACGACATTCTTGGACCTTGGCGGCGCGGAAGAGCCGCGCGCGAAGACGGATCAGGCGGCGGTCGGTCAGTGCATACCGCGTGCGGCTGGCCAATCGAGTGGCGAGTAGAGGCAGCGTTAGCCACAGGATGAGCGGGACCCCGATCGGGAACGCGATAAGGACGAGCAGACGCGGGATCTCCGGACGGAGCGAGAAGATGTCGGGTCGGCTGTCAACGCTGAGCAGGACCGGGAAGACAGCCATGATCGGTGTTGCTACTGCGAGTGTCACCCCGAGGCTGATGAGAACCCTTGTAAACAGACGAGCGATCGCTCGGAATGCTTCAGGGTCCGGGCTGCCGCACCAAACGACGCGCTCGCCGGATTCGAGCGTATCGGTCAGCGTTACTGCGAGGCCCGGAGAAGTGTTTGAGCGGAGTTGCTGTGGTGCGTTCGCATGGGCGGATGAATCGTGCTCCATCTGTGCCCGAGTGTACCGGCGGCCGCCGGTTTGGTTGCGGCCTCGCGAATCCTCAAGAAGAAAGCCGCGGCGGGCCGTTGGGCGCCGCCGCGGCGGGTCGCGATCTTCCCGATCACAACCGAGGGGGAAAGAGAGATCGGGGCGTTCCCGGCGGGATGTGCCGGCACGCCGTTGGCGTCAGCGGGGCGAGCGGGGCTCGGGGTTCCGCGGCGTGGAGCCGGGGGCGGCGGGGTTCGTGCGATCGGGTGATTGCGTGCCCGGCCGGCTGGGGTTCTGGTCCGGGTTGTAGTTCGGGCTGTTGGGGTTGCCGCGGTTGGGGTTGTTGGGGTCGAGACGGTCGCCGGGCGACTGGCCCGGCGATTGGCCGGGCGTGCGGCCGGGCTGGTCGTCCATCATGCCGCTCAGGTCGCCGGTGTACATCGTGCGCGCGTGCATCAGATACTGCTGCATCTGCTGCTGCTCGAGAAGGAACTGCTGGAGCAGATCCATGACCGCGGCGTTCTGGCGTTCGCCGGGGAGCTGACGGGCTTCGCCGAGCTTGCGGAGAAGCTGCTCGTTGTTCTGCTGGAGGCGCTGCTCCATGCGGAGAAGCTGGCGCGACTGCTCGCGGAACTGGGCTTCGGCCTGCGGGGAGTTGAAGTTGAAAGGTGACTGGAGGCGGAAGTCGTTCTGGCCTGGCGTGCGGTTGGGGTCGCGCGTATCGCGGTTGGGGTTGTTGGGATCGAAGGGGCGGTTGGGGTCGTTGCGGTTGTCGCGGTTGGGATCGTTCGGGTCAACAGGACGATTGGGGTTGTTGGGATCCTGCTGGCCTGGCTGGTTCTGGCCTGGCTGGTTCTGGCCGGGCTGGCCTTGTCCGGGTTGGTTCTGGCCCGGTTGATTGGGCTGGTTCTGATTCGGGTTCTGGCGGTCCTGCCCCGGTGCGCCCGGTTCCTGCTGACGCGGCTGCGGGTTCTGTTGCCGCGCGGGCTGGCTAGGTGTGCCGGGCTGCGACTGTGTCTGGGCGAACGTGGTGAGGCCGATGGTCGAGAGGATCAGGGCGGCGCCGGCCGCGGCGGTGATGGTCTTTGGGGTGTGCATCTTGGACTCCTGTGTGGCCCGCGGTTGCGGGCGTTGCAGGAGTGTGCGGGCGGGGGGTGAGGGGATTGTGAAATCGGGGTGTGGAGGGCCTTTACTCGCCGGGACGGTCAACCTTGCCGAATAGCCTGCGCAAACGTGCCTCGGCCGCGGCGCGGACCGGCGGCTCAAGCGGCGTTGCATCGAGCCGCTGCGAAACGAGGGCCATGTCAATGAGCTCTGCCGCGACGAGGGAGCCGAGAAACTCGCTGTCCTTCTCGCGCCCGGCAACGAGCTTCGCAACGAAGAGGTCGTGCACCTCGAGGCAGCGACCAACCGCCCCGCCAGTGCGCGCAGACTCGATTGGCACGAGTCGGTCGCGCCATCCCGCCGGGAGCGAAGCGGTTTCGACGCCGACACCATGGGCGTAGTAGCCAAAGGTCCTATGGAATGGCGAACCCTCTCCGATCGTGCCATCGATCAGGTCGGCGTCGTCGGCGGAGTCCAGCGAAAAGATGTCCGCCTCCTCAGACTGGAGGCACGGCCTCGTTGGGGAGTCTGTGCTGGCGTGAAGGGCCTGCGAACCAATGACGACGAACTCGCGGCCGCCGGTGATTCCGGCGGCGGCCCTCAGGATGTGCTCAAGTTGGGATCGTTCCATTGCGAACAGCGTCCTTGATGGCCCAGACTTCGGCCGGTGGCAGTATCCCGACAAATGGCGAGTTCTGCCGGAGCCGCTGGCCCTCATCGGTCTCCTGGGTCAAAATCGCAAGGACCTCATCGAGCGGTTTCTCGAGGATCATGCGCCATTCGTCGTAGCAGCGCATCAGGCTCGGGGAGTCCGCGTTGCGTTTGGACCAGCGATCGAGGTTGTCGTGGGCGACGGATACCAGGTCCGGCTGATCGCGGAGCCTCGCCGCGACGCGGCGGGCCATCTCCATGCTGACAGCGTCCTGGTACTCGTGGCCCATGCGTGGATTCTACGACGGCGGTCGGGCTCTGCGGTCAGGCGCGGCGGGGGTTGGGCGGTCGCATTGCAACGCCAGGCACGCGTCGCGCCCCGGATCGGTGCGTACGCTGGAGCCATGAGCAAAGCATCTATCCGTCGCACGGTTGGTCGCCTGTTCGCCGCGTCCCTCATCGGCTGCCTCGCCGCCGCGAGCGGCTGTGCTTCACAGAAGAACGCCGCGGCGGAAACGGCGGTTGAGCTCCCCGCCGCGGCGGCGCCGGCCGCGGAACTTGCGCCGCTGGCGTTCATGACCGGCCGCTGGGTGTGTGTGAACCCCAACAAGACGGTCAACGATGAGATGTGGACCGAGCCGCGCGGTAACTCGATGGTGGCGCTCTTCCGGCAGGTCCGCCGCGATGGCAAGCCCGCGCTGCACGAGGTCTCTCTGATCACCGTGGAGCCCGACGGCGTGATGCTGCGGCTGCGGCACCTGCACGCCGCGCTCGAGATCCCCAAGGGCCGCGAGGATGTGTCGGTCTTCAAGCTGGTGAGCGCGGCGGACAACCGCGCCGAGTTCACCGGCACCGGCAAGGCCGAGCAGGTGCGGAGCGTGGTGTATCGGCTGGATGGGCCGGATGTGCTGGTGCAGGAAGTGCAGTTCGCGGAGGACTCGCGGGAGCGCGGGTATTCGCTGCGGTACCTGCGGGTGGAGTGATGGGGAGTTGTGATTGCGTGTTGTGGTGCGGGCGTCCTCGCCTGCACCCGGCCGGCAGTCGCTGACAAATACAGCAATGCGCTTCCCGCCGCCCACGCTGAAGGTGCCGCCCGACATCGATGATGTCCGCCGCGCCCTTGGCGGCGGGCGGACCCCGGCGAAGCCGCCGGGGCGAATCACGCAGCGGGCGTTCGACTTTGATGACACGCATCTGCGTGTGCTCGCGGACCCGCGTGCGAAGGTCGAGGAACTGCACGCGATCGACTACGCACTCGATCTCTCGTACACCCCGATTCAGCGTGATCTGTTCTCGTTCGCGTTCCCGCGGGTGCTCGAGATGTGGCGTGCGAGTCTTGTCCGCGGTGATAGCAGCTCAAACTTCCACGGTCAGTTCTTGTACGCGTTGTGCAAGGCCGAGCTCCCGCTGAATGAGCGGGAGCGGAGCGCGGTTCACTTGTACATGGCCGGCGCGATACTTGACTGCGTGGACAGCGTCGGCAGCCTGCGGCCCGAGGATCCGGACCGTCTGTACAGCATCTTCTCCGAGCTGAGCTTCAGCGGGGTGTACTCGCACGACATCGCGCCGCTCTGGGAAACATGGTGGGAGATCGGCACTCCGGGGCGAGCACGCATCGCGCTGCAGTGGGCATCGGTGTTGCTGTACGACGACCGCGAGAATCCTGTTTGGGTCGATGATGACGGGACCCGCCGCGGGATGTATGCGCCCTACCTCTGGCTCGAGGATGGGTTTGTGTTCGACGTTGCGTGGCGCGAGCAGAACGCGGCGTTCATCGCCGAGCGATTCAAGACACGCTGGTTGCTCAACCGCCTGGGCGATGCGGCGGCCGCGCTCCGCGGCACACCGGATGAGGAGCTTGCCGCACGGGTCGTGCGCGATGGCTTTACGCTGCCGGAGATCATCACGCGCAGGCTCGCCGAGCTGCCGAAGCTGATGCTGGTGCCGAACTCGCTCGGGGTTGAGCGGCGCTTTACGGTGTAGAGGCGGGCGGCGCGTTCTGCTCCCGTGGGCATTGGCCGCGCTGCGTCAACCGGGTAGAGAGGGTCGAGATGGTGCCGCGGGCGGAGCGACCGTTGTAGAGGCCGGGCTTCGTGTATTCGTATGCGGGCTGCGCAAACGCATCGGCAGAATGCCGATGCCACGGGAAGGGCTCACGCGTCCTCGTACAACTCGATCGGCAGACCATCGGGGTCCTGGATGAACGTGAAACGGCTCGCGGTGAACTCATCCACTCGCACCGGCTCCGCAACGATGCCATGCGCTCCCAGCCGCGTCAGCTCTCCGTCCAGGTCATCAACACGCAGGGCCAGGTGTCGCAGGCCGCGGGATTCCGGGCGGGTCGGCCGCGGCGGGGGATCGGGGAAAGAGAAGAGCTCGACCTGCACACCATCGGGCAGGGCGAGGTCGAGCTTGTATGACCGCCGCGTCTCGCGGTACACCTCGTGCACAATGCGGAGGCCGAGGATCTCGGTGTAGAACCGCTTCGATGCGGGGTAGTCGGAGCAGATGATGGCGATGTGATGGACGCCGCGGATGGGCATGCGTGAGCGTAGCTCGCGCCACTCCTGCATGGTGCGGCCGGCGCGCGGGCGCGGCGGGAAGCGGGTGAGGCACGCGGCGAGGGCATCCGCCGCGGCGGTGATCTGGGCGGGTGTGACGGTGAGGTTGAGCATGATTGACGGCGCGGTGTCGTTGCCCGCGCGGATGTGCGGTGGCAGCGCCTCGGCTCGCAGGATGGTTTGCAGGGAGAAGGAGGCGTCGGGCGCGTTCGCCGCGGGGCGTGTGCCGTCTGTGCGGAACTTGAGCAGCGGTTCGGTGAAGCCGATCGAGGGGCGGGCGGGATCGGGGAGCTCGCGGAGCCACGCGATGAGGTCCTGCAGCTCGGTGGTGAGGAGGCACGGGTCCTCGAATGTCCAGAGGTCGCTCGCGCAGGCGACCACGCCGCGGACCATCAGCCAGTTCTCATCGGAGCCGTTGTGGAACGGGATGTCGGGGTACTGGTACCCGGTGATTGCGATCGTGAGCCGGTCGCCGGGGGCGGAGCCGAAGGTGGCGGTGGGGGGTGGTGGGGTTGGTGGGTTTGGCACGCGCTCGTGTGAGTCTGGATCGTGGTCGTTCATGGGCTGCGGGTTCAGGGCCGCGGGTGGTGCATCGCGTCGTGCAGGGATTTAGGTGATCCCATAGTCCCGTTCCAGGAAACCGTCAAAGTCCTTAAAACCTCCAAAGCATAAACCGAAAGCGTCATATTCGGGAAGGTGGAGGCCGCCGCCGATCCGGCGGAGGCGATCACCCGGCTTATCGCGTGCGCCCGACGGGCCCAGGTAGAACATCCCGCATCGATCCGGTCGATCTGCAACGAACTCAGGGACCGCGAGCGGCATGCGACGCGGCAGCGTTTGGGCCACCTCTACAGATGGAGGGGAAGCTCCGTGGTAGTCGCACATGTCGACCACCATTTCATCGCCCGCGTGGGACTCCACCGTGATGACCCGAAGAAAGATCTCGTTGCCGGAGAGGCAGCGATAGGCGAGCAGATCGCCGCGCTCGTAGGGGCACTTCCACTTGAAGCGTTTCGGTATGCGCTTCGGCTCGGGCTGCGGGCTCTCGAGCGTCGCCCGCAGTTCGCGGTACACGGCCCGCCGCTTGGCCTGGAGCTCGGGCGTCTCGGAATCCCAGGCATCGAGGCCGAGACCCTGGTCGATGATCGCGAGGGCGCGGCGGAGCGTGAAGGGCGTGAGGCGGCCCAGGCGCCATTGCGTCGCCGCGAGCGCGAGCCAGAAGACGGTGTACTCGTAGGGGAATTCCTTTCTGGAGATGCTCCACGACTTGACCATCTCGATCGTGGCGGCGCGGGGCGTCAGGCCATCGCCGATGAGGTCGCGGAACTCGGCGCGGACATCGAGTGCGCAATCGTCGTCGAAGAGCTTGGGACCTAATGCACCCATGTGGATCTCCGTGCGGGGGCGAGCGAAAGGCTGGCCTTTGGTCGAGAGACATCGCGGGTCGACCTCACCCGCCCGCCACATTCACCTTGTACCGCCCCTTGCCGTCCCGATACACGCACGCCGCCCCCGCATCCTCGATCATGAGGCCGAGCTCGGGCTGCATCGGCGAGTACTCGCTGCCATCGGGACGCACCACCTGCAGCCGCCGCGGCACATTGCAGAGGGGCCAACTCTCAACGAAGCTGAACGAGCTGAACATGGCGATCAGCGTGTTGCCATCGCCCTCTTCAAACGGCCAGCCCTGCGGGATATCTGCATAGGCGCCGATGCTGGTGGCCTGAACTGCCGAGAATCCGTAACTGTCCTCCCACCCCGCCGCGGCGAACGCCGCGTCCGCGGCCTCGCGATCGGTGTATTGCACCGTCCGGTGGATCACGCCGGTGTAGCAGAACGGCAGTTCGCGCTCGGGGTGGAAGTCCGGCCGCCCGTACTCCCCGTTGGTGCTTGACCACTCGATACGGCTGACGGTGGCGTCGTTGCCGATGCGGCGGCCGAAGAAGAGCACGACATCGCCAGGGAGATCCGGCGGCAGGATGTCGCGTGAATCCGCCAGGCAAATCTGGCCCAGGAAGTGGAGGGGGCCGCGCAGGTCCCGCGGCCACTTCGTCGCCGTGTCGCGCCAGGGCTGGCCCCCGATCTTCGTGAGCCACGGTCGCTGCGAGCCGGCGCCGTACGACCATGTGAAGATGTCTGCGGGGACCGAGGGGCCAAGGTCGCCGCGGGCCGCGGCGACGCGGCGGGCCTGCTCGACGATGGCGATGTCGCCGGGCCCATCGATCCAGCCCGGGCCCCGCTCGCCCGGTTCGAGCGGGAACTCCTGTTCCCAGAACGCGATATCAAGGACGGGATGCTTGCTGGTGGGGTGGGCGCGGGTGCCGTGCGGGGGTTCGGGGGGCATGGGGCGGAGGATATCGAGAACGAGCATACTTTGGGGGACCGCCTCTCGCGTTCAATCCGTCTCAGGCCGACGCGAGCGCAGTCCGCTCGCACTCGCGACGCTCACTGATCCGGTCAGGTTCCTCAACTCCACCGCGGCGAGAGTCTCAGCGAGAAGGTCGCGGTAGGCCGCAATGCTCTCTCGCGCCGGACGCAGAACCAGAATGCCCGGATGCGTTCCCGGGGGGTAGACGCGCACATCGCCAAAGCCCTTGTCGGCGGTGATGAAGAACACGCCTTCTGCGACAATCTTCGGCCAGAGGTCGGCATCGCTCGTGCCGGACCAGCCTTGACCAACGACTGTTCGCAGGTCATACCCCCTCGTAACGAGTGGTTCACAGACCGCCGGCGAAAGATCCTCATCGACCTTGACAAGAAGGCCCATGCAGCGTCACGCCACCATCGAGTTGTGCGACGACTCCGCGGCGAAGAGAATCGCCGCGTTGATGTCGTCCCGGGTCAGTTGCGGGAACTCGACCAAGAGCTGCTCGATCGAGAAGTCAACCAGGCTGGCGACGACAGTGGCAACGGCGATGCGCGTGCCGCGGATCGTTGGTTCGCCATGGCGGATCGCGGGGTCGCACACAATGCGGGTGCGCCAGGTGTTGTCGGGTGTGCCGGCCATCGTTACGGAGAGTGTAGCAGAGCCCTCCCGCAGGATGTCGCGGTCCTCCCCGCGATACCCTCCCCCGTGCTCATCCGCCCCGCCACCGCCGCCGATGTCCCGCAGGTCCTGCCTCTGGTGCGGGCGATCTGTGATTTTCACGCCGCGGCGGACCCGGAGCGGTTCGCGGTGCGGGAGGATGTGGTCGAGCGTTACGCCCGCTGGCTGCCCGAGCGTGCGGACGATCCGCGAAGCGTGTTTCTGGTGGCGGAGGCCGAGGGTGTGCCGGGGATCGCGGCGTACGCGGTGTGCACCATCGAGCCCGAGGTGCCGATCTTCTGGATCCCCGAGTGCGCGTTCATTCACGACATCTATGTCGTGCCCGAGGCGCGGCGGCGGGGGATCGCGCGCGGGCTAGTGCGCGAGGTGGTGTCGCGGTACGCGGCGATCGGCGTGAAGCAGATCCGGCTGCACACCGCGGCGTTCAACGAGGAAGCCCGGGCGGTCTTCGCCGCGGAGGGGTTTAGACCGTGCGTGGTGGAGATGCTGCGGCCCCTGTGATCCCGTGCCCGCACGGATCCCACACCCGCACTGATCGGGCGCAGCGCCCGCTGGCGCGGCTCGCGTGTGGCTACTCTCGCGGCGATGTCCGCGATTGATTACAGCTCCGATCCCGGTGGCGGCGGCCGCACCGAGCCGTGCGGCTCCGCCGTCATCTTCGACTGCGACGGCGTCCTCGTCGAGAGCGAGGTGCTCGGCAACGAAGTCCTCGCGCAGGTCATGACCGAGCACGGGCTCCCGATGACCGCCGCGGATTCGATGCGCACCTTCATGGGTATGTCGATGGGCGGGATCATCGAGCGGTCGACGCAGCTCGCGGGGCGCGACATGCGGCACGCGTGCGAGTCCGTGTTCGTGATGCGGCTGGTCGAAGCGTTCCGCGGCGGCAGGTTGAGGGCTGTCGAGGGCGTCGCCGCGATCGTCGCCGGTCTGCCGGGCCCCAAAGCCGTCGCCTCCAACAGCCCGGTCGAGCGGCTCATGCTTTCGCTGGAGGTCACCGGCTACCTGCCGCACTTCGGCGAGCACATCTACAGCGGTGATCAGGTCGCGCGGCCGAAGCCTGCACCGGATGTTTTTCTCCACGCGGCGGAACGAGTGGGCGTGCCGCCCGCCGCCTGCATCGTGATCGAGGACGGCCCCGGCGGCGTGCGGGCCGCGCGCGAGGCGGGGATGCGGTGCATCGGGTTCACGGGCGGGTTGCACTGCGATGCTGCGCACATCGAGCGGTTGCGGGCCGCGGGGCCGGATGTGCTGGTTGGGGGCGCGGCGGGGTTGGCGGCGGCATTGCGGGGGATGGTGGATTAGACTGCCGCGGATGGCGCGGCGAGACCACCCGGATACCGACGAACGAGCGCTGCGAAGGAGCGTTCCGGTTTCGCGAGCGGCGCTCCGATGTCTAGCGATTCGCTGGGCGCGCGATGTGTGGATCGTGCGGTGCTGGCTTGGGGGCGGGCTCATCGGTGTCCTGCTGTTCGCGGGCTGCTTCCTCGCGGTGAGCCGGCTTGGTCTGGCGGTTGCCACCGGCAATGCGGGTCAGGCCGGCGAAGGACTGCGATCGCTTGCGCGGGATGTGCCACGCATGCTGATGAAGCACGGCGATGCGCTGCTGTGGTTGCTCGGTCCGCCGTGTCTCCTGTTGTTCTTCCTTCCTTGGATGACGCGCCGGGCATTTGACATGGCATCAGCGGGAATGACCGCAGCGAAGATGTCGGAGGTCCGGCGGCAGCGTCGACTGAACAGGCGTCGCTTCGCGGTTCTGGGCGCCATCTGCCTCGCGCTTCCGGCATTCATTGGCGTGACAGGTGGCATGACACCCATGGTCATGGTGCTGGCGTTGTACGGCCTGGTGGCCGGAAGTGCTGCGATCCTTCGAGCCGTGACCGGGCGGGATGGGCGTGGGCTCGCGTGCGGGCGGTGTGGCTACGCGATGCGCTCGTGGCGAGCGGCTCCGCCGCAATGCACAGAATGCGGCCACGCCTGGCGCCGGATGTGGGGCCAGACGATCGGACAAAGGAGTCTCTCGATGGGCTGGGTCGGCGCGGGGGCCGTGGTCCTTTTAGCGAGCCTCGTCGCGGCGATCGTGGCGATGGCGGGGATCGAGTAACCCCGCTCGCACGCGGGAGGTGGAATCACTGCATCGGGTGCGGGCTCATCGACCTCGCCGGGATCAGCCGCGCGCCTTCCGGTCGCACAGGTCGATGAGGTACGCGATGAAGGCGACGATGCCGGGCCACTGTCGATTGATGGATGCGGTTTCGTGATCCCACAGGTAGACACGCGCATCGCGCGGCCAATTCGGGTCGGTGCGGCGGACGGTGAAGTCGTCGCCGAAGGGGGACTCGCCGATCACGAGGTCGTCGCTGGACGGTCGTTTGTTCCGACCCTCGGGGGTCGCGACCGGCAGCCAGTCATTCCGGCGTGGAGCACACATCTCGAAAATGAACGGGGAGCCGCCGTCTTCATCCTCATCGACCACGCGGAGCGGCAGCAGCGGGCTGATGATCCGCCACGCATCGGTGACATCGCTCAGGGCGATCGCTTCGAGTATCGATGCCGCATCGGGGTCCCGCTGAGCCGGGAGCCACGAGGTGGTTCCATTGTCGAGTCGATGCTGCAGGGTCCTGATAGCGTGGTCGAACGACTTGAACTTCAGCCTTGGGCGTCGTGGTGGCGGTGGTGGGAGTGGAGCGGCAGCGCGGCGGGTACGTTCCGCGGCGGCCTCTGATGGCGTGTACACCGGGGGCGGCAGCGGAGCGTCGATCTCGCGGTCGAGGATCGGAGCATTCGCATCGGCCTCGGCGACGATCAGCAGAGGCTGGAAGCGAAATGCCGTGAGAAGGCCGGCATCGAGCAGGATCTGCCGGGCGCGGGCGTTGCAGCAGATCGTTCGCGCCTGGCGGCCATCGCTTCCCGGGCCGCGGTCGCGATCGGAGGCCCATCCGCAGTATGCAAAATCGGTGGCCGGCAGGAACTCGCGGACGAATCGCCGCGGGCCGCGGATGTTGAACTGCTTGGGTGGTGAGGCGGCGATGATCCGGCGTAGGAGCGGATCATCGATGCGGTCGAGCCCATCGTGGCCGCCTCGCGTGCTGTCCTGGCCGTGTCTGCGCGACATGTCGAAGGGGCGGTTCTTGTAGCCAACCTCGTAGGCTGCGCGGTTGAAGAGCGGGTGGTCGAGCCCGCGTCCGAGCGGCGTCGTCGCGAAGAGCTCGAACCACTGCCGCGGATCGTCGGGATGACACTCGGTGAGCGAGAGCCAGTCGAGTCCCGTGAGTCCGTGCGACTCGATCGTCGCGATAAAGCGGTCGGAGCAGAGGTAAAGACCCCGTCTGTACGCGTAATGCAGATCGGCCGGCGCCGTGCGCACGTTCTCAAGCTCGCGTGCGGGCCACGGGATGAACCATTCCGCATCCGCCGTCTTGGGCTCTGGCTCGATGAACCAGTTTGAGGTGAACAGGTGATCCTCACCCGGTAACACCGCAGTGAGGGCATCGAGCAGCGCGGGCCACCGCTTGTCGGAGAGACGGAGTTTGCAGTAGCCATCGCGCGGGATGGTGATACCCACCGACGCGACCGCCGCGGCGGAGGCGTCGTCCTTCAGACGGAACTCAGCGATGGTGCCGGGTGGAGGGGCCCAGGGACGCATTCGAGGTCACTCCATGCTCTCGTGGTGGCGCTTGTGATCGCACACCGCCACAATGTGCGCTACAAACGCCGCGATGGATGGCCACTGATCGTGGATCGAATCTGTCTCGTGGTCCCACAGGATCACTGGTGCCTCTGTCGGCCAGTCCGGCGATCCTCTTCTCACCGTGAAGCAGTCGCCGCAAGCAGTTATGGCGATGACCAGATCGTCTTTGGAGGGCCGTTCATCGGGGTCGTCGACAGGTTCCTCGCGAGCGCATTCATTCCAGTGGGGAACGCACCATTCGAATTCAAAGTGATGGTCCTCTTGCGGAGTCTCCCCATAAATCCCATCCGGCAGGAGGGGGGAGACGAGGCGCCAGGCTTCGGGAGCCGTCGTGAACTCTCCACTATCGAAGTCCACACTGCTGTTACTGTCCTGTACCGTAACCCAGGCACCGTCGGCAACACGCTCCTGCAGAAGTTCAACGGTCTGCCGGATCGATCGGATCCTCGGGCGGTCGAGCGTCGATCCTGTTGACAGCGCTGTTCGCTTTGCGGTCTCGGCTTCGGCCTCCTCTGCGGTGTACACGGGTGGCGGGATTGGCTCAGAAATGGTCTGGTCGAGAACCTCGCTGTGTGCATCGGCAGCAGAAACGACAACGAGAGTGTTGAACCGCGTGGGCTTCATGACGCCAGCGTCGAGAAGGGCTGTGCGGGCCTTGGAATTGCAGCAGATATGCCGGCGCGGCCTCCCTCTGTACCCTGGCTCCGGTCTGCTGCGGATATCCCATCCGCTGTATGCAAAGTCGGTACGGGGCAGGCTCTCCTCAACGAATCTCGATGCCCCCCGGATGCAGAAGTACTGCGGCGGGGCAAGCTCCAGCATCTTCAGGAGCGTCGGGTGCTCGATCTTCGCAAGGTCAAGCCTTGGTAGCGACACAGTTGGCTCGCCCTCGCGCCGGCTCCTGTCAATCCCTCGCTCCTTCAGCGCGGCCTCGTGGAGGGACGCGATCATGAGCGGATGATCAAGGCCGCGACCGATTGGCTCGCGTGCAAATATCTCGAACCACCGCTGAGGGTCCTGCGGGTGAGAATCTGCGAGCGGGAGCCACCCTAGGCCGGTGAGGCCAGCGCGAAGCACTGTGTCGATGAAGGTCTGTGAGGCGAGGGGCACCCCGTTGCGCCACGCGAAGTGCCTGTTCTTGGGCGCTCGCGCCGGCGAGCGAAACGCGCTGGGGCCTGGGTCCAATCTCGCCCAGTCCTGGTCGCGCGGATTCAGAGGACACTCCTCCAGCCAAAGCGAAGTGAACCGTCGGGGACCGCTCGTCGACGACGCGGCGAGCGCTGCGAGGAATTCGGGCCACCGAGGGTCATCGAACAGAAGCTCGACATGGTCGAACCGCGGTAGCTTGATCCCGAAATCGGCGGCGATCTGACGTTCCGCCGGTGCCTGGATGCGGAAGACAACTTTTGTCCCGGGTGGGGGTGTCCAAATGCGCATGCCGGGCAGTGTACATTCCGCAAGCTACCGCGCCGGGAACCGCCGCAGATCCGCTTCCAGAGCTTCCACCACCCGGTCGCGGTTCCGCGGAGTTACCTCCAAACTCAGCCGGATGCCCTCGTTCCAATCGTCCTCCGCACGGAGGGCACGCGGCACGGCCTCGGCGCGGAGTTCCGCGACGACCGTCCAGGCATCTTCGTCCCGCTCCGCGACAGAGAAGGCGAAGAGCGGTTCGAGGAATCGGATTCGTTCGAGTGTCGGCCGCGGCAACTCGCGCAGCCACTGGATCAACTCCGCCAACTCTACGGTTGTGAGCGATGGATCGGTGAAAGACCAACGCGTGTCGGCCCGCTCGATGTCGCCGCGGATCATGAGCCAGTTGCTGTTGATGCCCCCGGGCTCGCGATCGCCAGGGAACTCGTAGCCGACGATGCGGATGGACAATCGGTCACAGCCCGATGTGCCCAGGTAGATTGGTTCTGAATCGGCCCCGCTGGCCGTCATGCGTGCTCTCCGATCCCACACTCCATCACCAGATCACACGGCGCCGGCGGGTACTCCATCTCCGCCCGATACCCCACGAACTCCTCCGCCCCGCCCCAGCCGGCGCGGCGGAGCGCGCCCGCCACCATCGCCGGGTACGCCGCGAGCCGCGGCGTCTGGACGACCGGCGGCGTGCCCAGGCGCTGAGCATCGGTCGGCGGCAGCAGCAAACCGCCCGCGACCTCGGGCGCTCCCCGCGGCCGGTCCTCGATCAGCCCAGCGACCGACAGCCGCGCTGGGCCGAAATGTGACAGGCTGCGGTGCACCAGGAGATCGAAGAGCACGCACTCGACGGGCGTGCGCACCGTGAGCGTGTAGCGGCCGACGGTGTTGTCCGGGCCGCGGCGGGCGGGGAGCGCTGCGCGATAGATCTCGCCCATGATGCAGGTGACCGCGCTGCGGCGGCCGACCGGCCCCGGCGCGATCTCGTCGTAGAGCCAACCGTTGTCGCCCTCGAACCGGCGCATCGATGGGAGCGGCTGTGAGCAATACTCGGCGACGAGGGATGAAGCGGCGGCGCTGTCATCACCGCCACCAGCATCGAGCGGCTCGCGCTGCATCCGGATCAGCGTCTTTGAATCATCCCGCGCCGAAGCCCGCAGCCGCCGCACGATCCACGGCACATCCGGCCGCAGGCGTTCGAGCTCAACCAGCCCGCCGAGCTGCACGAGGTCGAGCATGCCGTCATCAGTGGGGGAGGGCCGCAGCGCGAGCATCAACACCTGCACCCGCGCCCGCACACCCCAGATCGCCGACCCCGCCCGGTAGTGCGCCCGCCGCTCTTCTAAGAGGATGCGTTCATCGGGCACTGCGCCCGAGAGCATCGCCTCGAACGACCGTCGATCCCCCGCGTGCCGCCCGACGAACTCGCGCAGCCGCTGGTCGGCCTCGCGCACCGCATCGATCCGCGCGGCCGCAGCGCCCTGCGCCGCCGCGGCCTTGATCACGATCTCCACCCCCGCCGCGCCGGGCAGATGCCGCGCTGCCTCGACTGGATCGGTCCCCTCGATGAACCGCGCGATGCGCCAGGCCAGGGTCTTGTCGAGCCCGAGCCGGCGGCCGAAGTCGATGGCCCGAGCCCCCGACAGCCCGACCCCGGCGAGGAGGTCGGTCATCGCGGCCTGGGCCTCGCGAAGGCGTGCCGCGGCGGTCTCGGCGAAGGCGGCCCGGTCGGGGGCCCCGTCGACGGGGCTGATAACCGGAGCGGGGGGTGTTCTCAGAGTTGTGCTGGAATCTGTGCGATCAGGGCCCATGATGAGCATCGTATCGCGGGAAGTCTGCGGGAGATTGCTCTGACAAAATCTCTACAGATTTCTGTGCGGTGCCAGGAACCGGGGGCATGCTGCCTTCGGAACGATCGCCGCCGCGGCCCGGGTGGGGCGCGGCGGACCACAGACTCGGAGGAGACAGAGATGAAGACCAGCACCCTTTCGGTTCTCGCAATCGCCCTCAGCGCCGGGCTCGCCGCGGCGGATGTGGAGACCCAGTCGTTCAGCTACGCGTGGAGCACCGATGACCCGGTGCAGCACCACTTCAGCTTCAATCCGTTCGACGACATGGACGGCTCGCGGGTGCTGACCAACGTGTACCTGAGCTTCGACGGCGAGCTGTCGATGACCGTCGGCGCGCAGACGTACGAGGGCGCGGTGGGCGCGGGCGAGTGGGAGATGGAGGCGAGCCACTCGATCATCGCGTACTTCAACGGCGGCGATGACGGCCTCGAACTGCTGCAGGGCCTGGGCGGCAACTGGCGCGATGGGATCACCGGCGACATGGGCGCGGGCGCCGGCGGCCAGCCGGGCACGCCGTACCTCTTCACGTTCTCCGATGCGTTCAGCAACACGGTGACGATCGACCCCGCCGTGCTCCCCGACTTCCACGGCACGCAGCCGCTGATGGGCTTCATGGATGGCTGGTTCGACGCCTTCGTGATCCCGCCGGCGAGCGGTCAGTTCATCGAGGCCGTGATCGGCCGGATGGCGCAGACGGGCACGGTCACGCTGACGTACGAGTACGAGATGGTGCCGGCGCCTGCGGGGGTTGCGCTGTTGGGCGTGGCGGGGCTGGTGTCGGTGCGGCGGCGGCGGTGATGGGAAGAGTGCTCGAGTGGTCAAGTGCTCGGGTGCTCGAGTGGAAGACAGGAAAGAAGCGGGCCGCGCCGGGTTCGGGGCGGCCCGTTCTCGTTCCAGGCGGTGTCGTCGGCGGGTCGCGCGGGCTAACTCGGGTAGTCCTGCGATCCGAGCGAGACCATCCAGCGTCGCCACTCTTTTCCGCTCATGGTGCTCAGTTCTCCGAGGTCTGGTCGCTCGGTGCGGAGCCGTTGCGCGATTGCTTCGATGAAGCGGTCGCCCGCTTCGGAGTCGGAGCGGACGAGGAGTTCATCGGGGAAGTCGGACCACGCGAGCTGGGCGATCACCGCGCCGTCGCGGGTGGTGAAGGTGGCGTGCCACTCGAACGTCGGGTACTCGCGTGCGCTCGTGAACGAGATGTCGAAGCTGGCGACGAGCCAGTCGCGGGCGCGGAGCCAGTCGACGCGTTGCTCCTTGTTGAGCGGGGCGTCGAAGGAGACTTCGAGGTGTCCGGTGGTGGGGTGGGGCGAGACTTGCGGCCAGGCGGTGTGGTGGATCACTGGCGCCTCCGTTCATCAAGGCCTAGTAACGTCGGTCGCCTCATCCGCCTCATCGAGTTCGCCCGCGGGCCACCAGTAGCTTGAGGAAGTTGTCGGCGGAGCATCCGAGCTATCGAAGTGGGGGAGATCGGGGAGATCGTGATCACGCCACAGTCCGCTGAACTTCACAGGACCACGTCGAGCGGGGAGCACGACGCCGTCGAAGAACACATACGTCTGTCCCTCGACCAAACCTGCTGCCATTGGTCGTACTTTCGCCAGCCAATCCTCCGGTCCCGCGAGCAACGTGCGATCGGTCCGATTTCCGTGGCAGTCCATGATCTTCTGTACTCTCGGCGTGCGCTGCATCGCCAGTTCGACCAAGGTGGTGCCGATGCGTTGTGCGCGGGCAACCATGAAGGCGCGATTGCAGGAACTACACACGAACAGCCAGCCGGTGCCGCCGATGGGTGACGTCTCCTTGTCGTGGTACGAGGCATCCACGACGCCTTCGTCGCAGTCGCAGAACCACTCGCCCTTCGGATCATGCTTGACGAGCCAGAGGTCCCCGTCGCGTTGCGCTGCACCGCGGCTTCGTGTCATGCTGTCGAAGATTTTGCGGATCGATTTGATCACAGCGAGGCTCTTGATCGTTCCCAGGAGGTCGGACGAGTCACCGAAGAATACAGCGATCCAGCGCCCATCGCGACTGGGGAGATCCGGGGTGGCGGGAGCACTTGCACATCCGGTTCGGGCTGCGCCCGAAACATCGACTGGAAGTCGATGCCACGGTTGGATGGGACGCCGATGCCACGGAAGGCGTTACACCACCCGATCCTCTTTCCGAATCCCCAGCGCCGGCCGCACATCGACCTGCACCAGCACCTCCCCGCCCGCCTTCTGCTTCTGCAGGTTCTTCGCGGTCTCGGGGTCAACGTAATCACTGTGGCACGAAAGCTTGGAATCCGCCGCCGCGTCAGCGGCGTCCCCGTCTTCCCCCTCTGTGCCTCTGTGCCTTTGTGCCTCTGTGCCTTTCCCCATGGCTTTCCGCGTCTTGCTCGCCAGCTTGTGGATCTCTTCCGGGCTCAGCACGCCTCGTTTCGCGAGGATTTCCTGCTGCTCGGCGGTCAGCGCGGCGGACTTGACCGGGGCGCCGGCGCGGCCGTTGGCGCCGAGCCGTTCGAAGCCCTCGGCCTTGCCGCTGGCGAACTCCTGGATCTCCTTGCTGATGCGGACGCTGCACCAGTCGTGCCCGCACATCGCGCAGAAGTCGGTGTCGACATCGAGGTCTTCATCGTGGTATGCCCGCGCGGTGTCGGGGTCGAAGGAGAGTTCGAAGTGTTTCTCCCAGTTGAGCGCAGCGCGGGCCTTGGTGAGCTCGTCGTCGCGGTCGCGGGTGCCGGGGATGCCCAGCGCCACATCCGCCGCGTGCGCGGCGATCTTGTACGCGATGCAGCCCTGCTTGACATCGTCCTTCTTCGGCAGGCCCAGGTGCTCCTTGGGCGTCACATAGCAGAGCATCGCCGCGCCGTGGTACGCCATCGCGGTGGCGCCGATGCAGCTGGTGATGTGGTCGTACCCTGGGAACATGTCCGTCACGAGGGGGCCGAGCACATAGAACGGCGCGCCGTGGCAGAGCGTCCGCTGGATCTTGGCGTTCCACTCGATCTGGTCGAAGGGCACATGGCCGGGGCCCTCGATCATGACCTGCACACCCTTGCGCCACGCCCGCTCGGTGAGCTCGCCGAGGGTCTCGAGCTCGGCGATCTGCGCGGCATCGGTCGCATCGGCGAGGCCGCCCGGGCGCAGCCCATCACCGATCGAGAACGTGACGTCGTACTGGCGGAGGATGTCGCAGATGTCCTCCCACCGCGTGTACATGATGTTCTCTTGATTGTGGACGAGCATCCACTTGGCCAGCAGCGACCCGCCGCGGCTGACGATGCCGATCAGGCGGTTCTTGACGTGCTTGAGGTGGCCGCGGCGGACGCCGGCGTGGATCGTGAAGTAATCAACGCCCTGCTTCACCTGGTGGTGCAGCGAGGCCTCGATCGTGGCCCAGTCGAGGTCCTCGATCTTCTTCCCGATGATCATCGAGTAGATCGGCACGGTGCCGATGGGGACGGTCGCGTTCCGGATGATCGCAGCGCGGCAGGCGTCGAGATCGCCGCCGGTCGAGAGATCCATGACCGTGTCCGCGCCCCACTTTTCCGCCCACTTGAGCTTCTCGACTTCTTCATCGGTGCCCGATGACACCGGCGAAGCGCCCATGTTGGCGTTGACCTTGGTGCGGCTAGCGCGGCCGATCGCCATGGGGTCGAGCTTGTGCGCCAGGTGGTTGATGTTCGCGGGGATGACGAGGCGACCCGCGGCGACCTCATCGCGCACCGCCTCGGCGGCCTTGCCCGGGTACAGCGATCCGAAGTGCGGCTCGCGCTCGGCGACGCGGCGCATCTGCGGCGTGATGATGCCGAGACGCGCTGACTCGAGCTGGGTGATGGGCGAGAACCCGGCGGGGTATGTGACGCGGCGGTGCCCGCCGCGGGCGGTAGTGAAGGTGACGCACTCGCAGGCACCGCAAGGTGAGGACGCCGCGGCGTTCGGCAGCGGCACATCGCTGCTCTCGACGGTCCAGCCATCGGGCAGGAAATCCCACGCGGTCTTCTCGCTGGGCTGGGGCATCCCCGGCGTATCGGGCGAAGCGAACATCCGCGGCCCGCCGACATCGGGGGCGAGCGCGAAGGAGCCGGGCGTGGTGACGCTGGCATCGTGCCCGGGGTTGCGGGCGCCGTGCATCGGGGGGGTGAGTCGGTTGAGCGTGGTCATGAGCGCTTTCCCTCCGCCGGTGCGAACCGGGTCAGGTTCAACGGGTGCATCTCAGCGGCCATGACGCGGCCGCGCCCCGAGCGAATGCCGGATGGTAGCGGCCCCGCCCCCCACATTGGCCCCCACATTGGCTTGCACATTGGCCCCCACTCAGGCCGCGGCGCCCGCCCCCGTTTGCGGTAGGCTGCCCCGATGCTGACCGCGATCCTCCTGGCGTCGATCACCACCGGAGCGACGATGACCCACAACGAACTGTCCGCCCAGCCCGCCGGCAAGCCTTACTCGGCGCCCCCCGGCACCGCCCGTCCGGAGGTCTACGCCCCGGCCGCGATGGCCGCGACCAGCCAGCCGCTGGCGACGCAGATCGCGCTGGACATCATGAAGGCGGGCGGCACGGCGATGGACGCCGCGATCGCGGCCAACGCTGCGCTGGGCCTGATGGAGCCGACCGGCTGCGGCATCGGCGGCGACCTCTTCGCGATCGTGTGGGACCCGAAGACAAAGAAGCTCCACGGTTACAACGGCTCGGGCCGCGCCCCGGCCGAGCTCACGATCGAGCTCGTCAAGAGCCGGGGTCTCGACGCCATCCCCGCGTATGGGCCGCTGCCGGTGACTGTGCCGGGCTGCGTCGATGGGTGGTTCGCGTTGCACGAGCGGTTCGGCTCGATGCCGATGGAGAAGATCCTCGCGCCGGCGATCGCGTACGCCGAGAACGGCTTCCCGGTCTCGCCGCGGATCGCCTACGGGTGGCGCATCAGCATCCCCAGCCGGCGCGAGTTCCCCAATTTCATGGAGACATACACCGTGAGCGGCACAGCGCCGCGCGCGGGCGAGATCTTCAAGAACCCCGGTCTCGCGGCGACCTACCGGCGCATCGCGGGCGAAGGCCGGGATGCCTTCTACAAAGGCCAGATCCCCGCGACGATCGAGTCGTACATGCGCGAGCAGGGCGGTGTGCTCGCCGCGGCGGACTTCGCAGCGCACCAGGGCGAGTGGGTCGAGCCTGTCAGCAGCAACTACCGCGGCTACGACATCTGGGAGATCCCGCCCAACGGCCAGGGTATCGCCGCGCTGCAGATCCTAAACATATTGGAGGGCTTCGATCTGACCGCGATGGGCTTCGGATCGGCCGACCACATCCACGCGTTCGTCGAGGCCAAGAAGCTCGCCTTCGAGGATCGCGCCCGCTATTACGCGGATCAGAGCTTCGCGAGCGTGCCGGTGCAGACGCTGATCAGCAAGGAGTACGCAGCGCAGCGGCGCAAGCTCATCGACATGGAGACCGCGGCGAAGGCCGTCGAGCCGGGCGCGATCCCCGGCGGCGCCGACACCGTCTATCTCACCGTCGCCGACAGCAGCGGCATGATGGTCTCGCTGATCCAGAGCAACTATCGCGGCATGGGCAGCGGCATGGTCCCGCCCGGGCTGGGGTTCCAGTTGCAAGACCGCGGCGAGCAGTTCGCCCTCGATCCAAGCCACCCCAACGCGCTCGAGCCGGGCAAGCGGCCCTTCCACACGATCATCCCCGCTTTTATCACCAAGGACGGCACGCCGTGGATGAGCTTCGGCCTCATGGGCGGCGCGATGCAGCCGCAGGGACACGCGCAGATCGTGATCAACATGATCGACTTCGGGATGACTTTGCAGCAGGCGGGCGATGCGCCGCGGATCCACCACGACGGCTCGACCGAGCCGCAGGGCATGGTGAAGCCGATGGACGACGGCGGCGAGTTGAACCTCGAGCCGGGGTTCGATGCGGCGGTGCTCGATGAACTCCGCAAGCGTGGCCACACCATCAAGCCAGCATCGACCGCAACCTTCGGCGGGTATCAGGCGATCCAGCGGAACCCGGAGACCGGGGTGTACTGCGGGGCGACGGAGAGCCGCAAGGACGGGCACGCGGCGGGGTATTGACGGGACGAACGCATGAAGAAGAAGCGTGCCGTGCTCGCCGCGCTCACCGCGGCTCTCTATGTCGGGACAGTGTGGCTCGCGATGGGCGGCGAAAGCGGACCCGCATCTGAGTTCGGCGCGGTGCTCATCGTCACGTCCATCCTTGTGAGCGGCTTCATCGGGCAGGCGTTTCGCGTGCGCGATGAACGCACCAGTTCGCTCACGAGCGGCTCGGCGATAGCGGTGGCGATCCTCGGGGTGGTATTCATCACCGCCTTCGCCGTGGGCTTCATGTCGCTTCTTGCTTCGGGCGAGGGCGAGGACGACGACTGGGAGCCCGCGGGCATCACGCCCACCCTCGTCCTCATGACCTCGTTAACATGCGCGGTCCTCATCTCAACGGTGCTTGCGGTCCTGCCCAACGAGAACTTTGGTTTGGGCGATGGCGATCACGGCGGAGTTGGCGGCTGGGGCGGATGGGAGAGCGATGGTGGTTGCGATGGCGGCGGTGACGGCGGCGATTGAACGCCGGCAAATTCGTGCGTCTCACGATATATTGCCGCCATGCCGAGCGCGGATGTACACGCTTCACTCTCGCAACCCGCGCTCGACGAAGCGCGGCTCGACATTCTCAGGCAGCGCGTCGTGATCTTCGGCCTCGTGCTCGGGCTGATGCTGCTCGCGTTCGGCGGCTTTGCAACGACGGTATTCCTTGGAATGGACCCGGCGACGCGGCGGCCAAGCCTGGGCATGGTGCTGCTCGGCCCCGCGGTCGGGCTGCTGCTCGTCGTGCTGCCGTGGGTGCGCAGACACCGGTTCGCTCGCGCTTTGCTGCGGAGCCTGGTCTGGCGGACACAACTCATTGTGATCTTCTCCGTGATCGGGCAGGCCGGGGTTGCGTTGGCGGTGATGACCGCGGTCACGGCAGATCTCACCGCGGGCGGCTTCGAGGGGACGCTCGGCCCGGGGTGGGTGTTGCTCCCGCTGATGGGCGCTGTGCACTTCGCCGCGGCGATCATCGTGCCCTGGACGGTTGCGGAGGCCGCGGTAGCGCCAGTGGTGTGGGCGCTGCTCGTGCTGGCCGGGCCGCTGCTGGGATCGCGCGATTCGGCATCCTCGGTGGCGATCTCGTCGGCGGTGATCCTGCTCACAGCGGCCCCCGGCATCGCGATCGCATCGCTGCGATCCGAGGGCATCCGCACCGCGCTGGGCCTGCGCCTGCTCAACGCGCGGATCGCCGATGTCGAGCGCGAACTCACGCTGGCGCGGCGGGTGCACGAGCGGCTCTTCCCGGTCGCGATCACCGACGGCCCCGTCCGCGTCGGCTTCGCGTACGAGCCGATGCGTCAGATCGGCGGCGACTTTCTTGACGTCGTACGTCGCCCTGATGGCGGCGTGCTTCTGCTGATCGTCGACGTGACCGGGCACGGCATCGCCGCGGCCCTCGCGGTGAACCGGCTGCACGGTGAGGTGCGCCGCGTGCTGGGGCAAGCACGCGATGTCTCCGCGCGTGACATGATCGCGGCTCTCAACGAGTACGTGCGTCTGACCCTTGCGCCCGAATCGGTGTTCGCGACCGCCGCCGCGGTGGTCGTTGGCGTGGACGGGACGGTGGACATTTGCGTTGCCGGACACCCGCGCCCGCTCGTGCGCCGGTCCGACGGCCGCGTTGAAGCGGTCGAACCCACCGCGCCGATGCTGGGGATTCTGGGGCACGAGGACTTCGATGCGGAAGAGACGCGCCTGTCACTCGCGGATGGATCAACCCTGTTGCTGTACACGGACGGGGTGATCGAGATGCGGAACGCGGCGGGTGAGGAGTTCCGTCAGGCCGGGCTCGAGCGTGCGCTCGCGGCCGCGAGCGAAGAGGGTGCTGTTCGACCGGGTGTCGCTCAACCGGGTATCGCCCAGCAACTGCTCGCCGCGGCCGCCTCGTTCCGCGCCTCCGCTCCCGAGGACGATGTGCTGTTCGCGACGGTGCGCTGCGGCCCCTGAACAGGCGCGCCCCGATTCATCAGTCGGCTGGGGGAATAACCGGCATCAACGCGCTGATCACGCTCTCTTCGTGCATCTTCAGCCACGCCCGGTGTCCACCGGGAAACATAAAGCCGCTCTCCTTGTCGAAGGTGTAGAACGCACGGCGCAGGTGATACTGGTAGATCTGGTAGCAGCAATGGGTCGCTTCGATCAGGGAGATCGCGCGCATCGCGATCGACCCGTCGTACTCCTTATCCGGCAGCGCGATCCACTGCTCCAGCGCCTTCTTCGTGCTGAACTTGCGATCGAGCTTCTCGAGCGCGCTACAGCCCTTTGCGAAGCGTTTCGCCAGCCCTCTCTGCGGGAGCGCTCTGCGCGGCATCGCCGAGGCCTTCTTTCCGGAGAGCGCTGCGACCGTCCACTCGACCTGATAGTGCATCCCCGTGATCGCGGCGGCGACCGTCAGGCCGCCCTTCGCCTTCGCCTTCTGATACCGCTGCTCCGAGATCTCCTCACACATCTCCGCGTGGATGGGCGCGAACTCG
Source organism: Planctomycetaceae bacterium (assembly GCA_040255445.1). Lineage (GTDB taxonomy): Bacteria > Planctomycetota > Phycisphaerae > Phycisphaerales > UBA1924 > JBDZUZ01. Next base: position 23,872 of record JBDZUZ010000010.1, on the reverse strand, counting down.
ACAATCGTGTTGAGCGTGTCCGGAATGACGATGTTGCCGCGCATGTGCTCCCTCCACGGCCCAGCGGTGCTCAGCCCTGCGCTTGTTTCCGCTTCCGCTGCCAGGCGCCGGCCACCGCCGCGCCGATCCCGCCCGCGATCGCGCCGATGGCCACGCTGTTCGATCGCCCGGCACGGAACTCGTAGCTCTGCCCGGGGTCGATCACCAGCCCTGCGTGGATGCCGCGGAGCTCGGCCAGGTCGACCTCCGGCGCATCGACCGGTGCATAGGTATGGAGCGTCACCACCCTGTCCTTGGAGAAGTGCATCGTCGAAGTCACGGTGAGGATGCCGTCCACTCCCATCAGCTCGGAGACGAGCGTGAGCGTCTTCGCGGTCTCATCGGCGCTGCTGGAGACCACGCGCATCGTCACATCGCTGTAGGCCTTCTCGATGCGCGAGCTGATCTCGTCGACCGCATCCTTGGTAAACGCGCGATCGACCTGCCGGAACGTAGCGTCGGCGGGGAGCGCACGCCCCTCCTGCACGAGCAGGAAGAGCGGACGCTCCGAGTCCTTGAGCGCGCCCATGACGTAGTTGGGCGCGTTCGCCGTTAGATTGCGGAACACCTTTGCCGTCGACTTGTTCAGGTCGTTCAGGCTATTGCCACTCGCCCAGGCCCAACCCTCCGGGAGTGTGAGTGTCCAGTTGCCGCCAGGCAGGCGGACGATCTCCTGAGCACAGACCGACCCCGTCGCCGCGGCGATGCACGCCGCCACCACCACACTGCGCATATTCGTTCTCCCCGGGTCGCCACCGATCAGCGAGGCGGGTTTGTACCAGAGGCGGGGGGTGAGGTGCAACACCCTTCAGCGGATGTGCCCGGGCAACCGTCCGCACTCGGGGCAGGGCGCATCGAAGGCGATGCCCGCCCGCGGGTAGCCGCATTGGGCGCACAGGTGCGGGTTGCGAATCCGTCGCCGCCGCAGCCGCGACAGCGATCCCCACAGCGGGCCGACAATCACGATCGCCGCCGCGGCGGGGCCGCCGGTCGCGCTGGCGACCCCAAGCTGGCCGTCGAACAACCCGGCCGGGCAGCAGCCGCAGTACGGCGTGTACGCGACGCCCAGGTGCCCCATCGTGCAGTCGCCGCACAGGCAACCTTCATAATCGCTGACGAAGGCGATGACCTGGAGCCGGATCCGCTTCACCTGCGCCGAGTCCCAAGCCAGCAGGACCGAGAACGAAAGGACAAACACGGCAGTCCAGCCGATGATCCAGCGGATGATCGCGGCAGATCCGATCACGGTCGCTCCTCGCGGCAGGTCTCAAGCCCGCACCCGCGTCACTACGCCGCCAATCTGTCGGGGGTGCGGACAACCTCCTCGGCCGACTTGCGGCCTCGGTAGGGATCCGGTGGGGACATCACATTGAACTTGACGGCCGCACGCCGCTCGGTATCTTGGGCCCACCTAAGGAGTTTCTCACATGATTCGAGGAGTGGTGGGGGCCCTCATCGGGGGCGCGGTCGGGGCGGCAATCTGGGCGGCGATCGCGTACCTCGCGCACGTCGAGATCGGCTGGATCGCCATCTTCGTCGGCGTCCTTTCGGGGGCGGGCTTCAAATTCGCTTCCGGCGGCGAGGCCGAGGGCTTCATGGCCGGCGTGGTGGCCGCGGCCATCGCGCTCGGTTCCATCGCCGCCGGCAAGTACGCCGCGGTCACGCTCGCAGTGGACGACTTTATCGGTGGGCAGGCCGAGCCATTCACCATGGACAATGCCCGTATCTACATGGCCGATGCGCTCGTCGCCGAGTACGAGCAGAACGGGAAGAAGCTGGCCTGGCCCGTGGGGTACGACGTCGACTCCGCGACCGAGCAGGCCCACTACCCCGCAGATCTCTGGAAGGACATGGACACCCGTTGGGCGACCATGAGCCCCGATCAGCAGGAAGCGTACCGCGCGGCCTGCGAGGGCGACTGGCAGGCCAACGCGTCAGCATTCCGCGGGGAGATCACCGACGAGGTGTTCGTCGAGAGCTTCAACTACTTCGACATCCTCTTCGGCGTTCTCGCTGTCGCCAGCGCGTACGGACTGGCGAGCGGAGCTTCCGGGGACGAGTAAACGCGATCAGCGGCGGGCGCTGCGCGTTGTGAAGGAGCGTTCACGCTCCCGGTGCTATCCCCCTGCCCCGGCTTGACGGCCAAGCATCCGCGGCATGCCCCTCGAAGCGCAGACCGACGCCACAATCCCGTCCAAGACCGGCTACGAGCCCGTCGACCTGATCGAACGCCACGACTGGTCGGCGCTGGCGCCGGACCTGTGGGTGATCGGGCTGCTCGTTGTTGGCCTGCTCCTGCTGGCCGCGGCGGTGCTGCCGCGCCTGCTCCAGCGGCGGGCGCTGAACCTGCCAATGGTCGCCGCCGGCTTCGGATTCCTCGCGTTCTCGCTGCCACTCGGCCTCCCGGACTTTGATCCGATCGACTACCCGCACACGATGCTCCGCATCACGGAGATCGGGGTGATCATCTCGCTGTTCGGCGCGGGGCTGAAGCTCGAGCGGCCGTTCCGGTGGTCGACCTGGCGGACGACGTGGCGGCTGCTCGCGATCACCATGCCCCTGACGATCGCGGCGGCCGCGTTGGTCGGCTGGTGGATTGTGGGCCTCGGGCCGGCCGCGGCACTCTTGCTCGGCGCGGTCCTCGCCCCGACCGATCCGGTCCTCGCCGCGGATGTGCAGGTCGGCCCGCCCGGTGAGGGCGGCGACGAGACCAAGGTGGCCCTCACGGGGGAGGCCGGGCTGAACGATGGTCTCGCGTTCCCCTTCACATACATGGCTATCGCGATGGCGCTGGTGGGGGTCAACCCGGCTGGCTGGCTGGTCGAATGGTTCCTGATCGACGTTCTGTACCGGCTCACGGTGGGCGTCGCGGTGGGGGCGCTCTGCGGCTGGCTCTTCGCGAAGCTGTACTTCAGTGTCGAGAACGGCGGGAGCCTGGCGCGGCGGCTGATGGGAACCGTGTCGCTACCGCTCACATTCCTCGCGTACGGGGCGACCGAATTCGTCTCGGGTTACGGATTCATCGCGGTCTTCGTCGCCGCGTGCGTGTTCCGCCAGTCCGAGGTGTCCCACCAGCGACACCGCGAGCTGCACGACTTCATCGCCGAGGTCGAGCACCTCATGATCGCCGTCCTGCTCGCGCTGCTCGGCGCGGCCGCGGCGGACGGTCTGCTCATCGGGATCGGCTGGGAAGCGTGGGTGACGGCCGCGCTGCTGATATTCATCATCCGCCCCGCCGCGGGCTGGCTGGCTCTGATCGGCGTCCCGGAGACGCCGCCGAAGCGGTTCGCGATCGCGTTCTTCGGTATCCGCGGCATCGGGTCGCTCTACTACCTCGCCTACGGCATCACCCACGCCGAGTTCGAGCACGAGGAGACCATGCTGGGGATCGTGGTCGCTGTCGTGCTCGGGTCGGTCGTGGTCCATGGCCTGACGGCGCGCCCGGTCATCGAACGAGCGAGCGACGGATGAACAGCCTGCATCGCGGGGGCAGATCTATGCGCAGCCCTGACATGCGCGGGCCGGTCCGCGACTAGTCTTCGCGCATGGTGAAGATCCCCTTCGGCATCCGCGTGCTGCTCGTACTCTCTGCGCTGGTGATCGTGCTTTCAGGGCTCGGCGGAGCAACGACCGACGATGCCGCCCGCCCGGTCGTGATCGCCCACCGCGGCGCCAGCGCGTATCTCCCGGAGCACACCCTCGCCGCGTACGCCATGGCCTTCGCCCATGGCGCCGACGACATCGAGCCCGATGTGGTCATGACCAAGGACGGTGTCCTGATCTGCTCGCACGACATCGATGCGGACCACACGACCAACGCCGCGGAGCTCTTCCCGAATCGCGCCCGTGCCGACGGCCACATCTACTACGCAGATCTGACGCTCGATGAGGCCCGCCGTCTCGAAGTCCGCGGCCGCGATGGGTCCGGCCGCGGGCACCGCATCGTCACGCTCGACGAGATGATCGTGCTCGTGAAGCACATGAACGCGAAGTTCGGCCGCGACGTGGGCATCGTGCCCGAGATCAAGAAGCCCGCGGAGCACGCCGCGGCGGGTCTTGACCCGGCTCGCGAGCTAAGCGCGGTGCTCGCACGCCACGGTTACTCGCGACGCTCCGACCGAGCCATCGTCCAGTGCTTCGATCTCGAGACGCTGCGGCGGATGCGGCACGAGATCGAGAGCGACCTGCAGATGGTCTGGCTGGTGGACAAGGAGCCGACGGATGCTCAACTCGATGATGCCGCGGCGTTCGTCGATGCGGTCAGCCCCTCGCGCAAGCTCCTCGAACGGGAGGTCGATGGCCGCATCGAGCCCACCGGTCTGGCAGGGCGTATCAAGTCCCGCGGCCTCAAGTTGTACTCATGGACTTTCAAGGACGATCCCGAGGCCATGGCCCGCTTCTGGACGGAGCACAACTGCGATGGGCTCTTCACGGACAATCCGGATATCGGCGTCCGGACGCGGGACCGGCTTCGTTGAGCGACCGGTTCGGGCGGCCCGAACCTTGCAACCGCCCAGATCGATATGGTGTGACCATGGCACACCGCAGAACGATCACCCGACCCGGCATGCTCACCATCCTCGCGATCGCGACGGCCTGGGGGATCGCTCCCGCCCCGGCGGCGTTCGGCCAGGCGACGACCAACCAGGATGCAAAGCGCACCGATGCGCCCGCGCAGCGTGATGCCGCTCTCGCCGCGGCGACCGGCGGCTGGTGGGACGATGCGGTCTTCTACGAGATCTTCGTCCGCTCCTTCGCCGACAGCACCACCGGCCCGCTCGCGGGCGACGGTGTCGGCGACCTCCGCGGGCTGATCGAGAAGCTCGACACGCTCAACGACGGCGACCCCAGCACGACCGACGACCTGGGCATCACCGGCATCTGGCTGATGCCCATCTTCGAGTCGCCCAGCTACCACGGCTACGACACTGTCGACTACTACAAGATCGACAGCGAGTACGGCACGAACGCAGACTTTGAGGAACTGATGCGTGAGGCTCACAAGCGCGGCATCCGCATCATCCTCGACCTTGTCATCAACCACTCCTCGCGCCGGCACCCCTGGTTCCTCGACTCCGCCGCGAACGAGAACGGCAAGCGTGACTGGTACATCTGGTCCGATGAGCGTCCGACCTTCGTCGGGCCGTGGAACCAGAACGTCTGGCACGCCGCCCGCGGCTCGTACTACTACGGCATCTTCTCGCCGTCGATGCCCGACCTGAACTTCCGCAACGAAGAGGTGACCAAGGCGATCTTCGACATCACCCGTTTCTGGCTCGAAAAGGGCGCCGACGGCTACCGCCTCGATGCCATCCGCCACCTGATCGAAGACGGCCCGGTGCAGGAGAACACGCCCGACACCTTCAATTGGCTCGCCCGCTTCAAGGACACCTACAAGGCCGCGGACCCCGAGGCCCTCGCGATCGGCGAGGTCTGGACGAGCAGCGAAGACTCCGCGCCGTACGTCGGCGAACAGATGGACATGGTCTTCGACTTCGACCTCTCCTACGCGATGATGGACAGCGCCAAGACCGGCCGCGCCGACCGCGTCAGCCAGACGCAGCAGAACGTCAACCGCCTCTACCCGCCCGGTCAGTACGGCCGGTTCCTGACCAACCACGATCAACCCCGCGTGATGACCACGCTCAGCGATGCCGGCGCCGCCCGCGTCGCCGCGATGATGCTGCTCACCGGCCCGGGCGTCCCGTTCATCTACTACGGCGAGGAGATCGGTATGACGGGCGACAAGCCCGACCCCGAGATCCGCACGCCGATGCCCTGGACCGCCGAGGGCGGCTTCACGAGCGGCACGCCCTGGAAGGATTTCAAGACGCCGCCGGCCGAGCTCAACCTCGCAGCCCAGCAGAACGACCCTGATTCGCTCTGGTCGCTCTACCGCGATCTGATCCGTCTCCGCAACGAGCACCCCGCGCTCCGCAGCGGCGCTGCCGCGGTCGTCGCCGCGGGCAAACCGGGGATCTACGCCACTGTTCGAGGCGAGCGCAGCGAGCGCCGGGTTCTGGTCGCCATCAATCTGGCGGACAAGCCCGCCGAGGATGTCTCGATCGATGTCTCCGGGCAGAACGTCATCGCCGCGGGCGGCCCGGTCTGGGGCGGTATCCCCGCAACGCTCAAGGACGAGACGATCACCTTCACCGGCCCGCTCCCGGCCCGCTCCATGGTCGTGATCCCGCTGTATCAGTGGTGAGACCCGCACACGCCCGGAAAGCCGACACGCCCGGGCAGGCCCGTGCATCCAACCCGCCGTCCGGGGCGATTGACCCCAGAGGCGCTTCGGCCAGCGTCACGCCTCACTCAACACCACTCTCGGCCTCGACAGATCGGAGACTGCGACATGTCCGTCAAACTCATCGCGTTCGGAGGCAGCCTCCGCAAGGACTCGTACAACAAGAAACTCGCCCGGGTCGCGGCGGACTTCGCGCGGGCCGCGGGCGCCGAGGTGACCGAGATCGACCTCAAGCAGTGGCAACTGCCGATCTACGACGGCGATCTCGAGGACGCCGAGGGCATCCCGAAGAAGGCCCTCGAACTCCGCGAGCTCATGAAGTCCCACGACGGGTACATCATCTCGAGCCCCGAGTACAACAGCTCGATCTCGGCCGTGCTCAAGAACACCATCGACTGGGCCTCGCGCCCGCGCGAAGGCGAGCCCGGCCTGGTCTGCTTCAAGGGCAAGACCGCCGCGCTCTTCGCTGCCTCCCCCGGTGCGCTCGGCGGGCTCCGCGGGCTCAACTCCGTGCGCTCGATCCTGGGCAATATCGGCGTCTTCCTCGTGCCCGATCAGTTCGCGCTCTCGAAGGCCAACGAGGCGTTCGACGAGGCCGGCGGGCTCAAGGACCAGAAGCAGGCCGCCACGGTCCGCGGCATCGCCGAGAAGCTCGTGACGCTCACCCGCGGCCTCAAGGGGCAGGGCTGACCGGCACCAGGCTGGCGGCAATCGCGCCGATCCACCTCAGGCCGCCGCGTTCGTGTGCGCTGAGCGTGCGACGATCCGATCGAGCGTCTTGTCGATCGCGTTGCTGAACTCGCCCTTGGGAATGAAGTCCGCGGCTCCCGCGGCCATCGCGGCGTCGCGCGTCGCGTTGTCGGAGGTCGCGGACACGACCACCACCGGCGGCGTCGGCCGCCGCGCCGAGGTGATCGCCCGCACCAGGTCTATCCCGCTCAGACCGGGCAGGTTCAGATCGCACACCACCAGATCGATCGCCTGCGTTGTGTCGCGCATCATCGCCATCGCCTCATCGCCGGTCGTGGCGAAGAGCGTGCGCAGTTCGCGCCGGCGCCCAAACAGCACCGCCATGAGCTTAGACGCGAGGGCGTCATCTTCGATGATCAGGACCGTGCGCCCCTCCGGTTCTGCCTCGGCGACATCATCGCCGTCGACGCAGGCGCGGTTCCGCCCCGCCCGCTTCGCGCGGTAGACGGCGGCATCCGCTGCGGCGACGACGCCCTTCGGATCGGCACCCGTCCCGGCGCCGCTGGCAACACCGACGCTCACCGTCACCGGACACATCAAAGGCGATCCGACTGTGGTCGAGACATCGACCGCATCGGACTCGATCGAGCGTCGCAGCAGTTCGGCGATCCGCGCGGCCTGCATAGAGCCGATCCGCCGGAGCAGCACGACGAACTCCTCGCCGCCGTACCGGAACACCTGCCCGCTCCGTCCTACGGCCTTCTGGAGTCGCCGCGAGATCTCCCGCAGCACGATGTCGCCCGCGGCGTGGCCCATCCGGTCGTTGATGCGCTTGAAGTGATCGGCATCGACGAAGATCACCGAAAACTCCGCCCCGTCGCCTTGCTCGATCGCGGTGGTGAGTGCCTGCAACTCGGTCTCGAAGTGGGCGCGATTGAAAGCCGCCGTCAGACCGTCGGTGATCGATGCCTTCGTGAGCTCGGTCTCGCGGCGCTTCAGTTGTGTCGCCTCGATCTGCATCCGCTCGTTGCAGCGCGTGAGTTCCGCGTGCGCCGCGGCGAGGATCGCCGAGGTGTCCGGCGGGGCTCCTGTGTCGAGGTCGAGCGAGCGAGCCAGCTCCTGCGCATCGCGCCCGACTCGTTCGACGACAGAGCGAACCATCTCCCGATCCAGCCCCAGCCATTCTCGTCCCAGCCGCTCGATCTCCCCGATACCGCCTCCCTTGTGATCAGGGGCGCACACCTCGGCCACCAGCCCCGCGACATGCACGGCGCGGACCAGGTCCGCGTGCGGGCCCGATGGGGAAGCGTTGTGGTGCTGCGCGATCGCATCGCCCAGCTGTGCGGGCAGTCGCCACCGCTCCGCGAGCGCGCCGCCGACCGCGCCATGATCGAACCCGAGGATGTCCCGCTCCGCTTCGGCCTGCTTGGCGTGATCACCACCGCACGCGGCGTTGACCTGTTCCGCGACCGCGGCGTCGGTGCAGTAGATCGCCAGCGCTCCAAGGTCCTGCATCAACGCGCCTAGGAAAGCTTCCTCCGCCTCGCACTTGCCGCACGCTTGCGCCAGCGAACGGGATGCCGCGGCGGTGTAGATCGCCCGTCGCCAGTGCGCCTTGGGGTCCAGGCCCGCGCCGCCCTTGATCGAGCGTGCGCCGTCCACCAGGCTGAAGCCCAGCACGATCGACTTGACCGTGTTCAGGCCCAGCAGCGTGACCGCGCGCCCCAGGCTCGGGCAAGGGGTCGCCAGCCCGTAGTACGACGAGTTGACGGTCTTGAGCACCTTCCCCGACAACGCGGGGTCGTGCTGAACGATCTTGGCGATCTGGATCGCCGAGACGTTGTCGCCGCGGGTCAGCTCGATGACCTGCGCTGCGACGCTCGGAAGACTCGGTAGCGACGGGCACGCGAGCACCCGTTCGATGCTGAGACGATTGACAATTGTGCCCACGAAGGTGCCCACCCCTCTCGGTGCAGATCCGGCCATGAGCGGCGCATCCGGGCGCCGGTGCCGATTCATCGAGCGTTGATCGCGGGCTGTTGAATAATCCACCCGGTTGTGGGCCCCGAACTCGGGTTGTTGCGGGTCCGAGAACCATCGCGCCGCCCGGTGTTCTCACCGCTCCGGCTCAACCACGGATCGGCCGCGATCAATCGCAGCCCACAATCGCTCTTGGCGAAGTGACCTGATTCGAATACCTTGGGAGCGTTCGCCCCGCAGGCCGGGTCTGTCCGGTCGGCGATCGCCCCATCGTTGTCACCGCGAGCCCGGGCACACCCCAGCCCGTGCGGCGTGCCAGCCTCCCCGACTTTTCCCTCCGACCGAGGACCAGCATGATGCGTTCCCTGCCCGCCGCGGCCGCCGCCGCTCTCGTCGCGACCGCGATCTCTGCACCAGCCATGGCCGACATCAGCCGCAACATCCTGATCACCGGCTACTGGCCGCCCACCAACGAGATGCTGCGTCCTTTCAGCCAAAGCCCGACTCAGAACCCCGGCGGCTGGCAGGGGGCCAACTGGGAAGGCCGCGGGTACGACATCCACTCGTACTTCCCCGAGTTCCCCGGCGGCACAAGCCAGAACCCCCGGGGCACCGGCGATTTCCAGGTTGATTACCAGGCCGCCTCGGCGGACTTCTGGCGCGTTACGGCCGAACTCAAGCCCATCGCCATCATCACCTTCAGCCGCGGTCGCTCGGGCGCCAACTGGGAGATCGAGTCCCGCCACCGCAAGCTCCCGCTCAATAACTGGAGCCCCGACTACCTCGCGCCCACCCGCCCGACCACCGATCTGCCCATCGCCAGCGAGCCCGACTTCCAGGAGCGCCGCTCGTCCCTGCCGATGGAGGCCATCCGCGATGCGGTCAACGCCGCGGGCGTCGGCTTCGGCGCGTTCATCGACACCAGCTCCTCCTACGGCGGCAACTTCGTCTCCGAATTCACCGGCTACCACAGCTCGTGGTACGCCAATCTGCACTCGGACCCCAGTGATCCCGCCTGGTGCATCGCCGGGGGACACATCCACGTCGGCATCAGCACCCCGCTCCCCGGGGCGATGCAGGCCACGGAGATTTCGCTCCGGGTCCTCACCGATTACCTTGATACCGTGATTCCGGCGCCCGGCGCCGCTCCGGCGATGGCCCTCGGCCTCGCCGCGGCAACGGGTCGCCGCCGTCGTTCTTGATCGCGGGCAATAGACCCGCGTCCCAGTCGTTTGTTGGTTCGGTGCCCGAGGGTGCGCGTTCTGCGTGGCCCCCGCGGCGTGCGGCGGTCCGGGGTTGGATCCGCCGCGGCACGGAGCGATTCCGACCCACCGTGCCCTGGCCTTCGGTCAGACCGGGTCAATGAGGAGTTGAAACCATGAAGTTTGCAAAGATTGGCGCGATCGTGGCCCTCGGCCTCGGCACCGCTCTCATGGCGACGGCGATCGCCGGCCCGGGCCCCACCGGCCCCCGCCCCGATGGCCCGCGCCACCCGCTTCCCGGCGGCATCGCCGGCGGCGTGTTTGCCCGTGGCGATGACGGCCGCGCCGCCCCCGTTGGCGACGCCATCGTCACGCTGGGTCAGAACGCCAGCGATCGCCCCACCGCCCGCACCCGCACCAACGACCGCGGCCAGTTCCGCTTTGAGGACGTCCGCCCGGGTCGCTACATCGTCCGCGCTGCGAAGGATGGCGTCGGTCGCGGCCAAGCCGCGACCACCGTCCGCCCCCGCACCATCAGCCACGTCCGGATCCTGCTCGGCCGCTGATCTCCCGGCAGTGCGCAGAAAGAGAAAAGGGCCGCCCTCGGAAGGGCGGCCCTTTTTCATTATCGAATCGTTTGGCGAGGATCAGGCGGACCGATCAGGCGCCCGAGGGCGGGTAGATCTTCTCGAGCTGCTCGCGCCGCTTCTCATCCTTCTCGATCTCCGCCTTCTGCTCGGGCGTCAGCGTCTCGTAGTAGGTCGGGGTGGTCGGCGCCTCGGCGCCTCCGATGATTCCCATGTTGTACAGGACAAACCCGACCGAGCCGAGAATCGCGACGACACAGACCGCGATGATCGCGATCCGCTTGGGCTCCATGCCGGCGCCGCCGCCGCTGGTCGACACCGTGTTCGATTCCGCCGATTCAGCGAGTGAGCTTCTGGCCATGATGAAGGTCCCTCTGCACAGTTCCTGAGTGATTCCGGGGGAAAGTCACGCTCCCCGCTCGTTGTATGGTAGGGCCCCGGGACCGCCCGTGTTCGAGTCTGTCGGCGAAGGCCCCGGTCGACCCCTGCCGCGTCAGCCCACGTCCCGCTCTTCAAACAGCATGACCGCCAGGGCCAGAAACGCCGCGATGTGGCACAGGGCGTACAGCGTCAGCATCCCGACATACCCCGGCGGGATCGGCCGGTTCTGGGTGATCGCATCGAGCATCCAGAAGAAGTGGAGGTTGGGCACGACTCCCCAGGCCGCCATCGCCACGTAATTGATGCTGGTCCGGGTCAGGAAGACGTAGTCTCCCCGCTGCGGCGGCCGCGTGATGGCGACCGCCTGGTCCCGACCGATCTGCCGGACGGTGAACTCATCCGCCGAGGGGGTCAGGACCTGTGTCACGACGATCCCCGGCTCGTCCCGGCGGATGCTGATGGGGTCCTCGGTCGGCCCGACGAACCGCGCCGAGGCGTCGTTCTCCATCGGGAAGCCGTTTGGGGACCGGCTGTAGTAGAAGGGGTCGCCGGCGCGGATCCGTTCCCGCGGGGCCTGCTCGAGCACGATGTTGTACGTCCGGCCCGGTTCGTCGAACCGGTCGGTGGTGCGGTCCTCGGCGGTCGCCTCTCGGATCGTCCCGATGATGTCGTTGTTGAAGACATGCCGGCCGACGAAGAAATTCGAGAGCAGCGAGGCCACGAACACGCCAACGCAGATCAGGATCGTCGCGACCTGCCCCAAACGGGTGGACGCGGCGGTCGCGACCGCCGTCAGCACCAGCACCGCCAGCCCCAGGCACAGACACGCCAGCATGATCTGCGGCTTGAGGTCGTTGGTCGGTGCCTGCAGCTTCCAGTGCTTGTCGATCAGCAGCACCGCGATGTACGCCACCACCGACAGCGGCACGAGCAGCAGCAGGGCCGTCTGCGGGAAGTTCCAGCCGTAGAAGAAGTTGGTCCACGCCGCGAGCGACAAGGCGATGAAGACCGCCCCAAGGGAAAACGCCAGTACTGGACCGTCGACATCGTCCGCCGCGGTGCTCATCACCTCGTGGCGGATCGCCATGAGCAGGAACACCAGCATCACCACCGTCGCGGCGATGATCGCGCCCGAGACGCCCAGGAACTTGCCCAGGACCAGCCAGGAGCGGGACACCGGCTTGCTGACCACCGTCAGCACGGTCTTGTTCTCGATCTCGCGGCTCATGACCGCGGTGGCGACGAACCCGGCAAGAAGTGCGCCGATCACGAAGATCGTGGCGAGGCCGACATCGAGCAGCAGTTTGTTGTCGCCCGAGACCTCGCCCGAGTCGCTCAGGCCCATGCTGAAGCCGGTGTTCCAGGTGTTGAACACCTGGAGCAGGCCGCTGGCGAGGACCAGCAGCAGGACGATGGGCTGCCGGATGCTCTCGACGAAGGCATTCCGGGCGATGGGGAGGGTGGTGGTGACCATTTAGATAGGTGTGGCCGTCGGGTGCGTCGTGGTGCGGAGCGAGATCGTGTGATCGGCGCCCTGCTGTATTGGCCGCGGAGGCTGTCGGTTGCGGGACCTGTTGGCTGCGGTGAGCGGGCCCGAACGGGCCGTGTGTCATTGTTCGACGGGCACGAACATAGGTTCGCGCGGGGCGTACTTCAACGCGTCGCCTTCGGGCGGGCGGGGCGGGAGAGGTCCGGTCGGCCGTGTCGGTGGAAAGACTCGGCCGATCTGGTCACAATACGGCCCCTCGCCCCGGGTGCGTGCCCACGCTTCTTTGGTGGGGCAGCCGGGTCGGAGGCCGGAACCGTCCGGCCGCGTCTGGTGTAGAACGGTCCGCCGTTCTGGCGGATCATGTCGGGCGGTAGTCAGCGTGATCGGTCTGGGCGGCCCGGCGTGCACGGCGGGCGGCCGCATCGATAGGCCAGGGATGCAGGAACTCGGATGAAGAACGATCTTCAGTCGTACCGCAGTGCCGTCAGCGCGAGTATCCGGGGGCTGGTGCTCCAGGCGGTGCTCGCGTCGGTGGTGCTGATCTACTCCGTGCGGGCGCAGGACTCGGCCGGCTGGACCGCCGCGGCGTTCATGTGGACCGGGGTGCTGGTCTGGCTCGCGCTCACGATCGTCTACGACCAGCATCGGCGCGAGCGGATCGAAGCGCTCGAGTCCGAGGCTCTCGCGGCCGGTGGCGCGCCGTCGGTATTCGAGGGTCAGGACCAAGACTTCCGCCCCGCCGCCAAGCGGCTGGCCGGGCTGTACAAGTTCTTCTTCCCGATCATGAGCCTGCTGATCGGCGGGCTCCTGCTTGGTCTGGGCCTCTGGCGGTTCTTCGCCGCCCGCGAGGCCATGCTCGACGCCGAGGTCATCGCCGTTTCCGCTACACCCGCCGAGCCCACCGCGCAGGGCCTGTGGGCCCTGGGTATTGGTCTGACGGTCGCGGTTGTCGGATTCATTTACGCCCGCTACACCGCGGGCATGGCCAAGCAGGAGGTGTGGGCCAACCTCCGCGCCGGCGCCGCCGTCGCCGTCGGCTCCGCGCTGCTGGGCTTCTTGCTCGCCCTCGCCCACTTCATCGACCGCACGCTCGGGCCCGACTGGCTCGTCCGCGTGCTGCCGATCGTGTTCGCATCGATCCTCGCCGTGATCGGCGTCGAGATCTTCATCAACTTCCTGATGGGCATCTACCGGCCGCGCCGGCCGGGCGAGATCCCGCACCCCGCGTTCGAATCCCGCCTGCTCGGGTTCGCCGCGGCGCCCGACCGCATTGCGCAGTCGGTCTCGGATGCGATCAACTACCAGCTGGGCTTCGACGTCACCTCCGGCTGGTTCTACCAGCTGCTCAGCCGCTGGATCGGCGGGCTGCTGCTGATCGGCGTGCTGGTGGTGTGGCTGCTCTCCTCGATCGCAGTCGTGCAGCCGCACCAGCGCGGCATGATCCTGCAGTTCGGCAAGATCGTCCGCGAGGACGTCCCCCCGGGCGCGCACTTCAAGCTCCCCTGGCCTTTCCAGACGCTGCAGATCCCCGAGTACATGACCCGCGACAAGCAGGGCCGCTACCAGATCACCGACCTCACCGCGACCGGCGTCCGCACGCTGCAGCTGGGCAGCGCCCCGCCCGCGACCACCGAGATCCTCTGGACCAACGAGCACGTCGGCGAGGAGGTCTTCCAGTACGTCCGCCTGGGCGAACAGGGCGGCGGCGATACCGCGCTCGATATCGCGATGGTCTCGGTCGAGATCCCGCTGCAGTACTCGGTGAAGGATGTCGAGGACTTCGACAGCCTCGCACCGCCCCGCGAGCGTGACGAGCTGCTCAAGCGGGTGGCGCAGCGCGAACTGCTCCACTTCTTCCGCACGCAGCAGCTCAGCGAGGTGCTCGGCGGCGAGCGCCGCGCGATCTCAGAGGACCTCCGCGAGCGGATCCAGAACGCGTTCGACAACCTCCCCGCGGGCGAGGGCGAGACCCGCTCGGCCGGTGTGGAAGTCCTGTTCGTCGGTATAGCCGGTGTGCACCCGCCCCGCGAGACGGCCAAAAGCTTCGAGCAGGTGGTGCAGGCCGACCAACGCCGCGAGGCCAAGCTCAGCGCGGCCAACGCCGAGGCGATCAAGACGCTGACGACGGCGGTGGGGGACATCAGCCTCGCCCGTCAGATCGTCTCCGAACTCGACCGGCTCGAGGAGATGCAGAACAACGCCGCCCCGGCCGAGGACATCGCCGAGCAGGAGTTCAACATCCAGAAGCTGCTCGAGCAGGCCGGCGGCTCGGCCGCGAGCCTGCTGGCGCAGGCCAGTGCGGAGCGGTGGGAGCGGCACATGGGCCTCCGCGGCCGCGCCGCCCGCTACGAGGGCCAGCTCGCCCTCTTCAATGCCGCGCCAAACCTCTACCGCGCCAACCTCTACTTCGACGCCATGAAGTTCGCGATGAAGGACGCCCGCGTCTACATCACCAGCGACGACATCCCCAACCTGCGGATCGACACCGACCTCCAGGACAAGGACATCGGTGTTGACCTCTTCCGCAAGGATCAGAACTGACCGACGATCGACCGGGGGCCTCCGCCGGCCCCGTGAAGGAGACTGCGTGTGCGCAAGCTGCTAGTTGTCATCCTGGCCGTGATCTTCGGCCTCGCCCTGCTCTCGTTCAACTTCGTCTACACCGTCCGCTACAACGAGCGGGCCGTGAAGACCTGGTTCGGCAGCGCGGATCAGGACAGCGTGAAGACCGAGCCCGGGCTCTACTTCAAGCTGATCTACCCGTTCCACTCGGTGACGAAGTACGACACGCGGGTCCGCGTGCTGAACCTCAAGCTCGAGACGCAGCAGACCGCCGACAACCGCCAGGTGATCGTCGAGGCGTTCTGCGCCTGGCGCGTCGATGATCCGCTCCGCTTCTTCCAGCGGTTCAGCAACGCCGGCGAACGCGCCGAGGACCACTACGCCAAGGCCGAGGAAGCGCTCCGCGCCAACCTCCGCTCGGTGATCGCGCTGGTCAGCCGCTACCGCCTCGATGAACTCTTCAGCGTCGGCGGCTCCGCCGGCGCCAGCGCCAGCAAGCTCGCCGAGCTCGAGCAGCGCATGCTCGCGGCCTTCCGCGCTGCGGCCGATGAGCAGACCGGCCTCCAGCTCGCCGATTACGGCGTGCAGGCCGTCGACCTGGGCATCACCCGCATCCTCCTCCCCGAAGAAGTGACCAAGGCCGTGTTCGAGCGCATGCAGAAGGCCCGTGACACGCTCGTCCAGGAGACCCAGAGCCAGGGCGACGCCCGCGCTCAGGCCATCCGCGCCAAGGCCGAGGCCGATGCCCGCCGTATCACCGCCTTCGCCGAGCGGCTCGCACAGAACATCCGCGTCCGCGGCGATCAGGAAGCCGTGCCCTACATCGAGCAGATGAACAGCAACCCGCAGCTCGCGGTGTTCCTCGAGAACATCGAGTTCATGCGGGATGCGATGGCCAAGCGCACGACGCTCGTGCTCTCGGGCTCGATGCCCGGCATGTCCCTGTTCGATCCCAACGCGCTCGACTCGCTCAAGTCCGGCGAGATTCCGGCCATGCGCATGCCCGGCAACTGGCTGACCTCGGCTGCCGATGGCGGCACCACGGATGGCCGCTCGACCGATGCCCGTCCGACCGGCTCGAACACCGGGGAGCAGCGCTGATGATCGACCCGATCCTCTATCAACCGCAGGGTGAAGATGGCGGCGGGATCGGTCCGCGCCGCGAGAGCTCGGTGACCTTCCGCCGCGATGCCGCGCCCGCGGACAACGCCGCGATGCTCGACCCGGCGAACCAGTCGCTGGCCGATGCGCTCCGCATCACCTACCGCGGCGTGCAGCTGGTCATGGTCCTCCTGGGCCTGGCCTTCATCCTCAGCGGCTTCACCGCCGTCAAGGAAGGCGAGCGCGGTATCCGCCTGCTCTTCGGCGAGATCACCGCGAGCGACCTGCCGCCCGGGTTCCAGTGGAGCGCGCCCTACCCGCTGGGCGAGCTGATCACGGTGAACAAGGAAGGCACCAACGATCTGCGGATCGATAAGGCCTTCTGGGTCTTCAACCCGACGCCCAACGCCGCGGATCCCTCGATCGACAAGATCGCGCCGACCGCGCAGCTCAAGCCCAACGAGGGCGGCAGCGGCTCGCTGATCACCGCCGACGGCGCGCTGGTGCACATGCAGTGGCAGGCCCAGTACCGCCGCGACGGCGTCCGCAACTACACCGAGAACGTCAACGACAAGTCTGTCGAGACCGAGCTCGTGCGGGCCGCGGTGCAGCGGGGCATCGTGCAGGCGGTGGCGCAGATCACCATTGACGACCTGCTCAAGCAGTCCAACGACGAGCAGAACTCCGTCGCCCGCATCGCCAAGCAGATCGCCCAGGACACGCTGGACCGCGCCGAGTCGGGCATCCTGATCGACAAGCTCAGCCCCACCGACCGCACGCCCCCGCTCTGGGTCCGTGCCGACTTCGCCAAGGTGCAGTCGGCGGTCTCGAACGCGGCCAAGGCGATCGAGAGCGCCAACTCGCAGCGGACCAGCACGCTCAACGGCGTGGCCGGTGACGCCGCCACGCTGCTGATCCAGCAGATCGACGCCTACGAGCTCGCTACCGCCACGGGCGACGAGCAGGCGCAGGATCAGATCCTCGCCCGCATCGACGACCTGCTGCAGGGCCGGCGTGTCGAGCTCGACGGCCGCACCGTCGAGGGCGTGGTTTCCGGCCGCGTCGCCGAGATCCTCGCCGAGGCCTCGCAGTACCGCCAGACCACTGTCAGCTCCGCGAAGGGGCGGCTCGACCGCTACCTCGCCAAGAAGGCGCAGTTCGAGGCCAACCCGCTGCTGATGGTGAGCTCGGAGTGGAACAGCGCGCTCCGCACGTTCCTCAACCGCGACAGCGTGCAGATCCAGCTCGTGCCCGCGGGCACGAACAGTCTGGTGCTGCATCTCAACCAGGACCCCGACATCCTCCGCCAGCTCGAAGAGGCCAAAAAGCGTCGCGAGAACGAGGCGGCGCAGGAACGCCGGATGCGCGAGCTCATGCGCGAGCAGTTCAAGACCGATACGAGCGCCCAGGAAGTCACCGCCCGCTAATCCGCCGCGGCGGGTCAGGACACGTATGACGACCACCGCCACTTCCCAGACCGCCAAGTCCACCGACAGCCAGCCTTCCGGACAGGCCGCCGATACCTCGCGCGGCCGCCCGGTGGTCGCCGTGCAGCAGCTCACGAAGATCTTCAAGGACTTCTGGATGCGTGACCGCGCCCGCGCGGTCAGCAACCTCACCTTCGAGATCTACCCACAGGAGATCTTCGGACTGCTCGGCCCCAACGGCTCGGGCAAGAGCACGACGATCAAGATGCTGCTGGGCCTGCTGCGGCCGACCTCCGGTCGCGTCTCGGTCTTCGATAAGCCTGCTTCTGATGTCAACATCAAGAAGCGAATCGGCTACCTGCCCGAGGAGTCCTACCTCTACGGCTTCCTCAACGCCCGCGAGACGCTCGATTACTACGGCAAGCTCTTCGAGATCGAGTACAAGACCCGTCAGCGCCGCATCGATCAGCTCCTCGACATGATCGGCCTGACCGGCGCGCAGTACCGCCCCGTCCGCGAGTACTCCAAGGGCATGCAGCGCCGCATCGGCATCGCCCAGGCGCTCATCAACGATCCTGATTTCCTCATCCTCGATGAGCCGACCACCGGCCTCGACCCGATCGGCACCCGCCAGATCAAGGACCTGATCATCGAGCTGGGCCGCCGCGGCAAGACCATCCTGCTCTCGAGCCACCTCCTCGCCGATGTCGAGGATTGCGTCGACCGCCTGATCATCCTCTACGGCGGTCAGAAGCGGGCGGAGGGCACTTGCGACTCGCTGCTCACCACCGAGACGATGACGACGATCGAGACCGATGCGCTCGACGACGAGACGGTTGCGGAGATCGACAAGCTCATCCGCGCCCGCTCCGGCGGCGCCAAGTCGATCGCCCGCGTCGCCAAGCCGCGTCAGTCGCTCGAGGAGTTGTTCCTCGACATCGTGGAACGGGCCAAGAGCGAGCAGCTCGCAACCTCCGGCGCCACCGCCGGCGGCCAGACAGCCGAGTTCCTCCGCTCGCAGGAAGCGGTGCAGGGCGAGGCGCTGATCGACAAGCTCATGACCGGCGCGGGTTCGACCGCCGCCGCGGCCGCCGCGGCCGAGGCCGCAGCACCGCCGCCGGCAGCAACTCCCGCGCCAGAGCCAGCCTCCGATGAGCCAGATGAGGAAGTCATCGAGGGCCTGCTCTCGACTTACGACGATGAACCCGCCGGCGCGCCGCCACAGGCGGACACCGCGCGGACCAGCGGCGGAACGCAGGGCGGGAACGCTCCGGTTCGCCCGACCCCGCCCCCCAAGCCGCCACCCGCGGACATCGACCGCTCGGTCATCGGCTCGCTCATCGATGACGATGACAAGGCGAACGAAGGCGACAAGCCAGATTCGGAGAACCGTCGGTGAAGCTGCGCGACACGCTCGCCCGTCTGAACCGGCTGCAGCAGCAGCGGCTCTTCAAGATCGTCGCGACCTGCATCCTTGCGGGCCTCGCGCTCGCCGGGGCTATCGCCTATGTCGTGACGCTCGACGACCCGATCGCCGCGCTCCGCGCTGACGAGGCAACGACCGCCGCCACGGCCCCGGCCGACCCCGCCGGGGCGGATGCTGTCCGCGCCGCGGAGGAAGCCGCGACACAGCGGATCATCGAGCAGGCCCTCGCCGCGAGCAACGACCCCACCGCGATCGTCGTGGGCATCGGTGTCGGCGTCGTCCTCGCGATCACCGTGGTGTGGCTGGGCCTGGGGCTCACGTATCTGGGCCTCATTCTGGCCGGGCTCGTGCTCGTTGTGCCGCTCGCGTTCATCCCGGGGACCGGCGATGCACCGATCCTTGTCGGTGGTGTGCTCGCGCTCACCGCGGCGTTCACCGCGCTCATGCAACTCCTGCGGCTGCTCCTGGCGGGGCCCGGGCCGGTCTTCGCCGTCGCCCGCAACGTGCTCGCCGAGGCGGTGCGGCTCAAGCTCTCGCTGGTCTTCATCATTCTGCTGGTCTTCGGCTTGGCCGCGCTCCCCGGTCTGCTCGACGCCGACCAGCCGCTCCGCTACCGCGTGCAGGCCTTCCTGCAATACGCCACCGGCGGCTCCTTCTGGATCATCGCCGTGCTCGTGCTCACCTTCGCCGCGGCGACGGTCGCCTTCGAGCAGCGCGACCGCGTGATCTGGCAGACCATGACCAAGCCGGTCGCCGCGTGGCAATACCTCCTGGGCAAATGGCTGGGCGTCGTCGGGCTCGCGGCGGTGCTCCTGGCGGTTTGCGGCTCGGCGATCTTCCTCTTCACCGAGTACCTCCGGCAGCAGCCCGCGTACAACGAACGCACGGCGTATGTCTCGACCGCCGGCGGCGGCGGGCCCACCGAAGACCGCTTCATCCTCGAGACCCAGGTGCTCACCGCCCGCAGCGCGGTGCAGGCCGACCCGCCCGAATTCGACGAGGAAGTCTTCGAGCAGAACGTCCAGGCCCGCGTCGAAACCGAACTCAACTACCTCTCCACGCTCGACGACGAGGCCCGCGGCCTCCGCGAGATGCGTCGCGAGGAGATCGTAAACCGCATCCGCGGCGACCTCCGCCGCACCGCGGTGGAGTCCTATCGCGCCATCGCGCCGGGCCAGGCGCAGTACTACTCGTTCTCGGGGCTCGAGGATGCCGCCAAGAGCGGCCGCGAACTGATCCTGCGGATCAAGATCAACGCCGGCTCCAACCCGCCCGACCAGATCTACAAGCTGACCTTCGCCTTCACCGACAGCTCGCCCGCTGTCCAAAGCTTCGGCCTCGGCCAGACGCACACGATCCCGCTCCTGCCCACCGCCGTCGATGGCGACGGTATCGTCCGGCTCATGGTCGTCAACGGCGACCTGCTCAACCGCACGGTCAACCCCGAGACGATCGTCTTCCCGCCCGACGGGCTGGAGATCACCTACGCCGTGGGCGGCTTCCGCATGAATTTCGTGCGGGTGATGGGTGTCCTCTGGGTGAAGCTGGCGTTCCTGGCCATGCTCGCGGTCTTCGCGACGACCTTCATGAGCTACCCGGTCGCGTGCCTGGTGGCGTTTACGACCTTCCTCGCCGCGGAGGGGGCCAACTTCATCCTCGAGAGCCTCGAGAGCTACCGCACCGAGACCCGCGAGGGCGATGTGCTGGTGGTCAACACCGTGGTGAGCTGGATCGCCCGGGCGGTTGCCAGCGTCTTCCGCGTCTACGCGGACCTGCGGCCCACCGGCCGCCTGGTCGACGGGGTGCTCCTGAGCTGGGCCGATGTCGCGGTCGGCACGGTCGTCCTCATCATCATGTCGATCGTGCTCTACGCGGCGGGGACGTACATCTTCAGCAAGCGCGAACTGGCCACCTACTCCGGACACTAAAAACCTTTGAGACGCGTTCTGCGTCCGCACGCGTTCCGGAAAGGAACCACCCATGAGGCGACAGACAAAGGTCAAGGCGGCCGCGGCGATCGTCCTCGCGGCCTCGATGGGCTGCTCGACGGTGCTCGCCACCGTCATGACGGCCATGATCGGCCGCAACGAGCTCGCCTACACCGACCGCGCTGAGGAGGGCCAGCCCTGGGAGGTCTCCGTCGGCATCGCGATGGGCGCGTTCCGCGGCATCTTCGTCAACTTCCTCTGGATCCGCGCCAACTCGCTCAAGGAAGCCGGCAAGTACTACGAGGCGATTGAACTCGCCTCCGCGATCACGCGACTGCAGCCCCGCTTCCCCCGCGTCTGGGTCTTCCACGGCTGGAACCTCGCGTACAACGTCTCGGTCGCGACGCAGACCCGCGAAGAGCGCTGGCAGTGGGTGAACGCCGGCATCCGCCTGCTCCGCGAACAGGGCATCCCCGCCAACCCCAACGACATGCTCCTGCACAAGGAGCTGGGCTGGTTCTTCCTGCACAAGATCGGCGGCTACACCGACGACGCCAACCCCTACTACAAGCGGCAGCTCGCCGCGGAATGGACGATCAACCTGGGCACGCCGCCGCCCGCGCCCCCCGGCGAGCGCGACCGCGAGGCCGCGATCGAGCGATATGTCGAGTGGCTCGAACCCATCACCAACTCGCCCGCAACGCTCGACGGCGTGATCGAGCGCAACCCGCAGGTCGAGACGCTCGTCAACCGGCTGGGCGCGATCCCCATGCCCATCTCGCGCGAACTGCTCTTCCGGCGCGAGGCGATCCTGGCGTTCAACAACCGCGCCGAGATCTCGCAGATCGTCGAGCGGATGGGCCCAAGGTCGCAGGCGCTCAAGACGCTGATGGAGGATGCCTCGCTGGCCGAGGCGTGGGGTGATCTGCTCGCCTATATCCGCAAGCGCGTGCTGATCGACGAATACAACATGGAGCCCGAGCGGATGATCCGCTACACGCGGTACTACGGGCCTCTGGACTGGCGGCACCACGCCGCGCACTCGCTCTACTGGTCGGCCCGCGGCGTCGAGATGGGCGAGGCCCGCGTGACCGAGCGGAACAAGCGCGACTTCGATTTCATCAACACCGATCGCATCGTGATCCAGTCGGTGCAGGACCTCTTCCGCTCCGGCAACATGTACTTTGACTTCGCCGGCACCTTCACGCCCGGCGAGCCGTTCATGCAGATGGTGCCCAACCCCTACTTCGTCGACACCTACGGCAAGATCGTCAAGAGCCGCGACATGGAGAACCGGTCGTGGGCGGATATCGCGGGCGACCGCGGCTACCGGCCCTACATCGGCGGCTACGAGAACTTCCTCAAGGATGCCGTCTCCTTCTTCTACGCCCGCGGCGATATCGCCGAAGCGCAGAAGTGGTACACCGAGCTGGGCACCATGCCCGAACAGAACGTGCACTACAAGGGACGCCCCGAGGAGTTCTCGATCCCATTGGCCGAGTTCGTGAACAAGGAACTCACAGACCGGCTGAGCTCGCCCTACATCATGCAGCAGCAGGTCGCGGGCGCGCTCCACAACGCGTACGTCGCGGGCCTGCTCCAGGGCGATCTTGACCTCTTCCGCGCCCAGATCGAATACGCCAAGCGCGTCCACCGCTTCTTCTTTGAAGAGCAGTACCGCACAACCAACGTCGACCGCGGCACCGCACGCATGGAGCAGATGGACTCGGACTTCCGCATGATCGCCGGCGTCTTCTTCGTGCAGCTCATGCAGTCGCTGGGGCTCGAGGATGCGGAGACGGTCTACGACCGCGCTCCCAACGACCTCCGCCAGTTCGCTTACGACGCCCTGCGGGACACCTACAAGGAGTTCCTCGACAAGCGCGCGGCGGGCGGTGTCGGCCGGACCTTCGACCAGGTCTTCCCCGAGCCGCGCGATATGCAGGCGTTCCGCGGCTTCATCGAGCGGCAGGCGCCCCAGCAGCCAAACGCGACGATCGAAGCGCGGTAGTTGCCCTCAGGCCGTGGCGACGCGGCGGGCGAGTCAAGCGCGTCAGTCGCGCGCGCCAGTCGTCCGTCGGAGTCGCCGGTCTGAGTCTCCGGCCTCAATCGCCGGTCAGCCGGTCCCGCGCTTCGCGGTACTTGGCCACCGTTCCTGCGACGACCTCGGGCGGCAATTCCGGCCCCGGGGCCTGCTTGTTCCAGCGGCCACTGGTGGTGAGCGTCTCGAGGTACTCACGCAGGAACTGCTTGTCGAAGCTTCGCTGCGCGCGGCCGGGCTCGTAGTCATCCGCCGGCCAGAACCGCGAGCTGTCGGGCGTCAGCGCCTCATCAATCAGGATCGGTTCATCGCCCTCATCGCTGCCGTCGGCGTTGAGCGGGATGCCGAACTCGAACTTGGTGTCGGCGATGATGATGCCCCGCGCTCGCGCGTGTTCCGCGGCCTCCAGGTAGATCGCGAGCGACACCGCCCGCAACTGCTCCATCAGCGGGCCCCCGACCAGCTCGCAGGCGCGGTCGAACGAGATGTTCTCATCGTGCTTCCCGCCCTCCTCCTTGGTCGCCGGCGTGAAGATCGGCTCGGGGAGCCGGTCGCACTGCTTGAGCCCCGCGGGCAGCTTCACGCCGCAGACCGCGCCCGTCTCGCGGTATTCCTTGAGCCCCGACCCCTCGAGATAGCCGCGGACCACGCACTCGATCGGGACCACCCGTGAGCGGCGACCGATCATGATCCGGCCCTCGAGCGACTCTCTGGCCGTCGAGCCGGGGCCGAAAGCCGCCGCGGGGATGTCCGAAACACTGGTGCTGATCAG
>JBDZUZ010000135.1:7470-10745 GCA_040255445.1 Planctomycetaceae bacterium | reverse complement strand
TGGTCTTCTCCGGTGAGTCCACCGGAGCGCGGGCCGCGGCGGTCGCCGCCGATCACCGCCGCCTCGGCCGCGCCCGCTCGCTCGAGGAGATGGCCGGCCAGCTCGATGCGGTCAGCCTCGATCAGCTCAACGAGTACCTCGCCCGACGCCCGCTCGGGCGGGTCACCATCCAGACCCTCGGCCCCAAGCCGTTGACGCCGCCATCTCTTTAAGTGTGCCGCGGACCGGCCTGTCGGCTTTGGGCAGACCGGGAGCTTTCACCTACACTCCACGCCATGCCGACCCCAGCGCCAACGCGCCGGTTCTTCCGCTCCTTCTGGCACTACGCCCTGCTGTTCGCCGCGCTGACCATCCTCATCCTGTTCCTGGTCTATCCGATCCTCCTGACCGTCTGGGGCGGCTTCACCACCGGCGACGGCGGGTTCACGCTCGGGCACATCGCCGCGGTCTTTTCTGACCCGGTGCTCGTCCAAGGCCTGATCAACTCCTTCAAGATCGCCACCGGCACCACCACGCTCGCGATCCTGATCGCCCTCCCCCTCGCGATCCTCTCCGCGAACTACAAGTTCCCCGGCAAGGCGTTCTTCAACGCGGCGATCCTGGTGCCGCTGATCCTGCCGCCCTTCGTGGGCGCGATCGGCGTGCGGGCGCTCCTCGGGCGCGCCGGTTCGCTCAATGCCCTCTTCGGAACCGAGTTCGACCTGCTGGGCGACGCCAAGATGTGGGGCGTCATCATCGTCCAGGCCTTCGGCCTGTACCCCATCATTTATCTGAACGCGACCGCCTCGCTCGCCAACCTCGACCCCGCGCTGGACGAAGCCGCCGAGAACCTGGGCGCCGGTCCGTGGCGGCGGTTCTTCCGCATCACACTCCCGCTCGTCCGCCCCGGCCTCTTCGCCGGCGCCACGATCGTCTTCATCTGGGCGTTCACCGAACTGGGCACGCCCCTGATCTTCGACTTCTACCAGGTCACCCCTGTCCAGATCTTCAACGGTCTCAAGGAGGTCGAGAACTCCTCCGAGCCCTACGCCCTCACCGTCGTGCTGCTGGGCGCGGCGGTCCTGATCTACCTGATCGGCAAGGGGCTCTTCGGCCGCAAGGGGTACGCGATGTACTCCAAGGCCTCCCGCGCTGCTGATGTGAAGAAGCTCCCCGGCGGCGTTGGGATCGCCGCGACTGCGGCGTTCGGGCTCATCACCCTGCTCGCGCTGCTGCCGCACCTGGGCGTCATCCTCACCAGCTTCACAGCCCCGGGGCAGTGGTACCGCTCGGCGGTCCCCACCGTCTTCACCACCGCGCACTACTCAGAGGCGCTGGGCGCTGCCGACTCCTTCAACGCCATCGCCATGAGCCTCAAGCTCGCCCTCGCGGCAATGGGGCTGGACATCATCATCGGGATCGGCGTCGCGTACATCCTCGTGCGCACAAAGGTGGTCGGCCGCACACTGCTCGATGCCTTGTGCATGCTCCCTCTCGCGGTGCCGGGGCTGGTCATGGCATTCGGTTATGTCGCGATGAGCCTGCAGTGGCCTTTCGGCAAGGACGGGCCGCTCTCGGGCTTCGCGAGCGTGATCGCGGCGGATCCCAACCCGATCCCGTTCCTGATCGTGGCGTACGCCATCCGCCGGCTGCCCTACATCGTGCGGTCGACCGTCGCCGGCCTCGAGCAGACCAGCGGCGAGCTCGAGGAAGCGGCGGTGAACCTGGGCGCTTCGCGCATCACCGCGGTCCGCAGAGTTATTCTGCCACTGATCATGGCCAACCTGATCGCCGGCGGCCTGCTCGTGTTCGCCTTCAGCATGCTCGAAGTGAGCGACTCACTCATCCTCGCGCAACAGCCCGAGGACTACCCGCTCACCAAGGCGATCTGGTCGTTCACCGAGCGCCTCGCGGACGGCATGTACATCGCCAGCGCGCTGGGTGTGTGGGGTATGGCGCTGCTCACGCTGACACTCGCGGGCGCATCAACACTGCTCGGCAAGCGCCTGGGCTCGATCTTCCGCGTGTAACCGCGCTGCGCCGCTGCGTTGTCACTGCGCTGCGCCTCTTCAGCGTGTAACCCGAGATTGACCTGCGCGGTGAACTCGCCCAGTCGGCATAGACGGCACGCCTTCACGCGCACGGCGAGTACCGAGAACAGTGCAGCGCAAGTTGGCGGGATGGCGCGTCGATACCTCCTTGGTCCATGACAGGGAGGTCCGATATGGGTCCGTCCGAGAAGTCGTTCAATCAGGTCAAGGCCATCCTCGGCAAGCTCGACCGCAACATCGATCAGATGCGGCAGCGTCGCCTCACGCCCCCGACGCCCGCGGGCGTCGGCGCGGATCGGATGGATCAGACGATCCCCACCAAGCAGCAGACCGAGGCTCCCGCGGCCCCCACCCGCAGCGGTCACAAGGTCTACGGCCGCGCGACCCCGCTCCCGCCCCGCCCGTGACCCGGCGGAACGGCGAACTGTCGCGGGTCGCCGCCTCTATATAGAGGCGGTCGGCCGCCGGTCGCAGGTGTCTTGCCTCGGGGCAGTCGTGCCGCGTAGGATTGGCCAAGCCAGCCGGATCATCCCGGCGGGCCGCTCATCTTGGGGATTGGTGTAACGGTAGCACGACTGACTCTGACTCAGTTAGTCTAGGTTCAAATCCTAGATCCCCAGCTTTCAAGGACTTACGCCCGCGGCGACCGCCGCGGGCGTTGTCGTTTTGAGTGGCCAGGCGTCGGGGAGCCGCTCACTCCCCGCGTCGATCGGCCGGGACGCCCGGTTGTGTTAAGACCGCGCTTCCTTGTTCTATAACCCGTTGCATTTCCGGACCGTTCCAGTACCTTGTGGAACCGGCGTGGCCACTCCGCCACCCGTTCAGAGAACCGCGGTTCTGGAGTGAACCCCCATGAAACTCGCTGCCTCGCTGTTCACGCTCTGCGCCATCGCCGCGCCCGCACTCTCGCAGTGCCCCGACACTTTCGACGGCTCGGTCGGACTCCCCGGCCTGGGGAACGGCTACGCCGGCCCGATCCTTTCCTGGGATGACGGCGGCGGAACCGACCTGTACGTCGGCGGTTCGTTTTCCCAGATCGGGGGGATCTCTTCCCAGATCCTCGCCCGCTACGAGGCGGGGAGCGGAACCTGGAACCGGCTGGGCACCGGTATCTCGATCGGCAACACCAACGGGTTCCTCGCCGCGATGGCCGCGTACAACCCCGGCGACGGCGAGAGGCTGGTTGTTGCCGGCCGCTTCACCAGCGCGGGCGGCGTGCCCGGCACCGAAGCGATTGCCGCGTGG
>JBDZUZ010000135.1:0-7460 GCA_040255445.1 Planctomycetaceae bacterium | reverse complement strand
AACGGCTCGAGCTGGTCCGCGCTCGGCCTGAGTGTGCCCGCGGGCAACGCGAGCTGGGCGCTCCAGGTCGGCAACCTCGGCCAGGGCGAGCGGCTCTACGCCGGCGGCGGGTTCGGCGTGCCCTTCGGCGGCCTCGCGCAGTACGACGGCGAGCAGTGGCTCCCCATCGGCACCGGCGTTGGCATCAACGGCCCCTTCAGCCCGTACGTCGCTGACCTGACCATCTTCGATGACGGCACCGGCCCGGCTCTGTACGCGGTCGGCCGCTTCGACTCGATCGACGGCGCGAACACCATCCTCGCCGCGAAGTTCGATGGCACGAGCTGGAGCCGGATCGGTAACGGCCTGACCCGCTCGGACTCCCTCAAGTACCTCAATGCCGTTACGGTCTTCGACGACGGCACCGGCCCCGCGCTGTATGTCGCGGGCACGACCTTCGGTATCGTTGGCGTGTCCGGCCAGACCAACGCCGCCAAGTGGAACGGCACCGCCTGGACGCCCGTCGGCGGCGTCATCGGCACCGGCCGCGTGACCGACCTCGTGGCCTGGGACAACGGCGACGGCGCCAAGCTCTACTTCTCCGGCACCGCGTTCCCGGGCATCAACAACTTCGGCCGCCTCGAGGGCAACACCTGGGTGTCGGTCGACGGCAGCCTGCGTGATTCCTCGACGCCGGGCCAGACCACGTCGGGCAACTGGCCGTCCTCCTTCGGCCTGGGCGTGCACGATGGTGATCTGTACATCGGCGGCTCGTTCATCACGATCGGCCCGGTCGCGGCCCGCGGCATCGCCGCGCTCACCCGCTGCGACTCCCCCGACTGCCCCGGCGACTGGGACGGCTCGGGCGGCGTTGATGGCGACGACATCACCGCCTTCTTCGCCGACTGGCAGGCCGGCAACGCCGACATCGACGGCTCGGGCGGCACCGACGGCGACGACATCACCTTCTTCTTCGTCCGCTGGCAGGCGGGCTGCTGAGCTCGCAGGATGTTGACGGAAGCATGACGCGGCCGCCGCGCGCCCCGGGCACGCGGCGGCCGTTTTCGTATTCTGGATCCCCATGCCGCCGAGCGATGATGTCTTCGAGCAGTTCCGGCGGCCCCGCTTCGGGACCACGAATCCGGAGCGAATGACGAACCCATGGTGGGACCACGCGGTCCGCGCCGGCGCGAACGCGTACCGACTGCGTCTCCCGCTGGGAGCCCAGTGGAGGCACGGCGCCGGTGACCGTTGGCACAACGACCCCGACTGGTGCTTCGACCGCTACGGCATGACGCAGACACCGCTGCCCGACGGCCGGATCGTGTGTATCGCGGGCGAGCACGAAGACCATTACGACCCGGACTTCTGCATCTACAACGATGTCATCGTGATCCACCCCGCGCCGGGCGAATCGTGGGTCACGGAGGAGTCGGGACAGGTCGACGTTTTCGGGTATCCGCGCTCGGTCTTCCCGCCCACCGACTTTCACTCCGCGACGCTCGTGGGGGACCGCATCGTCATCATCGGCTGCCTCGGATACCCGCCGGACCGCCGCCAGGGATTCACGCCGGTGTATGAACTCGACCTGCGGACGATGGCGATCTCCGAGCGGCCGACATCGGGCGTGATGCCGGGCTGGATCTATGAGCACCACGCGGCTCTCGACCCCGGCAGCAGGTCGATCACAGTCAGAGGAGGAAACATCGTCGCTGACAACCACGGCCGCTCCCATTGCCGGACCGCGCTCTACCGCCTGCACATAGACCGGTGGGAGTGGGAACTGGTACGGCACCACGAGCGGCGCCGATGCTTCGTTCTGGAGACGGAGATCGACAGCTACGACGGCTGGACCTCACCGACCACCGAGTGCTTTTTCCCGGTCGGCGTGGACCACACCGTGCTGCCGATGCGGTACAAGAGCGACGACACGCACCCGATCGATGTCCACGGCGTGAAGGTCACCTTCATCAATCTCGAGACAGAAGCCGAGGTCGCGTTCGAAGGAGAGCTGCCCGAGTTGCTGGTTGCCGGAGTCATCGGGGCGGTCCTGAAGCGTCTGGACGCCGCGACCGGCTCGAAGTGGTCGGCCCGCGAGGTCAATGGCTTCGAAGAGGACGACTTCGAGCTTGATCTCCCCGAGGAGTGACCACCCTCCGTATACAGCCGACAGATTCACCCTGCCCACGCGAAGCGCCGGGGTACCCAAGACCCAGGACCCCCCTACAATCCCGCTGCCGCGCCACCCCCGCGGCAGCGTTCCAACCACAGACTGGCCAGGGGGGCTTGGCCGTACACACCTGGGCGATGGGCCGTTCGCGTGCCCGGGCCGCCGGACCGATGCCGCATTCCGTTGCGGAGCCTCCCCCGACGACCCCGACCGCACACGACCGACTCCCAAAGCAAAGGAGCTGCACGACAATGGCGAACTGGACCAAGAAAGACCTCCTCTCCCGGCCCGTCAAGCACATCGACATCACCAAGTTCGATGCGCGCCCCGTCATCGACGCCTACAAGCACATGGCGTACTCGAGCCGCACGCTCGCCAAGGCCTGCGAGATCTACAACATGATGCTCGCCGACAAGGAGTGCGCGGTGATCCTGACCCTCGCCGGGTCGATGGTCTCCGCCGGCCTCAAGAAGGCGATCATCACGCTGCTCGAGAACAACATGATCGACGCGATCGTGTCGACGGGCGCCAACATCGTCGACCAGGACTTCTTCGAGGGCCTGGGCTTCAAGCACTACATCGCCCCCGGCTCGCCCGAGGCCCCGCCCGTCGATGACCCGACGCTCCGCAACCTCATGATCGATCGCATCTACGACACCTACATCGACGAGGACGATCTCCGCACGACCGACGACACCACCAAGAAGATCTTCGACAAGTTCCTCAAGGACAACGGCCCCGGCGCGTACTCCAGCCGCGAGCTCATCGATGCGATGGGCGCGTACCTGGCCAAGCACCACCCCAAGGCCGAGAGCCTCGTCCTCACCGCCTACAAGAAGCGCGTCCCGATCTTCTGCCCCGCCTTCTCCGATTGCTCCGCCGGCTTCGGCATCGTCCTGCACCAGGTCGAGATGATGGAGCAGGGCAAGGGCAGGAACGAGATGCTCGCCTTCGACTCGGGCGCGGACTTCCGCGAGCTCACCGAGATCAAGTTCGCCAGCAACGACACGGGCCTGCTCATGATGGGCGGCGGCGTGCCCAAGAACTTCGCGCAGGACATCGTCGTCGCCGCCGAGCTCCTCAACGAACGCCGCGGCGGCAAGGCCCGCGGCGATATCGGCATGCACAAGTACGCCATCCAGTTCACGGTGGCCGACAGCCGCGACGGCGCCCTCTCGGGCTCCACGCTCCGCGAGGCTTGCTCCTGGGGCAAGGTCGACGTCGTCAACGAGCAGATGGTCTTCGGGGAATACTCCGCCCTCTTCCCGCTCATGGCCAGCGATGCCTTCCACCGCGGCCAGTGGAAGAAGCGTAAGGAGCGGAAGTTCGCCGACATGTTCGAGAAGGGCACGCCCCGCTCGATCGAGGCCAAGCCCCGCAAGAAGACCGCCGCGAAGGCCTGAACCCGCCGCGATCCGTTGAGTTGATCCAAAGCCCCCGCCCCCCGGCGGGGGCTTTTTCGTGCGCCCGCACGCGCTGACCCCATACGCTCCGTCATGCGGGGATCCGACCTGCTCGGCCACATCTACCGCCGCAGCGCATCACTCACCACGGACCACGGCCACATCATCGTCGGGCCCGGCGATGATTGCGCGGTCGTCCGCGAGAGCGGGGTGGATCTGCTCCTCAAGGTCGATCAGCTCGTCGTCGGCCGGCACGCGACCGCCGAAACGCCCGCCGACCTGATCGCCCGCAAGGCCATCGCCCGCACCGTCTCGGACATCGCCGCGATGGCGGGCTCATGCTCGGTGGCGCTCGCCTCCGCCGCGCTCCCCAAGGGCTTCAACCAATCCCGCGCCGACCTGCTCTTTGATGCGCTCAGCAAGTGGGCGCTCCACTTCGGCTGCCCGCTTGTCGGCGGCGACATCGCCTCGCAGCCCAAGCCCGAAGACCCGCTCGTCCTCACCATCACGCTGCTGGGCCGCCCGCACGCGGCCCGCGGCCCGGTCCTCCGCTCCACCGCGAAACCCGGCGACCTCGTCTGCGTGACCGGCGCTCTCGGCGGCTCGCTCGATACCGACAGCATGGGCCGGCATCTCACCTTCGAGCCCCGCATCACCGAAGCGGTGTTCCTCGCATCCACCTTCGGCGATGCGCTGACGGCGATGATGGACATCTCCGATGGGCTAGGCATCGACGCGGGCCGCATGGCCCGCGCATCCAAAGTCACCATCGAGATCGACGCCGATCGCCTGCCGCGGCACGGGGGCATCGACCTGAAACGAGCCATCAGCGACGGCGAGGATTACGAACTCCTCTTCACCGTCTCCCCCGATGCCAAACTCCCTGAGACCTGCCCCCCCGGCAGCGGCGACACCGGCACGCCCATCACCGTGATCGGCCGCGTCACCGATGAACCCGGATCGGGCGTCTGGCTGCTCACCGCAGACGGCCGCGAGGACATCGCCGCGGCGGGCTTCGATCACGGCTGACCCGCGCCTTCACAGCCAGCAGCCGCACCCCATCTCGTCCCGACGCCCCCGTACCATCCCGCATGATCGAGTTCACGCACGACAGCCCCGAGCCCGGCGCCACCGCCGCGATCGGCGCCAGCATCGCCCGGCTGCTGCGCCCCGGCGATGTGCTCGCGCTCGAGGGCGAGATGGGCGCGGGCAAGACCACGCTGGTCCGCTCGATCGCCACCGGCCTGGGCATCGATCCCCGCACCGTCTCCAGCCCCACCTTCGTCATCGTCAACCAGTACCCGATCCCCGCCAAACGCCCCGAGCCGCACGAGGCCGGCCCGCTCGGCGGCGGCCAGCTCATTCATGTCGACGCTTACCGCGTTTCGGGAACCGATGAACTCGAGAACGCCGGCTGGGACCGCCTCTTCACAGATGACCGCCGCGCTGCCGGCCTCGCCGCGGCCGTCATCGAGTGGCCGCAGCGCATCGCCGATGCGCTGCCCCCCGCCACCGAACTGGCGACGATCCACCTCGACCACACCGGCCCCGAGTCGCGCCGGCTCCGCTTCACGCTGCCGGATGCCTGGGCCGCCCGCAAGGGCTTCGAGCTCTTCAAGGAGCGTGCCCCGATCCGCTGCGCGGTCTCGCTCGAGTGGGTGGAGCCGATGAGCCCCAGCTACCCCTTCATCAACGAGCAGGCGCAGCACGCCGACCTCTACCGCTGGTTCACCGGCGGCTACAAGACCAGCCGCGGCGTGACCGAGAAGGACCTGGACGAAGAGTCCTGATGCGGCATCCCCGCCGTCGCCGGCCGCGGCGGCAGCCCCGGCCCACTACCATCGCCGCATGTCTGACCCGCTTGTTCCGCTGCTGCTCGCTCAGGCGGCCGAGCCCGCTCCGGCGACCGGCCTCTGGGCCCTCTTCGTCCAGTCG
Organism: Planctomycetaceae bacterium; assembly: GCA_040255445.1. Lineage (GTDB taxonomy): Bacteria > Planctomycetota > Phycisphaerae > Phycisphaerales > UBA1924 > JBDZUZ01. The sequence goes on along the minus strand of JBDZUZ010000135.1, from coordinate 1,973 downwards.
TTCGACATCTTCACGATCGTGCTGCTGGGCGGATCGGTCGTCGCCGTCGCGGTGATCATCCTCTGCCTGGTCGAGGTCCGCCGCGGCCGCGTCCTGCCGCAGAACACGGTCGAGCGGCTGGGCGACCTCGCCAAGGGCGGCCGCTGGGAGGATGTCCGCACGACCGCGCAGCAGAGCGACTCGATCGTCGCACGCATCGTCCTCGCCGCGGTCGAGAAGAAGGGCGCCGAGCGCGCCGTCATCCGCGACGCCGCCGAACTCGCGGCGAGCGAAGAGTCGGCCCGCTGGTTCCGCAAGGTCGACCTGCTCAACGTGATCGGCAACCTCGGCCCGCTCGTGGGCCTGGCCGGCACGGTCTGGGGCATGATCCTTGCCTTTACATCGCTGGGCGATTCGGGCGGCAAGGCCGGCGCCGAGGTGCTCTCGCTGGGCATCTCCAAGGCGCTCTTCCACACGCTCCTGGGCCTGTGCCTCGCGATCCCGTGTCTGCTCGTCTACGGCGTGTACCGCGGTCTGATCGACCGCCTCTGCACCCGCGGCATCGTGATCGCCGGCGACATCGTCGAGCGTGTGCCGTCCAGCGATGAACCCGCCCGCTGATACGGTCACACGCTGACCGCAGGAATACGCCGTGCGCATCCGCAAGGTCCATCACGAAGCGACTCCGGGGAAGGTGAACGTCACCCCCCTGATCGATGTCGTCATGTGCCTGATCGTGTTCTACCTGATCGTGACGACGCTTGCATCGGACCGCCTCGCCGGGCTCTCTTTGCCGGAGACCTCCCGCGGCGCGGCGGAGATCGAGACCGCGCTCCTGGTCGTCAACATCGCGCCCGGCGCTGCGCCCGGCTCGGCCCGCTATCTGATCGACAACCGGGAAGTCCCCCGCGAGTCGCTGCCTCAGGTCGTGCGTGAGAGCGTCCCCGATGCCGCCGCCGCAACCGAAGCCACCGTGCAGATCCGCGCCGACCGCTCGCTGCCCTACAGCGCCATCGCGCCGGTGGTCGAAGCCTGCCGCGCTGCCGGGCTCACCACGATCAAGCTCGTCTCCGAGCGAGCTGATGGCGTTACCACTGGAGGCAGCCCGCGATGAGCCGCCTCTCCCGCCGCCGTAACGCCCTCTCGCTCTACGAGACCCACGTTGGCCCCAACATGACGCCGATGGTCGATGTCGTCATGGTCATCCTGATCTTCTTCATGGCCAGCGCTGCGTTTCTCGGCCCCGAGTGGTTCCTCCGTACGGCTCTGCCCGGCAACCGCGCGACGGATGCTCCCGCCGCGCATAACCCGCCGCGGATCGTCCGCATCGGGCTGGTCGCCCCCATCGGAGCCGCCAACGCTGTCGCAACGATTGACGGCGGCGACCCCATCCCGCTCGATCGCGCCACCGAAGAGCTCCGCGCCATCCAGCGGAACCAGCCCGAGTCCGGGCTCGTCATCGTCGTCGATCCCGCGGCGGATGCGTCCTACGACGCCGTCGTCCGCATCCACGAGATCTGTGCATCACTGGGCATCACCCGCGTGGGTCTGGCCCCGCGTCGCGAGCCGCCGGCCGCGACAGACCTGTCGTCGCCCCCCGCTGGAAGCCCCCCTGCAACCACCCTGCCCGGCACACCCTGATCACTTCTTCGCGGATGCGAAGATGTGCAGCCGGTGGCTCTGCGGCTCCAGCCCCATCCTGCGGCACACCGCATCGCGGATCGCATCGAGCTCCGGCAGGTCGATCGGGATCACCTCGTGTGTATCAACCCTGATCACCAGGTCCTGCGGGGCCTTGCCGTAGGCCAGCTGGTAGTGCGACTGCTCCTCGTCGAAGAGCACCCGCTGGATGATCCCCGCATCCTGCAGCAGCTTGATGGTGCGGTAGACCGTCGCCTTGCTGACCCGGAAGCCCGACTTCTTCACCTCGGTCAGCACCCGCTCGGCCTCGAAGATGCCGTCGAACCGGATGATGGTATCGAGCACCTGCGCCC